>DATLFP010000207.1:0-56466 GCA_035540955.1 Acidimicrobiales bacterium
TGCCGGTTCGCGCGCAACCTGCGCAGTGCAAGTGCCGGATCTCTCGCGGCCCTACTCGATCATCCGGTTCAGTGGCCGCCGCACAGAACGACCAGTTCCGCGCTCGCCTTCGTACACAGGTCATGCTCTTGCTGATCCTCCCTACTCCGTGCGGAGTCTGTGTGAAGGCGTGCTGATGATCGATGAGGGGTTGGGGGAGGGGGACGTCGATCGGGATCCGCTCGTGCAGGTGGCGCGGTGGTATGCCGACGCGGTCGCTGGTGGGCTCGTCCAGCCCGATGCCATGCAGCTCGCCACGCGGGCCTCGGCGCGCACGGTGCTGCTGAAGGGCATCGACGAGCGCGGCTTCTCCTTCTTCACCAACTACGGAAGCCGCAAGGGCCGCGAGCTGGCCGAGGACCCGCACTGCTCGCTCGTCCTGCTGTGGAAGCCACTCGAGCGCCAGGTCACCGCCACCGGCGTGGCCGAGCGGCTCGCGCCCGAGGAGTCCGACGCCTACTTCGCCACCCGCCCCCGGGGCAGCCAGCTGAGCACCTGGGTGTCACGGCAGTCCTCGGTCGTCGCCTCCCGCGCCGCGCTCGAAGACGACCTCGCCGAGGTGGAGGCCCGGTACCCGGATGCGGTGCCCCGACCGCCGTGGTGGGGCGGCTACGTGATCCGGCCCGACACCGTCGAGCTGTGGAAGGGCCGCCGCAACCGGCTCCACGACCGCCTCCGGTACCGGCTCGAGGGCGGCCGCTGGATCATCGAGCGGCTCGCGCCCTGATCGCGACCGTCACACGTGGGGCATGACCTCGGCGCCCAGCAGCGCCAGGTGGTCGAGGTCGTCGAGATCGAGGACCTGCAGATAGATGCGGGCGGCGCCGGCGTCGGCGAAGGCGCGGATCTTGTCGATCACCTCCGCGGGGGTGCCGGCCGCCCCGTTCTCCCGGAGCTCTTCGGGCTGGCGGCCGATGGCGGCCGCTCGGCGAGCGACCTCCGCGTCGTCGGAACCGCAGCACGCCACGAGGGCGGCGGACAGCACGATCGTGCCGGGATCGCGGCCGAGGGCGTCGCACGCGGCCCGCACCCGGTCGCACTGCGCGGTGAAGTAGGCGAGCGGCGCGAACGGGAGGTTGTACTCGGCCGCGTACGTGGCGGCGAGCCGCGGCGTGCGCTTCTGCCCGCCGCCGCCGATGATGATCGGCGGATGGGGCCGCTGCACCGGCTTGGGGAGACCCGGCGAGTCCGTCACCGAGTGGTGGGCGCCCGAGTAGCTGAAGGTCTCGCCCTCGGGGGCCGACCACATGCCGGTCAGGATGGCCAGGTGGTCCTCGAGCATGCCGAAGCGCTCGCCGAGCGGCGGGAACGGGATCCCGTACGCAGCGTGCTCCGCGTCGAACCAGCCGGTGCCGATCCCGAGCTCGACGCGGCCGCCGCTCATGGCGTCGACGTTGGCGACGCTGATGGCCAGCGGCCCCGGGTAGCGGAACGTGATCGGCGTGACGAGCGTGCCCAGCCGGATCCGGTCGGTGTCGCGGGCCAGCCCCGCCAGCGTGACCCAGGCGTCGCTCGGCCCGGGCAGGCCCGACCCGTCCCCCATCTTGAGGTAGTGGTCGGAGCGGAAGAACGCGTCGAAGCCGTGCTCCTCGGTGGCGCGGGCCACGGCGAGGAGCTGCTCATAGCTGGCGCCCTGCTGGGGCTCGGTGAAGATCCGCAGTGTGGTCACGCCGGCCAGGCTGTCACGGCGGCCGCGAGGGCGGCGATGAGCGCCTCCGTCGGCGGGCAGTGGCCCGGCCCCGGCCAGTCGTCCCAGTGCGGCGTGGTGCCGCGGACCCGCGGCGGGAGCTCCAGCTGCACGCCGCCCTTCGGCGGGAGGTTCACCGGGTTGCGCGGGTGGAGGCCCCGCAGCTCGGCCGGGATGGCATCGAGGTCGTGCACCGCGGCGTAGTCCGGCAGTGCCGGTGCGAGGTGGGTGGCGAGGTGCGCGGCCAGGTCGCGGTTCGACCCGCCGAGGAGCATCGTGGTCCAGAACCCGTCGCGTCCGAAGCCGTGGATGGCGATCGTCACCTCGACGTGGTCGAGGAACGCTCGGAGCGACGGCGATGCCTCCGGTCGCACGTCCACGCTCGGGATGTGCCACCGCAGGCCGGGCGGTTGGACCACGGCGTACACCGATGCACCGGAGCGCTCGGCGGCGTCGACGGCGATCACGTCGGTCTGCCGTTCGAGCGAGCCGCCATGGAAGGCGAGGAACCCGATCGTCGAGCGCAGCTCCAGCACCTCGATCACGCCGGGCTCGGCAAGCAGATCCGCGAACACGATGCCTGACAGGATGGCAGCGTGGGGCATCGCGTGCTGCTGGTCGACGACGTCGCCGACCTCCGGTTCCTGCTGCGCGTCGTGCTGGAGACCGATGGCGGCTTCGAGGTCGTCGGCGAGGCGGGTGACGGGGAGTCCGCCGTGCAGCTCTGCGCCGCCAGCAGGCCCGACGTCATCATCCTCGACCTCTCGATGCCCACCATGGACGGGCTCGAGGCGCTTCCGCGCCTCCGGCAGCTCGCGCCCGACGCGCTGATCGCGGTGCTGTCGGGGTTCGAGGGCGGCCGCATCGCCCGGTCGACCTCGGAGCTCGGGGCCGACGCCTACTTCGAGAAGGGCACCCCGCCCGCCGCCGTGCTGGACGCCTTGAAGGACCTGCTCGGCATGGCGCCACCACCGACGGCCGAGGCGCCCGAGCCGGGCGGCGTCACCTATCTGGACGACCGCGAGCTGCGGGCGGTCGTCGCCCACGACCTCCGCAGCCCGCTCACGGCGATCATCGGTTTCGGGGAGACGCTCGACGATCGATGGGACGAGATCGACGACACGATGCGGCGGGCTTTGGTGGGGCGCATGACGGCGCAGGCCCGCACCCTGCACGCCGTCACCGAGAACCTCCTGACGTCGGCTGCGCTCGACCTCGACTCACTCGCCGTCGACCTCGAGCCCGTCGCGCCCGCGGCGCTGCTCACCGATCTCGCCGAGGTGCTCCGGCCGCTCGTCGGCTCGCATCCGCTCGACGTCCGCGTGGCCCCCGACCTCCCACGCGTCCTGGTCGACCGGGTTCGGATCCAACAGGTCGTGACCAACCTCGCCACCAACGCCGACCGGCACTCGCCGCCGAAGACCCCCATCGGGCTCCACGCCCGAGCCGATGGCCCGTGGGTCGCCATCGAGATGATCGACCGCGGACCAGGGATCCCGCACCGTGACCGGGCCCGCGTCTTCGAGAAGCACGTGCGGCTCTCCCGGGACTCGAGCGGCCTCGGCCTCGGGCTGTTCATCGCGTCCGCGCTCGCCCGAGCCATGGGCGGCTCGCTGTCGATCGCCGACGGCGACGGTGGGGGGACCTGCGTCGTGTGCCGCCTCAGGGTCGCCGACCCCGACTGAGCGGGATCGCGATGGCGGCGGCCGCGGCGACGAACGCGGCCAGCGCCAGCCCGCGGCCGGTGCCGCCGTCGGACAGCCAGGCGGTGGCGTCCGACGACCACTGCTCGACCCAGCCGAGCGGGGAGGACGCGGTGCTGTTGGCGGGGTCGATGGCGTAGATGCCGTACCAGATGAGGTAGGCGCCCACGGCGAGGAGCAGGACCCCCGATGCTCGATCGACGAACCGGCTGAGCTCCCGCAAACGGCGCACGAAGCCGTCGCGAGCGAGGGCGAGGGCGATCGAGACCGTCATCAGGACGACGGTCATCCCGATGCAGTAGGCGGCAAAGGCGAAGGCGCCCGAGAGCGCGTTGGCGCGCTCGGTCGTGCCGGCGACGACGACGAGGAAGACGGGCAACGTGCAGCCCAGCGAGGCGACCGCGTACGACACGCCGAACAGCGCCATCGAGCCGAACCGGCGGCTGCGTCCGCCGCGGTCGAGGCGAGGCAGCAGCACGACCGGCTTCCAGCCCGTGAGCATGGCCGCGCCGAGGGCACCGAGGAGGGCGCCGATGACGATGGTGAGCCACGGCATGACCTCGTAGATCGAGGTGATCCCGGCGTTGATGGGGATGCCGAGCACCGAGAACACGGCGAGGAAGCCGAGCGCGACCGCCCCCGCCGAGGTGATCGCCCGCACCACCCGTCCCGCGCCGCCGCTGCCGTCCTCGTCGAGCCCGATGAAGTAGGAGAGGTAGGCCGGGAGCATCGGGAACCCGCACGGGTTCACCGCCGCCACCAACCCCGCCGTGAAGGCATACGCGAGCGGTGCGTCGATCACGAGAGGTCCATCACGAGAGGTCGATCACGAGAGGAGGTGCTCGGCGATGCGGTCGCGGAGCTCGTCGGCGCTCAGGGCGCCGGCCTTGCTGTCGACCACCACACCGTCGGGCGAGATCAGGAACGTCGAGGGCATGTTCACGGCGGCGAAGTCCTGGAAGAGCCCGCCGCTCGGATCCCGGCCGACGACGTAGGTCACCCCCGTCCGCTCGACGAGTGCTCGGGCCGCCTCGATCGAGTCCCGCACATCGATGCCCACGAACGCGACCTGGTCGCCGAGCTCCTGATGCACCTCCTCGAAGTCGGGCATCTCCTCGATGCAGGGCGCGCACCACGACGCGAAGAAGTTGACGACCACCGGGGTGCCCCGCAGGTCGGCCAGGCTCATCGATCCACCGTCGAGGAGGTGAAAGCTGGCCGCTGGCGCCGCCGTCCCGGCGACGTCACCGCCGATGAGGTCGTCGACGCCCGACTCGTCGTCCTCGGCGCCGAAGCTGAGCTCGACGTCGGGCGCGGGACGGGCCGACTGGCCGCCATCGAGCGCCTGCACGACGGCGCCGGTCGCCACCGCGGCGACGAGACCGGCCGCCGCCGCGACCAAGCCGATCGTCAGGGGGTGCCAGCGCCGACGCACAGCCGAAAACGCTATCGGGACCCCTCTCGGGGTCCCGATTCGCGTCGTGCTGGTTGGGTCGCGGCAGGCGGGGGCTCGCAGCGTGCGCCACCGGGCGGCACGGCATGACGACCTGGGGGGTCGAGTCGCATCGCGTCACCCCCGCCCGCCGGCGATGGTGTCGTGGTCGGTTCAGGCGCTCACGATCGCCGGCACCACGACGACCTCGACCCCGTCGATGACGATGGTCTCGGCCTCGCGCTGCTTGGGGGGCCGGCCCCGCCGGCGCTTCTGGGCGATGACCTTGCCGTTCTGGAACAGCTCGCCACCCCACACCCCCCACGGCTCCCGTCGCGCCAGCGCACCTTCGAAGCACGCCTCCCGGACCTCGCAGGACCGGCAGATGTGCTTCGCGTGTGCGATGTCGTAGAGGTCCTCGGAGAAGAACAGGTGGGTCAGCGTGCCCGAGCCCTCGTTGCAGGCGGCCAGGGCGCGCAGATCCACCTCACGTTCCCACTCGTCGGCGTCCTCGATTCGCACGTCGGCGAACATCGGGATCTCCTTCTTGTTCGGTTCTTGCGCTTCATCTGTTCGTTGTGGGCGGAAAACCAGAAAGGCCGTCGGGATGTCCCGACGGCCTTCGGAGTTCCTCTTCGACGAGCTGGCTATGTCGAAGTCTCCTGAGGCCGGCGGACGTGTGCCTTGGTGTCGATGCCGGTGTTCTGGTCGTTCTCGGTCGTGACGCACACGGCGGGCGAGCCGAGACCGAGACCGAAGCCGAACGACACCGGGGCGAGCGACCGCTGCCACGAGCCGCGCACGCGGGCATAGGGCGCGACGGCTCCCATGCTGCGCATCGGCATCGGCATGACCACGGTGCTGCTCATGAGCGTCGGACCCTCCTCCCGGGAATGCGGTGCCCCCGACCTGTTCCGGAGACGGAGGGAATGCTTCCCTGCCCGGTCAGGCGGCGTCAAGCACATTTCGCGACGAATCTCGCGTGGGGGCCGAGGGCCCCCGACGGCGGACGGCGGCGATGGCCACCGCCGCCAGGATCCAGGCGGCCGCGGCCAGCTCGACGGCGTCGGCGACCCCCCGTTCCCGTGCCAGCCAGCCGCCGGCGAGGGCCCCGGCGCCCACGGCGGCCCACTCGGCCACATGGACGGCGCGCAGGGCGCCACCGGTGACGGGTTGGCCGGCGGCGGCGGGGAGGAGCGCCCGCAGGAGCACCCCGCCGGTCGTCGCCGCCGCCCAGGTGACGGCGAGGGCCCCGGCCGCCGCCCACGGACGAGCGGGATCGGCCACGCGGACGGCCGCGACGAGCCCGCCGGCCGCCACGACGGCCGTGACGGCGAAGCCGGCGCGAAGGCCGAGGGCGGCTCCGACCTCCGGCGCGATCCAGGCGCCGAGTGCCGTGGCGGCCGCCAGCCCCGCGAGCAGCAGGCCGAAGGCGGGAGCGCCGAGGCCGAGGTCCTCGAGGGAGAACAGGACGAGGATCCCGAGGACCCCGCTGCGCCCGGCGGTGGCCACCGCGCTGACCGCCGTGACCGCACCGGTGCCCGGGACCAGGCGGAGGCGGCTGGGGGTCCGACTCGGTGCCGCCATCGGTCGGGGCACGAACAGGACGAACAGGGCCGCCAGCGCGAAGAAGAGCACGTCGGCGAGCAACGGGACGGCGGCGAAGACCTCGTACAGCAGCCCTCCCAACGGCATGCCGATCATGGCGATGCCGACCATCCCGCGGGTGCTGAGCTCGACATCGCCGGCCTCGTCCTCGGCGGAACCGGTGAGGGCCTCCCCCAGCCCGACGACGAGCGCCACCAGCTGGATCCTGAGGATCGTGTCGTTCCCGGCGAGCACGGCGAACGCGAGGTAGGCGGCGGCGAGGGCTCGGACGGTGTGGACCGAGCCCATCACCGTGCGGCGGTCGGCGCGGGCCACGAGCGACCAGCCGGCGGCCACCAGGACCCAGGGCAGGTGCTGGGCCGCGACCACTGCAGCGACGGCCAGCGGGTCGCGGGTGACCGCCGCCGCCAGCAGGGGCAGCGTCGTGGCCAGCATCCCCTCGCCCACCCCGGCGACGAGCGCGGCGCGGCGCAGGCGGGGCTCGGGCACGGGCGCCGAGGCTACGCCCCGGTCGGATCCCGCCTGACCGGGGCGGGGCCCGGCGCTAGGCGAACGAGAGGACCAGACCGACGGCGGCGGCCCCCGTCGTCGCCGCGCCGACGAGTGCGATCGATCGCCGGTGCGGGGTGCCGGGGTGCATGCGGCGGCTGCCGATCGAGATCACGACGCCGATGGCGATCAGCGACGAGGCCAGGGCCGCCCGGGCGGGGCTGACGGGCAGGAGCCGCAGGAACAGGGCGCCGGCCGCCATGTGGCTGAGCCCGGTGCGCTGCCACGCGAGGGCGGTCCGCTCGATCGCGAGGCCGTCGTCGTCAGCTGACATCGGCCACGAGCACCAGCGCCAGGGCGATCATGCCGCCGACGGTCACGCCCACTGCAAGCAGGCGGGGGAGCCGCGAGCCGGGCAGGGGTGCGTCCTCGAGCATGGCCCGCTCGTTGCGCTCCCACCTCGAGTAGGAGAGGGCGGCGATCAGCCCGCCGAGGAGCACCATCGGCACGCCGAGCCCCCGCCGCAACGCCACCGGCTCGACGCGGTCGAGGAGGTGCACGGCGGCCAGGCCCCCGGCAACGAGCGCGAGCGCGGTCCGGTTCCAGGCGAGGAACGTGCGCTCGTTGGCGAGGGAGAACCGGTAGTCAATGTGGCCGCGTTCGTCGTCGGCGTCGGCGGGCGGCTCGATGGACACAGTGCGACGGTACTTTCGTAGTGTCCCGAGCCGATGGACGACCACGGAGACCTGGAGGAGCGACTCGCCGCCCTGTCGCTCGAGGAGCGGGTCGCGCTCCTTGCCGGCACCGACCTCTGGCACCTCCCCGCCACCGGGTCCGTCGGGCCGATCCGCATGAGCGACGGGCCCAACGGGATCCGCGGCATCTCGTGGTCGGGACCCCGGTCGGCGTGCGTGCCGTGCGGCGCTGCGCTCGGGGCGTCATGGGACCCGGCGCTCGTCGGCGAGGTCGCGGGCGTGCTCGGCCGGGAGGCGGCGGCGCGAGGGGTGCAGGTCCACCTGGCGCCGACGGTCAACCTCCACCGCACGCCGATCGGCGGCCGCAACTTCGAGTGCTTCGCCGAGGATCCCGTGCTCACGAGCCGGCTTGCCGTGGCCTACGTGCGCGCCGTCCAGGCCCACAGGGTGGCGTCGTGCATCAAGCACTTCGTCGCCAACGACACCGAGTTCGAGCGCATGACGATCTCCTCGGAGGTCGACGAGCGCACGCTGCGGGAGGCCTACCTCCTGCCCTTCGAGGACGCCGTCGACGCCGGCGTGCGGTCGGTGATGTCGTCGTACAACCGCGTGAACGGGGTGTATGCCGGCGAGCACCCGTGGTTGCTCACCACCGTGCTGCGCGACGAGTGGGACTTCGACGGCGTCGTCATCTCCGACTGGATGGGTACGCACTCCACCGCCGAGGCGCTCGCCGCCGGTCTCGACGTCGAGATGCCCGGCCCCCCGGCCCACCGCGGCGAGAAGCTGGTCGACGCGGTGAAGCAGGGCGACGCCACCGAGACCGACGTCGACCGGGCAGCTCGCCGGGTGCTACAGCTGGCGGCGTGGGCCGGCCGCCTCGACGCCGGCGAGCTGCCGCCCGATGAGAGCGACGAAGATCCCGCGGCTCGGGAGATCCTGCGGCGAGCCGTGGCCGCGGGATCGGTGCTGCTGAAGAACGAGGGCCTCCTGCCGCTGGATGGCAACGCCACCATCGCCGTCATCGGGCCGAACGCGGCGACGCCGTCCGCGCATGGCGGGGGCAGCGCCGCCGTTCGGCCGTACCGGATCGTGCGCCCGGTCGATGCGCTGCGGGAGCGGTTCGCTGACGTCCGCCACGAGCCCGGCACGAGCATCTTCAAGGGGGTGCCACCGATCGGGTCGTCCCTGCTCGGCGACCGCGGCGCCACACTCGAGTTCCAGACCGAGGACGGCACGACGGTCGCCGTCACTGGCTCGGACCGGCTCCGCCACTTCTGGCTCGGAGCCCCCGCGCCCGAGGTGCCGGACAAGTACCGCGTGCGGGTGAGCGCCACCATCACGCCCGACGAGAGCGGGGAGTGGACCTTCGCGCTCACCAGCACAGGTCCGAGCCGGCTCTTCCTCGACGGCTCGCTCGTGGTCGACAACGGCAACCCGCAGCGGGGTACCGCGTTCTACGGCGCGGCCAGCACCGAGGTCACCGGCACCGCGGCCCTGACGGCGGGGCAGCCCTACGAGCTGGTCGTCGAGCAGCACAAGAACACCGCCATCAACGTCGCCGGCCTGCTCGTCGGTGCTCGCCCACCACTGCCGGAGGACGCGTTCGAGCGCGCCGTGGCCGCGGCGGCCGCGGCCGAGGTCGCCGTCGTGATCGTCGGCACCAACGACGAGTGGGAGACCGAGGGGAACGACCGCCGCGCGATGGACCTGCCGCTCGATCAGGACGAGCTGGTGGCAGCGGTGGCCGCCGTCAACCCCCGGACCGTCGTGGTGCTGAACAGCGGGAGCCCGGTGCCGATGCCGTGGTTGGCCGATGTCGCCGCCGTGCTGCAGGTCTGGTTCGCCGGCCAGGAGCTCGGCGACGGCCTCGCCGACGTTCTCACCGGCGCCGCCGAACCATCGGGCCGGTTGCCGGTCACGTTCCCGAAGCGGCTTGCCGACACGCCCGCGTTCCTGTCCCACCCGGGCACCGACGGCCGGGCCCGCTACGACGAGGGCCTGTTCATCGGGCACCGCTGGTACGACGCCCGCGACATCGAGCCGCTCTTCCCCTTCGGCCACGGCCTCGGCTACGGCGACGTGCACTACGGCGAGGCGCGCGCCGACGGGTCCACCCTCGAGGTCGACATCACCAACCACGCCCACCGGCCCACCGAGGAGACCGTGCAGGTCTACGTCGAGCTGCCCGAGGCGGCCCGCCGCCGCCCGCTCCGCCAGCTCGCCGGCTTCGCCAAGGTGCACCTCGGGCCGGGCGAGACCGTCACCGTGGCGGTCGAGCTGCACCGTCGCCACCGCTCGTCGTGGGTGAACGGGGAGTGGGTCGAGGAGCCCGGGCCGGTCGTCCTCCACGCCGGCCGCTCCTCGCGCGACCTCCGGGCGTCCGTGACGGCGTGACGGGGCGCCGCTACGAGACCTCCCGCCGGGTGCGCCTGGCCGACGCCGACCCGACCGGTCGGTTGCGGCTCGACGCCCTGGCCCGCTTCCTGCAGGACGTCGGGAACGACGACACGGCCGACGCCGGCCACGATGCGTCGGCGCCCTGGGTCACGCGCCGGACGACCGTGGAGGTCGACGCCTGGCCCCGGATCGGCGAGCGGCTCGACATCACCACCTGGTGCGGTGGCATCGGGACCCACTACGCCGAGCGCCGGACGACGCTGCGGTCCGCCACCGGGACCGTCGAGGTGGCGGCCACCTGGGTGCACGTCGACGAGCGGGGCCGCCCGGCGCGGCTCCCGCAGTGGTTCCACGACACCTACACAGCGGCCGCCGAGGGCCGCACCATCAAGGCCCGCCTCCTCCATCCGCCGCCGCCGGCGGGAGCGGCCGTGCAGCCGTGGCCGGTCCGGTGGACCGATCTCGACGTCGTCGGGCACGTGAACAACGCCGCGTACTGGGAGGCCGTCGAGGAGGTGTGCCACCAGCGGCGGTTGGTCCCCACCTTCGCCGAGGTCGAGTACGCGGGCGGGATCGACGCCGGCGACGCCGTCACCCTCCACACCGAGGGCGACGGGATCTGGCTCACGGTCGACGGCACGGTGCGCGGCAGCGCCGTGGTCAGGTAAGCCTTCGGGGATGCGCTGCGCCCGGCTCGACTTCGCCGATGCCGACCACCCGGTGAGCCTGGCCGAGGTCGAACCGCCGCCGCTGCCCCGGAGCGACTGGGCCCGGGTGCAGGTGGCGTCGGCCGGCGTGTGCGGCAGCGACCTCCACGCCATCTTCCCCGATGGGTCGGGCACGCCGACGTTCCTCCCCCTCGTCGGCTTCCCGATGGAGCTGGGGCACGAGTTCGGCGGGGTCGTCGTCGAGGCCGGTGCCGACTGCCCGGTGGCGGTGGGCACCCGCGTGGCCGTCGACCCCACGATCGCGTGTGTGGCGCGGGGCCTCGAGCCGTGCGCCGCGTGCCGAGCCGGCGCGTTCTCGTCGTGCCGGAACTGGAGCGTCGGGGAGCCGTCGGGCTTCGCCCACGGGTTCGCGGCCGGGGTCGGCGGCGGGTGGTCCGACGAGGTCGTCGCCCACCGCGCGCAGCTGCACCCAGCGCCCGACACCGTGGACGATCGGGGTCTGGCGCTGGTGGAGCCCCTGTCGATCGCGCTGCACGGCGTGCTCCGGCGGGCTCCCGAGCGGGGGGCGCCGTGCCTCGTGGTGGGCGCCGGCACCATCGGGCTGGCCACGGTGGCCGCGCTGCGTCATCTGGCCCCGACCAGCGAGGTCACCGTGCTCGCGCGGTACCGCCACCAGGCCGAGGCGGCGGCCGCCCTCGACGCCCATCACGTAATGGTGTCGGGTGAGAGCGGCGACGACGTGGCGGCGCTCGCCGAAGTGGCGGGCGGCCGGGTCACCGGGACCGGACGGGCATCGCTCGTGTTCGGCGGCTTCCCGTACGTCGTCGATGCTGTGGGCGCGCCGGCGTCGATGAACCTGTGCCTGAAGGTCGTCGGTCAGCTCGGCACGCTGCTGATGCTGGGCGCGGTCGCGAACGCGACCGTCGACCTCGGGCCGCTGTGGTTCAAGAACGTCGACGTCGTCGGTACGTTCGGGTACGCCGTGCAGGAGCTGCGAGGCGAGCGCCGCCACACCTTCGACCTGGCGCTGGAGGTGCTGGCCGCCGGAGCATTCCCGAGTGATCTGATCGTCACGCACGCGTTCCCGCTCGAGCAGGTCCGCGAGGCGACCCGGGTCGCCAACGCCCGCGACGAGGGCGCCATCAAGGTCCACCTCCACCCCTGAGCCTCCCTCTCGCTCAGGGCGGCGTCGCGCTCAGGTGCGGGGGTTGACGAGGTACTCGAGGTCGAGGTCGGCGCCCCGCTTCTCGGCCTCGCCGAGGACGACGAGGTGCTCCAGGTGGGCGTAGGTCTCGCTCTCGGCCATCGAGCCCCACACCCGGGGCTGGAAGATCTTCTTCGACAGGTCCACCACGGTGGCCCAGCCCAGCTCGGCTGACGCGTCGCGGAGCGCGCCGATCCGGTCGTCGTGGTGGCCCTTGATGGCCTTGATCCGGCCCCGCAGGTCCTCGAAGGGGTGGCCGTGCGCGGGGAGCACGTTGGTCACGCTCTCGAGGTCGGCGCACGTGTCGAGCGAGCGGAAGAAGCTGGCGAGGGGATCGGGGTCCTGGCCGAGGCCGGAGATGTGGGGGGTGATCGTCGGGAGGATGTGATCCCCGGAGAAGAGCAGGCCCTCCTCGGGATCGTGCAGGCACAGGTGGTCGGTCGTGTGCCCGGGCGTGTACACCGCGAACACGTCGCGGCCGGCGAGCCGGATGACGTCGCCGCTGCGCAAGGTCTTGGTCGGTGTCGGCGGGGCGAACCGCTTGCGCATGAGGCTGCGGAACATCGTCATCTGCAGCCGCCGCCCCATCGGCGGCCGGTGGAAGTCGGTGCCCCACGGCGTCGGCCGGCTCCAGGGCGCGTCGTTGGAGGTGAGCTCCTCGCAGTCCTCGTCGCCGCCCTCGTCGTGCCCGTGCGTGGGATCGAGGCAGCGGTGCGGTGTGCCCCAGAAGGTCTGGAACGCGGCGTGGGTCACGAGCTCGGCGCTCGCCTCCCGCGCCAGGCGCCCGGCGGCGCCGTAGTGATCGGGATGCGAGTGCGTGACGATGACGGTGTGGATCCGCGAGAGCGGGATGCCGGCGGCGCGCAGCCGCCGCTCGACGATCTTGTACGACTTCGGACCCGGGAGTCCGGGGTCAATGATGGCGACGCCCCGGTCGTCGACGAGGCCGTACATGTTCACGTGGCCCAGACCGGTGAACGCGATCGGCAGCATCATCCGCAGGACACCGGGACCGACCTCGGTCACCTCCTCCGAGGCTTGCTCCTGCTCCTGCTTCCGCGGCTTCGCCGGCTGGTCCCCCACGGGCCGGACCATACTTGACCGCACGGTCAAGTGGCCCGGAAGACCGCCGTCCGGTAGTAGCGGAGCTCCTCGAGGCTCTCGCGGATGTCGTCGAGGGCGCGGTGCCCGCCCTCCTTGTCGGGCGCGCCGGCCACGGCATCGGGATACCAACGGCGGGCGAGCTCCTTGACCGTCGACACGTCGACGCACCGGTAGTGCAGCCAGTTCTCGATCTCGGACAGGTGAGCGGCGAGGAACCGGCGGTCGGTGCCGATCGAGTTCCCGGCGAGCGGCACCGTGCGCGGCTCGCGCACGTGCTCCTTGATGAATGCCAGCGTCTGGGCGCCGGCGTCGGCGAGCGAGATCGTCGAGGACTCGATGGCCGCGAGCAGACCCGACCGCGTGTGCATCTCCCGCACGACCGGCTCCATGCGGGCGAGATCCTCGGCAGTGGCGTGCACGACGAGATCGGGCCCTTCGGCCACGATCTCCAGCGCGTCGTCGGTCACCAGTGTCGCGATCTCGACGATCGTGTTGCGCGCCGGGTCGAGCCCCGTCATCTCGAGGTCCATCCAGACGAGCATCGGATCATCGTAGGTTGGCGCCGTGGAGGTCCCGGTGGTGCGGCTCGATCCCGACCTGCCCCTTCCCGCGTACGCCAATGCCGGCGACGCCGGGCTCGACCTGCTGGCGCGCGAGGGCGCACTGCTGCGGGCCGGGGGCGGCCGCGCCCTCGTTCCCACGGGACTCGCCATCGCCATCCCCGTCGGGCACGCCGGCTTCGTCCAGCCCCGGAGCGGGCTGGCGCTCAAGCACGGCGTCACCTGCCTGAACTCGCCGGGCCTCATCGACGCCGGCTACCGCGACGAGCTGAAGGTCCTCCTCGTCAACACCGACCCCGAGCACGACTACCAGGTCCACCGCGGCGATCGCATCGCGCAGCTCGTGCTCCAGCGCGTCGAGCAGGCCGTGCTCGTCGAGGTCGATGACCTGGGGGACTCCGCGCGGGGCAAGGCCGGCTTCGGATCCACCGGCCGGTGACCCGGGATCAGAGGGCGCGGTCGGGCGGCTCGGCCGGCGTCGACGCGCCGTCCCACAGCTGGCGCTCGGTCCGGCTGCGGTAGCGACGGGGATCGTTGCGGTTCCGGCTGCGGCCGCCGCGCTGGTGCTCGCCGACCACCCACGCGGCGAGCAAGGTGGTGAGCGGCACCGACGCGACCAGCCCGATGGAGCCGACCAGCGTGCGCACGATCTCGGTGGCGACGATCTCGGCATTGGCGGTGTCCGAGAGGCTCTGTCGCGCCTGGGTGAGCAGCAGGAACAGGGGGAGTGACGCGCCGGCGTACGCGAGCACGAGGGTGTTCACCGTCGACGCGATGTGGTCGCGCCCGATGCGAACCGCGGCGCGGTAGACGTCGCGGCGGGACATCTCGGGGTTGGCGTGGTGCAGCTCCCACACGGCGGAGACCTGCAGGACCGTGACGTCGTCGAGCACGCCGAGAGTGCCGATGACGATGCCGGCGAGCAGCAGACCCTGGAGCTGGACCTGCGACGCGGAGATCTGCAACAGGCCGGCTTCCTCGGCGGCCCGTCCGGACAGCTGGGTCAGCTCGATGAACCCCCAGGCGAGGAGCCCGACGAGCACGAGGCTGGCGAACGCGCCGATGAGGGCGACGGTGCTCCCGGCGTTCACCCCGTGCGACAGGTAGAGCGCCAGCACGGTGATCAGCCCGCCCCCGACGAGGGCCACGAGCACCGGGTCCTTGCCGTCGAGGAGGGCGGGGAGGATGAACGCGGTGAGGATGGCGAGGCTCACCGCGACACCGGCCAGCGCGCGGGCCCCCTTCCATCGGCCGAGGGCGACGACGGCGACGGCGAAGAGGGCAGCGAGCAGCAACAACGGCGTCCGGCGCTCGCGGTCGACGAGGGAGTACTCGTATCCCTCACCGGCCCCCGGGTAGTAGGCGAGCACGACGAGGTCGCCGACGCTGAAGTTCCAACCCGAGGTGGTGGGCTCCTCGAGGAGCGGGATGCGCTGACCCCGGTCGGGGCCCTCCTTGAGCTCGACCTCGGCGGTCTCGCAGCTGATGCCGGCGTCGGGCGTCGTGCCCTGGCACGGGCCGCGGGTGACGCTGACGATCCGGGCGACGTACTGATCGTCGGGGGCGAGCGCGTCGACGAAGGCGTCAGTGCGGATGCTCGAGGGCCACAGGAGCACGAGACCGGCGGCGATCGCCAGCAGCAGCGGGACCGTGATCGACAGCAGCACCGTCCGCGTCGAGTCGGGGACCTCGAAGTCGCGGGCGTCGTGCACGTGGGGGTGGGCCACCGCATCAACTCTGCCCGATCCCTGTTCCCCCGGTGATGACGGTCACGTTTCCGTCCTTCAGCGGGGGGTACCTGCCTCTCATGGCCAACGAGAAGATGGAAGACATGAAGGGCAGGGTGAAGGAAGCCGCCGGCGACCTCACCGACGACGACGAGCTGAAGCAAGAGGGCAAGGTCGATCAGGCTTCGGCGGCGGTGAAGGACAAGATCGGCGACGTCGCCGACAAGGTGAAGGACGTGGTCGGCAAGGACTGATCGCCGTCCGTCCCGCCAGCTGCCGCGCCGGCTCTTCGGAGCCGGCGCTGTCGCGCCCGAGCAGACCTATCCGTCGTCCTCGGCCAGCTCTCGCAGCTGCTGCAGGGACCGGGCCAGCAGCCGCGACACGTGCATCTGGCTGATGCCGAGCTGCTTGGCGATCTCCGACTGCGTGAGACCCTCGTAGAACCGGAGGTAGAGCATCACCTGCTCGCGTTCGGGCAGCGAGCCGATCAGTGGGCCGAGCGCGGCCCGACGTTCGGCGGAGGCCATCTCTGGATCGAGCGAGCCGAGCTGGCCGAGCAGGCCCGGGCTCTCCTCGTCGTCGCTCCGGCCGGCGTCGAGCGAGGTCGAGCGGTAGGCCGAGCCGGCGTCGATGGCTTCGATCACCTCGTCCTCGCTGATCCCCGCTCGCTCCGCGATCTCAGGGATGAGCGGCGAGCGGCCCATCTCGAGTGAGAGGTCGTCGACCACCTTCGTGACGCGGAGGTGCAGCTCCTGGACCCGGCGCGGAACCCGCACCGCCCACCCCTTGTCGCGGAAGTGGCGCTTGAGCTCGCCGACGATCGTCGGTGTCGCGAACGTCGTGAACTCGAGGCCGCGGCTCGGGTCGAAGCGCTCGACCGCCTTCACCAGGCCCAGCGAGGCCACCTGGACCAGGTCGTCGAGGGGCTCGCCCCGGTTGGAGAAGCGGCGGGCCAGATACTCGGCGAGGCCGAGGTGCGCCTCGATGAGGCGGTCGCGCAAGGCGGGTTCGCGACTCTCCGCGAACGCCTCGAACGTTCGCATGAGCTCCTGCTTGTCGTTCCGATCGAGCGCCATGTCGTCAGCCCGCGGCTCGCTGCTTGCGAAGGCGGAAGCGAAGCCGGTCCCCATCCGAGGTGAGCTCGTGCTCGTCGACGACCGCGGCGAGGATCTGCGCGGACAGCTCGCTCGGAACCGGGTGACCGCCCTCGCCGGCGAAGGTTCCGGTCCCCTCGATCTCGAGCGCGTCGGGCAGCAACCGGTACGTCAGCGTGAGGTCGCCATCGCGGCCCTTGGTGCCGACGAGCGCGAAGCACAGCTCGTCCACGGCGATCTTCACGTCTTCGATCTCGTCGAAGTTGAATCCGAGGCGGCCGGCGAGGCCCGCAGCAGTCAGTCGGGCCACCCGCAGCAGCTGCGGCACGGCCGGCATGGTGAGCTTGACCACTTCGCCGTTCCTGTCGGTCACGAGCGGGAGTCCTTCCGGGGATGAGGAGTGGCGGCGAACCTACCGGTCGCTGCGTCGCGCCCAAAGCGGTGGGTCGACGGGAGCGCGCTAGGTTCGATCTTCGTGTGGGGGATGCGGTGCCCGGCTTGACGAGGACCGGGGAGCTCGTGCGCCTCGAGGTTCCCGCGCAGCCGGCATTCGTCGGCGTGGCGAGGTCGGTCGTCGCCGCGGTGGCCGCGTCGCTCGACGGGTTGGACGACGATCGCCTCGAGGATCTTCGCGTCGCGGTGAGCGAGGCGTGCACGAACGTCGTCGAAGCGCGCCGGCACGACGCCGTGGAGGACCGGATCGTGGTCACGTGCACCGCTGGTGTCGACGACCTCCAGGTCTGCATCGAGGACAGCGGCAGCGGGTTCGACGCCGGTGACGTACCCGAGGCACCCGGCCCTGACGCTCCGCCGAACGCGTCCGAGCGGGGCTGGGGTGTCCAGCTCATCCAGGCCCTGGTCGACGAGGTGACGTTCCGCCAGACCGGCGACGGGACGGCAGTCGACCTTGTGGTGCGCTTCGATGCCGCGTCCTAGGACGGGAGCGACACGCGGAGGAGAACCCGCGTGCCGCGATCGGTCAGGTCGAACACGAGCTCGTCGACGAGCGCGCGCATGAGCTGGATCCCCCAGCCCCGCTCGAGGGCGAGGTGGTCGGGATCCTCGAGCGGCGGACGGACCGGGAGCGAGCCCGGCGCGAAGCCGTCGCCCCGATCGCGCACCTGCACCTCGAACAGCATGTCGGAGCGCCCGTAGGTCACCTCGATCGGGGTGGCGACACCGGCGCGGGCCTGCGCCTCGATCGCGTTCGTACAGGCCTCGGACACGGCGATGACGAGATCGTCGATGCGGTCGGGCTGCACGCCGGTCCGAGCCGCTTCGGCGGCGACGGCTCGGCGAGCGTCAGCGACGGCTGCCGGCCGGGCGGCGATCCGCACCGACGCGGGGCCCGCGCGGTCGTCCGAGCTGTTGTCTCGTAGCGTGACTGACTCCATGGGGGGGCATCGCTGGGTGTGTCGGGAACGGCTCCTCGGAGAGGTTCTCGCTGGTGTGCCCACCGGTGCCGGGGGTGAAACGTGGGGGCCGTGGGGCTCGAACCCACGCGCTTCGGCTTAAAAGGCCGCTGCTCTGCCAGCTGAGCTAGACCCCCGACACGCGACGGTACCGAGCCGCTCGCCGGTCGCTCAGCCGAGCTGTTCCGCCAGGTAGCCCGGTTCGCCGAGCCGGTCGATGAGGTCGAGCTGGGTCTCGAGCCAGTCGGCGTGCTCCTCCTCACCGTGCAGGATGGTCTCGAGCAGCTCGCGGCTGCCGTGGTCGCCCCGCTCGATGCAGAGGGCGATGCCCCGGGTCAGCCGGGCGATGGCGTCGCGCTCGAGCTCGAGCGCGAGCCGGAGCTTCTCGGCCGGCGCCTCGCCGATGCGCACGGCGCCGAGCCGCTGGACGTTGGGGACGCCCTCGAGGAAGAGGATCCGCTCGATCAGGCTGTCGGCGTCCTTCATCTCGTCGATCGAGTCGTCGCGGAAGTGGGACCCGAGGCGGCCCAGGCCCCAGTTCTCGAACATCTTCGCGTCGAGGAAGTACTGGTTCACCGCCGTCAGCTCGGCGGTGAGGACCTCGTTCAGCAGCTCGACGACTGCGGGGTCACCCTGCATGCCGACTATTCAAGCCGCGCTGGCGGAGCGGAGCTGCACCGTCGTCTCGGCGAGGATCGACTCCAGCAGCGCAGCGCAACCGCCGCACTGCGAGCCGGCGCCGCACCGCTCGCCGATGTCGGCGAGGGTCCTCGCCCCGGCCGCGACCGCGTGGCGCACGGTCGCCTCCCGAACGGCGCGGCAGCTGCAGGCGATCATCGGAGCACGACCGGCACGCCGTGGTGGGACGCCAGGCGCCGGGCGAGGTCGAGGGAGATCACCTGCGCGCGGGGGAGCCGGTGGACCACGGCGTGGAGCGTCGCCGTGGGGGCGCCTCGCTCGAGCCGGATCCACGCTCGCACGGCACCGAGGGTAACCGCCGCCCACCGATCTCGTCCAGAAGCCCGAACCACATGAGTTCAGGGCACCTAACGGAGGCTGCCCGCCCCAGCTGACCGCCCGAATGGGCTGATGCCGCCCATGAACGCCCTCTGTGCTCAAGTCGCCACGCAGGCGACCGATGGTTCACCGTGCCCTCCCGCACGACCCGAGCCCTGACCACCGTCGCGCTGAGCGTGATCCTGGGCCTGGTCGCCCTCGTGCCGGGCAGCGGTGTCCACGCGCACGGCGGCGCGCCGTCCTCGGTGGCGGCGCCTGCCGTCGGCGACCGGTTCGGTGACGCGAGCGACTTCGGCTCGATGGCGGGTCGGCCCCTCGCCCAGCCGGTGGTCGGCATCGCCGCCACGCGCAGCGGCAAGGGCTACTGGTTGGTCGCCCGCGACGGCGGCATCTTCTCCTTCGGCGACGCCGCGTTCCACGGGTCGACGGGCGCGATCCGGCTGAACCAGCCGATCGTGGGCATCACGGCGACGCCGTCGGGCAGGGGCTACTGGTTCGTGGCCGCCGACGGCGGCGTGTTCTCCTTCGGCGACGCCGCGTTCCACGGATCGACGGGCGCGATCCGGCTGAACCAGCCGATCGTGGGCATGGCGGCGACGCCGTCGGGCAAGGGCTACTGGCTGGTCGCCCGCGACGGCGGCATCTTCAGCTTCGGCGATGCCCGGTTCCTGGGCGGGACGGGCGACCGTCGGCTGAACCAGCCCATCGTCGGCATGGCGACCACGCCGTCGGGCGCCGGCTACTGGTTGGTGACCGGAGACGGCGCCGTCTTCCCCTTCGGCGATGCCCGCGACCACGGTTCGGCCGCCGGGCGCGCCGGCCAGCCCGTCGTCGGCATGGCGATCGCTGCGCAGGGCGCCGGCTACTGGCTCGGCACCACCGACGCTGCCGTCTTCCCCTTCGGCCGCGCCACGGCGTTCGGCTCCGGCTCCACCTACTCGCCGGTCGTCGGCATCGCCGCCACGCCCTCCGGTGCCGGGTACTGGCTGGCCACGGCCGCCGGCGGCGTCATCTCCACCGTCGCGCCCATCGCCTCCGACGGCTCCTTCGGGTTCCTCCGCATCGGGCGGTCGGGCACGCCGGTCCGCTACAACCCGTGCACCGACGTCCGGTACGTGGTCAACCCGGACGCCGCGCCGCCGGGGGCCGTGGAGGAGGTCAAGACCGCGTTCGCCCGGCTGGCGACCGCCACCGGCATCCGCTTCGTGTACGAGGGCGCCACCACCGAGCCCCACGTCCGCTTCGGCCAGCGCCGCTCGTACCAACCGGACCGGTACGGCGAGCGGTGGGCGCCGGTGCTGATCTCGTGGTCGAGCGCGGAGGTCGAGCCCCTGCTCGCCGGCGGCACACTCGGCTATGGCGGATCGACGTCGTACTGGGCGGGGAGCTCCGACGAGGCGTTCATCACCGGCGAGGTCGTCTTCGACATCGAGAACTCGCTGCTGCGCGCCGGCTTCGGTCCCGGCCTGACCCGGGGGAACCTGATCCTCCACGAGCTGGGGCACCTGATCGGTCTCGATCACGTCGAGGACCGGAGCCAGCTGATGTTCCCGTCGATCCACTCGGGCTCGTCCGACGGGTTCGCAAGCGGTGATCTCTCCGGCCTCGCCCAGCTCGGTGCCCGCCAGCGCTGCCTCGACGTCGCCGGCCCCCGCTAGGTCTCACCGACCCCGGCACAATCGGTGGGTGTCGTCCCTGCTCGCGCGCGGTGTGACCCGGACGTACGGCCCGGCCGTGCTCGTCGAGGGCATCGACCTGACCGTCGCTCCCGGTGACCGGATCGGGCTCGTCGGCGCCAACGGGGCCGGCAAGACGACGCTCCTGCGGGCCCTCGCCGGCATCGACCCCCTCGACGGCGGCTCCATCCGCCGGACGCCGGCGACGACCACCGTCGGCTACCTGCCCCAGGAGCCCGAGCGGCGGCCGGGGGAGACGCTCCGCATGTTCCTGCGCCGCCGCACCGGCGTCGGGGATGCCGAGGCGATGCTCGAGCGGACCGCCGAGGCGCTGGGGAGCGGCGGCGGCGAGGACGCCTACAGCAGCGCGCTGGAGCGCTATCTCGCCCTCGGCGGCCCCGACCTCGACGCCCGCGCCGGGGCGGTCCTCGCCGAGCTCGGGCTCCCCGTCGCCACCCTCGACCAGCAGATGTCGCACCTCTCGGGTGGTCAGGCAGCCCGGGCGTCGCTGGCGTCGCTCCTGGTGGCCCGCTTCGACGTGTTCCTGCTCGACGAGCCGACGAACGACCTCGACCTCGACGGCCTCGAGCGGCTCGAAGCCTGGGTGCGAGCGCTCGACGCCGGGTTGGTGGTGGTCTCCCACGATCGCGAGTTCCTCGAGCGCACGGTTCGGTCGGTGCTCGAGCTCGACGAGGTGACCCACCGTGGCGCACTGTTCAACGGCGGGTGGCTCGCGTACCTCGAGGCCCGGGCGACCGCCCGCCGCCACGCCGAGGACGCCTACGACGCCTTCGTCGACCGGCGCGACTCGCTGCGGCGGAGGGCCCAGCAGCAACGGGAGTGGGCCCAGCAGGGGCAGAGCAAGGTGCGCAGGAGCGGAGAGCCCGACAAGCACATCCGCCACTTCAAGACGGTGCAGACCGAGAAGCTGGCCGGCAAGGCGCGGGCGACGGAGCGTCAGCTCGAGCGCCTCGACGTGGTCGACAAGCCGTGGGAGGGCTGGGAGCTGCACCTGTCGATCGCGTCGTCGGGCCGCAGCGGTGACGTCGTCGTGCGGCTGCGGGAGGCCGTCGTCCGCCGGGGTGCGTTCGCCCTCGGCCCGCTCGACCTGGAGATCGGGTGGGGCGAACGGATCGGGATCCTCGGTCCGAACGGGTCGGGGAAGACGACGTTGCTCGACGCCATCCTCGGACGGATCCCGCTGGCCGGCGGCTCGCGGTGGTTCGGTCCCGGGGTCGTCGTCGGGGAGCTCGATCAGCGTCGCCGGCGCTTCTTGGCGGACGGCGCGCTGCTCGAGACCTTCGGCGGGGAGGCCGGACTGCTCCCGCAGGAGGCCCGGTCGCTGCTGGCCAAGTTCGGGCTCGGCGCCGAGCACGTCGCGCGGCCGGCGTCGACGCTCTCGCCCGGCGAGCGCACGCGCACGGAGCTGGCCCTGCTCATGGCGCGGGGTGTGAACTGCCTCGTCCTCGACGAGCCGACCAACCACCTCGACCTTCCCGCCATCGAGCAGCTGGAGCACGCCCTGGCGACCTGGGATGGCACCCTCGTGCTCGTCACGCACGACCGGCGCCTGCTGGCCAGCGTCGAGCTGACCCGCGAGATCCGCCTGGGCTGACGACCGTCGCAGACCTCGTGCGCGGGCAGGTCTCGGCGGTCAGCGACGCAGGAGGCGCCGGAACAGCCCGCGGCGGGGCGGCCGATCGGCGTCCTCCTGCTCGGGGCCGGGCGCGTCGAGGTCGACGGCGAGCGCCGCCGCGGTCGCCTCCACGGCCGGCAGCGCGTCGAAGGCGGCATCGACGACGCGGGTCAGCTCGCCGCGGAGCCGCACGACGGCGGTGGCGAGGGCCGCGAGGTCGTGCACGGCCACCTTCCCGGTGGCGGCGGCGTCGGCGGCGATCGCCAGCGTCTCGGCGGTGGCGGACGACTCCGCCGCGAGCGTCCGGGCCCGCGCCGTCTCCGCCTCCGCTTCGGCGAGCTGGGCCCGAGCCTGATCGACGATGGCTGCCGCCTCGCGCCGAGCGTCGGCCACGATCTGCTCCGCTTCGGTCCGGGCGTCGGCGTACAGCCGGATCCAGGCCGCGTCGAGCTCGCAGAGCCAGGCCTCGATCTGCTCCTCGGCATCGCGCAGTGCCTGCTCGGCGGCGTCCATCACCGACAACGGTAGGTCGGTGGTTCGCCGTGGTCGCGGGATGCCATCTACCGTCGCGGCGATGGAGTCGTCCGATCTCGAGGGCGCCGAGCGCGATGTCGAGGACGTCGAGCGAGCGCTGGAGCGGCTCGACGAGGGCACGTACGGGACCTGCGAGGTGTGCGGCGAGCCCATCGGCGACGACGTGCTGGAGGCCTCGCCCGCGGCCCGGGACTGCGGCAGGCACGCGGGGGGCCCGGAGCGAAGCCCCACGGCGTGAGCAGCGCGACAGCCAGGCGGGCGGGCGCCATCGGGCTCCCGGTGCTGGGGGCAGCGGCGATCGCCGCCGCCGTGACGCTGGCCGACGAGGGCCGGCGCGAGCAGCTGCGGCGCAGCGCCCGCATCTGGCGGCTCACCGCGCGACGAGGCATCCACTGGGGTGTCATCCGGGTGCGGGGCGTGGGCAAGGATGCCGAGGCCCGCGCGGCCCTCGACGAGCACTTCGCGATCCGGACGGCCGAGGACGTCGCCAAGGAGCTCGGCAACATGAAGGGCGCCATCATGAAGGCGGGGCAGATGTTCTCCTTCATCGCCGAGGGCCTGCCGCCCGAGGCGCGCGCGGCGTTGGCCACCTTGCAGGCCGATGTTCCGCCCATGGCCCCGACCCTGGCCGAGCAGGTCGTGCGCGAGGAGCTGGGCGCCGATCCCG
Source organism: Acidimicrobiales bacterium (assembly GCA_035540955.1). Taxonomy (GTDB): domain Bacteria; phylum Actinomycetota; class Acidimicrobiia; order Acidimicrobiales; family CADCSY01; genus DATLFP01. The sequence goes on from DATLFP010000207.1 coordinate 23,353, forward strand.
ACCGGCTCTTCCTCGACTGGAACCCGGAGCCGGTGGCGGCGGCGTCGATCGGTCAGGTGCACAAGGCGGTGCTCCGCGACGGCCGCGAGGTGGCGGTGAAGGTGCAGTACCCGGGCGTCGACCGGGCGATCAAGGGCGACCTCGACAACGCCGAGCTGCTCTACGGCCTCTTCTCGCAGTTCGCCATGAAGAACATGGACGTGAAGGGCATCGTCGACGAGCTCCGGGACCGGATGGGTGACGAGCTCGACTACCGCATCGAGGCCCGCAACCAGCAGGAGGTCGCCGACCTGTACCGCGGGCACCCCTGGGTCCGCGTCCCCGCCGTGGTGCACGAGCACTCGGCCCGCCGGGTCCTCACCACCGAGTGGGTCGACGGCATGCGGTGGGACGAGCTCCTCGCCAGCGGGTCGCGCGAGGTGAAGGAGCACGCCGGCGAGGTGTTGTTCCGGTTCGCACAAGGCTCGATCAACAGCCACGGGCTCTTCAACGGCGATCCGCACCCCGGCAACTACCGGTTCCACCACGACGGTTCGGTGACGTTCCTCGACTTCGGCCTCGTGAAGCGGTGGACGCCGGGCGAGCTCGAGCAGATGCAGCCGGTGCTCGACGCCACCCTTGCCCGCGATCCGCAGGGCGCGCACGACGCGATGGTCGCCGCTCGCTTCCTTCCCGAGGGCAACACCGTCGACCCGCAGCTGCTCTTCGACTACCTGCAGCCGCCGTGGGAGCCCTACATGGTGGAGCAGTTCACCTTCACCCGCCCGTGGCTGGCCGAGATGCTCGGGAAGATGATCAACATGCAGGGCCCGATCCTCGACATCGTCCGCCAGCTGAACATGCCGGCGTCCTACGTGATCCTCGACCGGGTGGTGTGGGGCATGTCCGCCCTGCTGGCCCACCTCGAGGCGTCCGGGCCGTGGGGCGCGATCCTCGCCGAGTACCGCAAGGGCGCGCCGCCGGCCACCGAGCTCGGCCGCCAGGAGGCGGCCTGGCGCGCCACCCGCGCCGCCACCGCCTGACCCGCACCGGAGGCCGCCGGCGCCGGCGGCCGAGTCAGTCGCCGTCGAAGCCCTTGGCCAGCAGGTAGCCGGTGGCCCGCTCGCTCATCGGGTAGCGGGCGCACAGCGCGTCGAAGCGGGTGTTGTGCCGGGGCTCGACCAGGTGGGCGAGCTCGTGGACGAGCACGGCGTCGATGACCCAGCGGGGGAACCCGACCATCCGGGAGGACAACCGGATGGTCGCGTCGGCCGGCGTGCACGAACCCCAGCGGCTCGTCTGGTTGTCGACCCAGCGGACGGAGCGGGGCGTGGGGAAGCCGTGTTCCTCGGCCAGCTGGCGGGCGCGGAGGTCGAGGTCGACGCGGTCGGCGAGGGCGCGCTTGGTGAACCGGCGGAGCATCTCCTCGACCCAGTGCTCCTCCTCGGCCCGGCTGAGCGACGCGGGGATCGACACCCGCACGAGGTCGTCGCCGACCTGCAGCGCACTGATGGTCTTGCGCCGCTTCTTCGAGCGCACGACCTCGACCCGCATCGTCATGTCCTACAGATTGGGGTGCGCCGTGACGTGATCGGTGGACGGGTCGAGGAGCAGCACCCGGTCGCCGACGTCGATGCGCTCGCCGTGCACGTCGAGGAAGACACCGCCGAGGTTGGGGCACGGCGGCGGCTTCTCCACCCCGTGGTGGCGCTCGAGCAGACGGATCACCCCGCCGTGGGCCACGACGAGCACCTCACCGCCGTCGAAGGCGCCGGCCACCTCTCGGATGGCGGCCACGACCCGCTCGATGATCGCCTCGTTCGCCTCCCCGCCGGGCGGTGACGGCATCCCGCCCGTGCGCCACGCCTCGTAGGTCCCCGGCCAGCGCTCGTCGATCTCGGCTCGCGTGAGCCCTGTCCAGTCGCCCACGTCTCGCTCGCGCAACCCGGCCTCGACCTGCACGGGCCCGACCCCGATCGCCTCGCTGATGATGAGTGCGGTCTGCATCGCCCGCTGCAGGTCGGACGCGACGATGGCGTCGACGGCGCCGACCGCGGCAGCGGCCTCGAGCGCCTGCTGACGTCCGAGGTCGCTCAGCTCGGGGTCGGCCCAGCCCTGCCAGCGCCCGATGGCGTTCCACGCCGACTCGCCATGGCGGACGAGCAGGATGCGCGTCGTCATCGCCTCGTTCTAGCGTGCCGCCATGGCCCTTCCTCTCGAGAAGCTCGGTACCACCTACGACGAGACCACCGAGGTCATCGACCCCGATCGCGCGAAGGCGTACGCGGCGGCGACCAACGACCCCAACCCCGCCTACGCCGAGGGTCGGTTTGCCCCGCCGGTGTTCGGCGTGGTCCCCACGTGGGGGGCGATGGGCCTCGCTGTGGCCGACGTCGTGCCCGCCGAGGCGCTGATGATGATCGTCCACGGCGAGCAGGACATGCACTTCCACCAGCCCCTCGTGCCCGGCGCCAAGCTGCGGACGAAGGCGAGCGCCCACTCGGTACGGGTGGCCGGCTCCGGCACCCGCTTCACGATCCAGGTCGACAGCGTCGACGACAGCGGCGATCCCGTGCTCACCGAGTACGTGACGATGTTCATCCGGGGCATGAGCGACGGCGAGAGCGGCGGGCCCGACAAGCCCAACCACGACCTCCCCGATCTGGCTGCGGCCAAGAAGGTCGGCTCGCACACGGTGCACGTCGACGACGACCAGACCTACCGCTACAAGGAGGCGTCGGGCGACAACATGCCGATCCACGTCGACGACGCGTTCGCCAAGCAGGTCGGTCTCCCCGGCATCATCGCCCACGGCCTGTGCACGATGGCGATGTGCAGCCAGTCGGTCATCGAGCTGGCGGCCGGCGGCGATCCGGGACGGCTGAAGCGGCTGGCCGTGCGGTTCGCCGCCAACGTCTTCCCCGGCAACGACGTCGAGACGACCGTGTACGCCCTGCCGCCCGATGAAGGCGGCAACGAGGTCTATGTGTTCGAGGCCACCTCGGCCGGCCAGACCGTGATCAAGAACGGCCGGGCCGAGATCGCGCCTGCGTGATCGCCGGGTGACCACGCTGCGGCTGTTCGCCTCGGCGCGCGAGGCGGCGGGCACCGACCGGCTGGAGCTCGAGGCGGGCACGGTCGGTGAGGTGCTGGACCAGGCGCGGGCCCGGTTCGGCGAGCACTTCGCGGCGGTGCTCGCCACGAGCCGGGTCTGGCGCAACGGTGAGCCGACGACCGACGACGCGGCCGTGGGCGAGACCGACGAGGTCGCCGTGCTCCCGCCGGTCTCCGGTGGCTAGCAAGGCGCCGGGAGCCGGGTTCGCGGTCGTCCACGACATCGACGGACCCAAGGTCCGTCTCGGCGCGGTGTGGTTCGCGGCGACGATCGCCGCCTGCTTCGCCGGTCGGCCGGCACTCGCGGTGCTGATGGCCGCGGCAGTTGCCTGCGCCGCCGACCAGGTGGTGCGGCTGCACGATCCGCGAGCGGCGGCGGCGGTGCTCGAGGAGCCGGTGCGGTTGGTCGCGGTGCTCGGCGCGGCGTCGCTCCCGCTGGCCGCGGCCGCCGGCTCCGACACCCTCACCGGCGCCTGCGCCCTCTCGGTGATGGCGGCGGCGTGCGTGGGTGGGGGACGGAGCGCCGTCGTGGTGCTCGGCGTGCTTCCCCTCGGGCTCGGGGCGGCGGCGCCGGTGCTGCTCCACCACCTGGGCACGTCGGCGGCACTCGTGCTGCTGGTCCTCGTGGCTGCCTACGACGCCGGGGACTTCCTGGTCGGCACCGGCGCGGGCACCACGTGGGAGGGTCCCGCCGCCGGCGTGGCCGCCGTCGCCGTCGCCGGCTTCGCCTTCACGGTGATCGGTCCGCCACCCGTGCTCGAGGAGGGAGCGGCGACGGCGGCCGTCCTCGTCGCCATGCTGGCGCCGCTCGGGCCACCGTTGGCTTCGCTGATCGTCGGCGACGGCGCCACGAAGGCCCGCTTCGTCCGCCGCCTCGACTCGCTCGTCCTCTGCGGCCCCGTGACCGCGTTCGTGCTCGCCGCCCTCCTCTGACCCATCCCCTCGAACCTTGTCGCGCTCGCCCGCCGCAGGCGGGCGAGCGCGACAAGGTTCGGGTTGGTTGGTTGGCTGGTCCTCTAGGGGGTGACCTCGACGGTGCCGTTCATCCCCGGGTGGACGGTGCAGTGGTAGTTGTAGCGGCCGGCGTCCTCGAAGGTGTGCTCGAACTCGCCCTCCTTCTGGAGGTCGCTCGAGAAGTCGTCGGCCACGACGTTGTGGGCGTTGTTCCCGACCCATCGCCACGTGACGGTGTCCCCGGCGCTCACGGTGATGGTCTTCGGGCGGAACACGTTGTCGTCGACGAGCACCACGCCGGGTTCGGTCGGCGCGCCGCTGTCGTCGTCTCCTCCGCAGGCTGCGAGCACGAGAGCGAGCGGCAGCGCCGCGAGGAGCAGCCGCCTCATCCGAAGAGGATCTCCATCACCACGTAGAGGACCGCGAGCACGACGAACCCGCCGATGATCGTGTTCTGGTGCTTGTCGATGTGCCACGCCTCGGGCTTGCCGGGGGCCGGGGCCCGCAGCGCGATGCCCTCGATGACGACGAGCACCACGGCGACCACGATCCACCAGACGGCCCGGTCCCCGCCCTCGGGCAGCAGCTCGAAGTCGGTGAGGGTGAAGAAGTGGCTCGTCGCCACCATGAAGAACAGCATCGGGATCGACAAGAGCGTGTTCGTGCGGGATGCGCAGGCGGCCTTGCGAGCGGCGACGGCGGCGGCGGGGTCGGCCTCGCCGCCGGCCAGCAGGCCCTCGGCGTTGGCGATGACCGTGCGCTGGTTCGGCCAGATCACGAGCCAGACGTTGAGGAACATGATCGTCGCCATGACGATGCCCGTGAGGATGGCCATGCCCGGCGTCGACTTCATGTAGTCGGCGTCGTACTGCTCCTGCAGGATGAAGAGCAGCAGTCCGAAGGCGAGGGTCATCATGGCGCCCCAGCGGAACCACCACAGCGCCCGCGGCGCGAGCTTGGCGAGCGCCTCGTTGCGGCTCCCGGCTTCGAACGCCGCGAACGCCGGCACCTGCACGAAGTTGAAGTAGTAGAGCAGGCCGATCCAGGTGATGCCCGAGATGATGTGGCCGTATCGGGCCAGGAACTCGATGCCGGCCTCGGTGAAGATCTCCATGGGGTCCCCTCCAGTGACGCCAGACGTCGAGCGGCGGATCGCCGCTCATGCCTTCGGCGGGCCGCGTGGCCCAGGCGGACCATAACCGCGCGCCCGATGGCGTCAAGTCATACGACCTCGACCGGGGTCGAGGTCAAGGGGACCGATCGAGGAGCCGGTCAGTCGGTCTTGGTCTCCCAGAACAGCTTGTCGATGTCGCCGATGGCGTCGAGCAACCGCTGGGCGACCGTGGGGTCGACGGTGTGCTTCGCCTCGCCGGCGAGCTTCGTCGCGTTCCAGAACAGGTCGTGCAGCTCGGGGTGGGCCTCGAGGTGCTCGGGGGTGAAGTAGTCGGTCCACAGCACCCACAGGTGGTGCTTGACCAGCTCGGCCCGCTGCTCCTTGATCAGGATCGCCCGCTGGCGGAACAGACCGTCGTCGCTGTCGTGGTACTTCTCGATGATCTGCTGGACCGACTCCGCCTCGATCCGGGCCTGCGCGGGGTCGTAGACGCCACAGGGGAGATCGCAGTGCGCCGACACGACCTCGACGTCGAGCACCCGCTCGGCGGCGTGGATCAGGGAGGGCAGGATCTTCATGGTGTCTCCTTCGTCGTGGCTCTCCCGCGCCAGTACCCCCGTACGCCTCGTGGTAGTCGAGGGCGGATCGATGGAGCCGGCGCTCGCTCCCGGTGACCGGCTCCTCGTCGTGCGGTGTCGCCCGCGGCCGGGTGACGTCGTCGCCCTGCCCGATCCCCGTCAGCCGGCGAGGACGATCGTCAAGCGGGTGGTCGGTGTCGAGGGGGACACCGTGACCGTCGCCGGCGACAACGCCGCTGCCTCCACCGACAGCCGCGCCTTCGGCCCCGTGCCCCGCCGGTCGGTGCTCGGCCGGGCCATCTACCGCTACGCGCCCCGTTCGACCGCCGGTTGGCTACCGTCGCGTCGTGGATCTCGACGTCGTGCTCGCGGATGACTACATCGGCGACGTCACGGCCCTGACGATGGACGACCTCCGGGCGAAGCGGGCGGCGTGCCAATCGCTCGAGGTCGGCCTGTCCTACCTGCGGCGCATGGCCCAAGGTCGGCTCGACATCGTGGCGGCGGAGGTCCGGCGCCGGTCCGAGGGCGGACCGCCGCCCGATCCCGACGACCTCGTGCGCAGCCTCAGCGGCATCCTCGCCGACCACATCACCTCCGCCGGCAACGGCCGGTTGCCCCAGCTGCTGGGGCCCAGCGTCGACGACCTCGACACGAGCGAGCTCGACGCCATCGCCGGGCCGGGTCGCCTCGTGGGGATCGCGGGCACCTCCGAGGAGGACCTCGGCGACCTGGTCGAGCGCCTGGCGACGTTCGAGGCCGACGTGTCGGCGCGCCGCCGGGCCCTGCACGAGCGGATCGACGTGCTCCAGGCGGAGCTCACCCGCCGCTACAAGACCGGTGAGGCCTCGGTCGAGACGCTCCTCAAGTAGGGACCATGCCGCCCCGCCCGATGAAGGACCTCGAGGATCGGTGGGCGGACGTCGGCGCCTTCATCCGCGATCAGCGGCAGAACGGCCGCATCTCGCTGCGCAAGCTCAGCGAGATGGCAGGGATCTCCAACCCCTACCTGAGCCAGATCGAGCGTGGGCTCCGCAAGCCGTCGGCCGACATCCTCCAGCAGATCGCCAAGGCGCTGCGCATCTCCGCCGAGACGCTGTACGTGCGGGCCGGGATCCTCGAGGAGCGACAGGGTGAGGAGGACGTGACGATGGCGGTCCTCCGGGACGCCCAGCTCTCCGAGGAGCAGAAGCAGACCCTGCTGCGGATCTACCGCTCCTTCGTGGCCGAGCACGACTCGAGCCCCGCGGTCCCCGAAGCCTGAAAGCGGCAAGCCCTCAGCGAGCGCCAGCGAGCCCCGGCGCAGAGCGAAGACCGACAACGGGGCGGACGCCAGTCCGGCATGTCGGAGCGGCAAGCCCTCAGCGAGCGCCAGCGAGCCCCGGCGCAGAGCGAAGACCGACAACAGGGAATCCTGACTGGCTGGGTAGCGTTTGGTCCGTCGTGCGCCGGCTCGCAGTCCTCTCGTTCCACACCTCGCCACTCGTCCAGCCCGGGACCGGTGACAGCGGGGGCATGAACGTCTACGTGCGCGAGCTCGTGTCCGCCTTGGCCCAGGCCGGCGTGGCCTGCGATGTCTTCACCCGCCGGTGGGCGCCCGAGCTGCCCGCCGAGGTCCAGGTCGAGCCGGGCTTCCGGGTCGTGCACGTCGATGCCGGCCCGGCGGGCGAGGTCCCCAAGGAGGAGCTGCCGGCCCTGGTCCCGGCGTTCACCGACGGCGTGGTCGACCGGATCGAGGTGGCGGGCGACATCGACGCCATCCACGCCAACTACTGGCTGTCCGGCGTGGCCGGTCACGCCGTCAAGCACCGCCTCGAGCTGCCGCTCGTGTCGACCTTCCACACGCTGGCGCGGGTCAAGGTCGAAGTCGACGAGGCCGAGTCCGCCGAGCGGGTGGCCGCCGAGGTCGACGTGATCCGCTGCAGCGACGCCATCCTCGCCAACTGCGCCGAGGAGGCCGACGACCTCCGCCATCACTACGACGCCCCCGCCGACCGCGTCGAGATCGTGCCGCCCGGCGTGGATCACGCTTTCTTCTCGCCCGGCGATCGTGACGGGGCGCGGGCGGCGCTGGGCTGGGGCTCGGCGCCGAGCCGGATCTCCGCCGACGGCGGCCGGCACGCCGTGCAGCACCCGGTGCTCCTCTTCGTCGGGCGCATCCAGCCGCTCAAGGGTCTCGACGTGGCGGTCCGAGCGCTGGCCGAGCTGGAGCGCGACGACGCCCAGCTGGTGGTCGTCGGCGGGCCGAGCGGCGCCGCCGGGCCGGCCGAGCTCGAGCGGGTGCGAGATCTGGCGTGCGACCTGGGCGTCGCCGGTCGCGTGACGTTCGAGCCCCCGCAGCCGCACCACCTGCTCTCGACGTGGTACCGCGCCGCCGACGTGGTGCTCGTGCCCAGCCGGTCGGAGTCCTTCGGACTCGTCGCCCTCGAGGCGGCGGCGTGCGGCGCACCCGTGGTGGCCTCCGACGTCGGCGGCCTGCGCACGATCGTCGACGACGGCCGCACCGGGTTCCTCGTCGAGCCGCGCGACCATCGCGCCTTCGCTCGCGCCGTCGACGAGCTCCTCGCCGATCCGGCGGCGGCGGCGGCGATGGGCGCGGCGGGCGGCGGCCGGGCCGCCGGGTTCACCTGGTCGACGGCCGCGGCGCGGTTGCGCCGGCTCTACGCCGACCTCACCAGCCGCACGCTCGTCGAGTGCCGCTAGACGATCCGCAGACCGAGCTGCTCCCGCCCGCCACCGAGGAGGAGCTCGACCGGTACGAGGCGCTGATCGACGGCTGGCTGCGGGCCGCCTTCGACGAGAACCCGATCATGGTCGCCCTCGATCGGGGGGAGCCCGGCGACCGGCGCTGGTACGTGCGCCTCGCCGGAGAGGAGAAGGACCACACCACCGTGTGGCTCCGACTCGGGCAGCGGGCGCTGCACGCCGAGGCGTACATGATGCCGGCGCCCGAGGAGAACCACGGCCGGGTCTACGAGCAGCTGCTGCGCCGCAACCGCGGCACCCACGGCGTGTGGTTCGCGATCGGGGTGGAGGACGCCATCTTCCTCGTCGGCCAGGTGGAGCTCGCCTGCCTGAGCGAGGGGCAGCTCGACCGGCTGATCGGGTCGATCTACGCCTACGTGGAGCAGTGCTTCCGCCCGGCGCTCCGGCTCGGCTTCGCCTCCCGGCTCTCCTCCTGATGTTCAGTGATTTTCCTGCTCTTTCATTGACGCCCATCCCTGTTCACACCTAATGTCCGGTTCGAGCCGAGGGGCCGCCGGCGTTCGGGGAAGTGCGCCGGCCGCCCCCCGGCTCGCCAGCAGGGGCTCCGGGGGCGACTAGAGAACAGATTGCTGTCCTGTTACGGTCCGCTGGCGGCGTGCCACCGGCGGTCGGGCGCCCAACTCTCCTGATGAAGGTCCGAGCACTCGCTTTCTCGCTCGTCGCCGCGCTCGTGTGCGGCCTCGTCGCCCCGCTGGGGGCGCAGACCAACGACCCCCGAGCCCAGCGCGACGCGGTGCGGGCCCGCCAGGCGGAGCTCGCCGCCAAGCTCGACGGCCTGAAGGCCTCCGAGGCCGAGCTGCTGGCGGCGGCGGCGGTGCTCGACGATCAGGTGCTGGCCCAGGCCGCCCGGGTCGACGCCGCCCGCCAGGCGCTGGCGATGGCCGAGGCCGAGGTGGTGGGCGCCGTCAACGCCATCGCCCAGACCCGCAGCCTCATCACCGAGCTCGAGCGCCTCTTCGTGGCCCGGGCCGTCCAGGCCTACATCTCGCCCCGGCGGGCCCGCATCGACGACCTGATCAGCACCACCGACCTGGCCGAGGGGGCCCGCCGCCACGCCCTGCTCGACTCGGTGGCGGCCTCCGACGGCGCCCTGCTCGAGGAGCTCGGCGCGGCGCGCGAGGACTTCGAGGTGGCGCGGGCGGCGGCCGAGGCCGCCGAGGCCAAGGCGGCGGCCCGCAAGGCCGAGACCGAGGAGGCGCTCGCCCGCCTCGAGCGCGATCGGGCCAGCAAGCGCCGGCTGCAGCAGGCGCTCACGACCCGCCAGCGGGAGGTGCTGGCCGAGATCGACGCCCACGCCGCAGCCGAATCGACCCTGACCAGGATCATCCGCGAGCGGGAGCAGGCGGCGCGGGCCGCTGGTGCCACCGGCAACCTGCCGGTGGGCAGGGGCGGGTGCATGTGGCCGACCCAGGGCCGGGTCACCTCCGAGTACGGCCGCCGCTGGGGCCGCATGCACCAGGGGATCGACATCGCGGCGCCGACGGGCACCGCGATCTACGCCGCCGCGGCGGGTGAGGTGATCTTCGCCGGCCGCATGAACGGTTACGGCAACACGGTGATGGTCGACCACGGCGGCGGCTTCACCACGCTCTACGGCCACCAGAGCCGCATCCTCGTCGGCAACGGCCAGTCGGTGAGCCGCGGCGCCCGCATCGGCTCGGTCGGCAACACCGGCCGGTCCACCGGTCCGCACCTCCACTTCGAGACGCGCTACGGCGGCGCCGCCCGCAACCCACGCGGCTGCCTCGGCTGACGCGCGTAGCGTCCCGAGCGTGCGACTGCTGATCGTCGGGGGCGGCCGGATGGGCGAGGCCCTCGTCGGCGGCCTGCTCGGCGCCGGTTGGGACGGCCTCGGGGTGGTCGAGAAGATCCCCGCCCGGCGCGAGGACCTCGCCGCCCGGTTCCCGCAGGTGCGGGTGCTCGGCGATCCCGAGCCGGCCGACGGGGCGGTGCTGGCGGTCAAGCCCGGTGACGTGGCCGCCGCCTGCGCGGCGCTGGCCGGCACCAAGCGGGTCCTGTCGATCGCCGCCGGCATCCCCCTCGCCACGCTCGAGACCGCGCTCGGGGCCGGCACCGCGGTGGTGCGGGCCATGCCCAACACCCCGGCGCTGGTGGGGGCGGGGGCAGCGGCGATCGCCGCCGGCACCGGCGCCGGCGAGGACGATCTGGCGTGGGCCGAGTCGATCCTCGGGGCCGTCGGCACCGTCGTGCGGGTGCCCGAGTCGCTGCTCGACGCCGTGACCGGGCTCTCGGGCTCCGGCCCCGCCTACGTGTTCCTCGTCGCCGAAGCACTGATCGAGGCGGGCGTGCTGGCCGGCCTGCCCCGTGACATCAGCGCCGCGCTGGCGACCCAGACCCTCGTGGGTGCTGCCCGCCTGCTCGTCGAGACCGGCGAGACCCCCGAGGCGCTGCGGGCGCAGGTGACCTCACCGGGTGGCACCACCGCCGCCGGGCTCCATGCCCTGGAGGCGGCCGGCGTGCGGGCGGCGTTCCTCGACGCCGTGCAGGCCGCCACGCGGCGCTCGCGCGAGCTCGGCCGCTGACTCCTGCCCCCTTTCCCCCACCAGCAACGGGGGCCTACAGTGCGGAAGCGGAGTAGGAGGGCTGGCATGGCGCAGCGCGCGCGTTTCCTGACGGTGGCCGAGGTCGCCGACACCCTGCGGGTCTCGACGATGACGGTCTACCGGCTGATCAAGGCCGGCGATCTCGCCGCCGTCCGCGTCGGCAAGTCCTACCGGCTGACCGAGGAGGACGTCGACCGCTACCTGGCCGACGGCTTCACCGCGGCAGGTTGAGCGAGCGCCGCCTCCACCACACCATCTCCTTCCTCAGCGACTACGGCACCGAGGACGAGTTCGTCGGGGTCGTCAAGTCCGTCATCCGCACCATCGCGCCCCACGCCACGGTCGTCGACCTGACCCATGGCATCCCACCGCACGACCTGCGAGCCGGCGCGCTCGCGCTGGCCCGGGCCATCCAGTACGTCGACGCCGGGGTGATCCTCGCCGTGGTCGATCCCGGCGTCGGCACCGCCCGCCGGGCGGTGGCCATCGAGGTCGCCGGGGGCGAGGGGATCTTCGTCGGTCCCGACAACGGCCTGCTCGCGTCCGCGGTGGCGATGACCGGCGGCGCCGAGCGAGCCGTCGAGCTCACCAACGTCGAGTACCACCTCCCGTCCCCCGGGCCGACGTTCGCCGGCCGCGACGTGTTCGCGCCGGCCGCCGCCCACCTCGCCGCTGGTGTGCCGATCGAAGCGCTCGGCCCGGAGGTCGACACCGCCTCGCTGCTGCCGGGCATCCTGCCGCTCACCACCCGCGAGGGCGACACGCTCACCTGCGAGGTGCTGTGGGTCGACCGCTACGGCAACGCCCAGCTCAACGTCGACGCCGACGAGCTCGCGGAGCTCGGCGACCGCGTGGTGGTGCGGGCGGGCGAGGTCGTCCGGACCGCGGTGAAGGCGGGCACCTACGCCGACATCCCCGCCGGTCAGCTGGGACTCGTTGTCGACTCCTACGGACTCGTGTCGCTGTGCTTCGACCGGCGCTCGGCGGCGGCCGAGCTCGGGCTCGCACCGGTCACCGAGGTCGTGCTCGAAGCGGCCGGCGACGAACGTGGGACGGTCACCGAAGTGCGACTAGGAAGACGACCGTGAGACCCGGCACCGTCATCACCATCGCCCTCCTGCTCGGCGCCCTCCTGCTGGCGGCGACGATCCAGCTCTTCTTCCAGGCCCGCTAGAAGGTGGTCCCGCAGAGGCGGGCGATCTCCCGCTCCAGCGACTCGAGCCCCTCCACCTTCCCCAGGACGAGCGCGACCCCGGCATCGCGGGCGAGGGCCTCGACCTCGGGCTGGAGGTAGGCGGTGTACATGATCATGATCTGCTCGGGTCGGGCCGCCCTGATGCGGCGGGCGGTCTCCACCCCGTCCATGTCGGGCATGGAGTAGTCGATGACGACGACGTCGGGGTCGGCGTCGTCGATGGCGTCGAGCGCAGCGGCCCCGCTCGACGACTCGGCGACCACCTCGAACCCGTCGAGGTCGAGCATGTTGCGCAGCATGCGGCGCACGTGGTCGATGTCGTCGACCAGCATCACCTTGATCGGGTCGGCCATCCGCCGCGAAGCCTACGCAGCGACGGTGGCGCCCGACGCGAGCGATCCCCGCGCCGATCGGGTTACCTTCCGCCGGTGAACCTCGCAGCGATCGCCGACGGCCATCCCGACGACGCCGTCGCGTTCGTGAGCCGGGGGAAGCCGACGACCTACGGTGAGCTCGGCCGCCAGGTCTCGGCGCTGCGCGGCGGCCTCGGCGGCCTCGGCGTGCAAGCGGGCGACCGGGTCGCCATCGTCTGCGCCAACAACCGCTACTTCGTGGTGTCGTACCTCGCGGTGCTCGGCTGCGGCGCCGTCGCCGTCCCCCTGAATCCGAGCAGCCCGACGGCCGAGCTCGAGCACGAGCTGGCGGCGGTCGACGCGTCCGTCGTGCTCGCCGGCCCGACCGGTGCGACGGCGGTGAGCGGCGTCGATCGTGACCGAGTGCGGTCGCTGCGGCACGTGGTGCTGCCGGACGAGCTCGAGGAGCTGCTGGCCAGCGAGCCCGCCCCGCTCGTCGAACGGGCCCCGGGCGACCTGGCGGTGCTGACCTTCACCGCCGGCACCGGGGGCTCGCCCAAGGCCGCGATGCTCACCCACGGCAACCTGCACGCCAACATCCGCCAGCTGCAGGCGATCCCCGACCGGACGGTGCACGCGACCGACGTCACCTACGGGGTCCTGCCGCTGTTCCACATCTTCGGCTTGAACATCGTGCTCGGCCTCACCCTCAGCGGCGGCGCCACGGTGATCCTCGCCGAGCGGTTCGATCCCGTCTCCGCGCTCGACTCGATCCGCGACCACCGCGTGACGATCCTCCCCGGGGCGCCGCCGATGTGGTCGGCGTGGGCGACCATGCCCGGCGTGCCGCCCGATGCGTTCGCGAAGGTCCGCATCGCGGCATCGGGGGCATCGCGCCTCCCCCCGGAGACAGCCGCGGCGATGCGCGAGCGGTTCGGTGTCGCGATCGCCGAGGGCTACGGCCTCACCGAGGCGTCGCCGACGGTCACCTCGTCGGTGGGCGGCGAGCTGCACGACGGCTCGATCGGTCGGCCCATCCCCGGGGTCGAGATCCGTCTCGTCGACGCCGAGGGCGAGGACGCCTTCCTCGGCGACCCCGGCGAGATCTGGGTGCGCGGACCGAACGTGTTCGCCGGCTACTGGAACGACGAGGCCGCCACCCGCCTCGCCCTCACCGAGGACGGCTGGCTGCGCACGGGCGACATCGCGGTGGCCGACGACCACGGGAACCTCCGGATCGTCGATCGGGCCAAGGACCTCATCATCGTCTCGGGCTTCAACGTCTACCCGGCCGAGGTCGAAGAGGCGCTGCTCGAGCACCCCGGCGTCGAGGCGGTGGCGGTCGTCGGCGTCGAGCACCCGCACACCGGGGAGGCGGTCAAGGCGTACGTGGTGGTGGGCGCCGGCCAGCACGTCGACGAGGAGACCCTCATCGAGTTCTGCGCCACCCGCATCGCCCGGTACAAGTGCCCCTCGAAGATCCTGTTCGTCGAGGAGATCCCCCAGGGCCTCGCCGGCAAGGTGCTCCGCCGCCACCTCCGCGACTGAGTCCGAGATCTCGGGCTGTTGGGGGCCCCACCAGGGCTTCCGTCGACTCGAGATCTTGCAGGCGGTGCTTTGTTCGCTTGTGAACGCGGGCTACCATCGCCGCTCGTGGGCGACCGGCACATCCCGGAGGCAACGGTCACGCGGCTGCCCGTCTACTTGCGCAGCCTGCTCGAGGTCGCCGCCACCGGGACGGCGACGATCTCGTCGGAGACCCTCGCCGAGATGGCGGGCGTCAACGCCGCCAAGGTCCGCAAGGACCTGTCCTACCTGGGCTCCTTCGGCACCCGGGGCGTCGGCTACGACGTCCAGTACCTCCTGTTCCAGATGAGCGCCGAGCTCGGGCTCAACCAGGAGCGGCCGGTCCTCATCGTGGGCGTCGGCCCGCTCGGGCGCGCCCTCGCCAACTACCGGGGCTTCGGCGAGCGCGGCTTCCCCGTGGGGGCGCTGATCGACGCCGATCCGGCCAAGGTGGGCGAGCGCATCGGCGACCTCGTCGTGCGGGGGATGGACGACCTCGACGACGTCGTGCGGACCACCGGCGTCGCCATCGGCGTGATCGCGACACCGGCCCACGCCGCCCAGGAGGTCGCCGACGCGCTGGTCGCCGCCGGCGTGCGAGCCATCCTCAACTTCGCTCCGGCCATGGTGTCGGTCCCCGACGACGTGTCGCTGCGCAAGGTCGACCTCGCCGTCGAGCTGCAGATCCTGAGCTTCTACCAGCAGCGGTCGAACCTGCCGGCTGCCACCGCCTGAGGGGCCGGCCATCTCCTACCCGGTGAACCTCGTGGTCGAGGGACGGCCGGTGCTGGTGGTCGGAGGCGGGCGGGTCGCGGCCGGCAAGGTCCGCCGCCTGGTGGAGGCGGGCGCGGTCGTCACCGTGGTCGCCCCCGAGGTGGACGCGAGCATCAGCGCTCTCGAGGTGACCGTGGTCCGGCGGCCCTACCAGGCGGGCGAGGTCGCCGGCTACCGGCTGGCGGTGACCGCCACGGGCACCGCCGTCGACGCCCAGGTCTTCGCCGAGGGCGAGGCGGCGGGGGTGTGGGTCAACAGCGCCGACGACCCCGCCCACTGCTCGTTCACGCTCCCGGCGGTGGCCCGGCGGGGGCCGATCCAGGTGGCGGTGTCGACCGGTGGGCACAGCCCGGCGCTGGCCTCCTGGCTGCGATCCCGGTTCGAGGCTGAGCTCGGTCCCGAGTACGAGATGCTGCTCGAAATCCTGCGCGAGCGGCGCGAGGCCCTACGATCGGACGGGACGCCGACCGAGGGGCTCGCCTGGCGCGAGGCGCTCGACTCGGGGTTGCTCGACCTGGTCCGCCAGGGACGGTTGGCCGAAGCAAGGGAGCGCCTGCAGGCGTGTCTGTGATCGTCGTCGGAGTGAACCACCGCACCGTCCCGCTCGACATGCTCGAGCGGCTGGCGGTGCCGGCCGACCGCCTGCCCAAGGCGCTCCACGATCTGGTGTCGCGCGACGACATCGCCGAAGCCGTGGTGCTCTCCACGTGCAACCGCACCGAGATCTACGTCCAGGCCGAGCGCTTCCACGGCGCGGTGGGCGACGTGCGCGACTTCCTCTGCGCGCTGGCCTTCCTGGCGCCCGAGGAGCTCAGCGACCACCTCTACACGTTCCACGACTACGGCGCCGTCGCCCACCTGTTCACGGTGGCGGCGGGGCTCGACTCCGCGGTGCTGGGGGAGAGCGAGATCCTCGGCCAGGTGCGCGGGGCGTGGGAGGTGGCGTCCAGCGAGCGGGCCGCGGGCGGCTCGCTCAACCTCCTGTTCCGCCACGCCGTCGAGGTCGGCAAGCGGGTGCGGACCGAGACCGGCATCGGCCGTTCGGCGGTCTCGGTGTCCTCGGCCGCCGTCGCCCTGGCGGCCGAGCGGCTCGGCGGCCTCGACGGCCGGGGGGTGCTCGTGCTCGGCGCCGGCGAGATGGGCGAGGGCATGGTCGCGTCGCTCGTCGGCGCCGGCGTGCGCGACGTGCGCGTCGCCAACCGCACCGCCGCCCGAGCCGAGGCGCTCGCCGCCACCGTCGGCGGACGTCCCATCGAGCTCGCCGCCCTCGGCGAGGCGCTCGTCGAGGTCGACGTGCTGCTCACCTCGACCGGTGCGTCCGACTTCCTCGTCGACGCCCACTCCCTGGAGGTCGTCGCCGAGCGCCGGAACGGACGGGAGCTGCTGATCGTCGACGTGGCCGTGCCCCGTGACGTCGATCCGAGCGCCGGCGCCATCGCGGGCGTGACCATCCTCGACATGGACGACCTCCGGGCCTTCGCCGACGTCGGGCTCGCCGAGCGCCGCCGCGAGGCGAGCCGCGTGCGCGACCTGATCGACGACGAGGTGGCCCGGTTCCGCGACGTGGCCGGCGGGCGCGAGGTGGCGCCCCTCGTCGCGGCCCTGCGGGGCGCGGTCGAGGAGCTCCGCGCCGCCGAGGTCGAGCGGGCGGCGAGGGGCCTCGACCACCAGCAGCGGGCCGCGCTCGACGCCGCCACCCGCAGCATCGTGGCCAAGCTGCTCCACGAGCCGACGGTCCGGCTCAAGGACGCGGCCGGCACCGCGCGCGGCGAGCGCTACGCCGACGCGATCCGCGAGCTGTTCCTCGACTGACCATGGACCGGCTCCGGGTCGCGACCCGGGGGAGCGCTCTCGCCCGCTGGCAGGCGACCCACGTCGGTGCCCTCCTGCGCGTCGCCCACCCCGGCCTCGAGGTCGAGGAGGTGGTCGTCGACACCGCCGGCGACCGCAACCGCGACGTGCCCATCTCGGCCATCGGAGGCCGGGGCGTGTTCACCAAGGAGGTGCAGGTCGCGGTGCTCGACGGCCGCGCCGACCTCGCTGTGCACTCGGCAAAGGACCTGCCGTCGAGTGCCGAGCTGCAGCCCGAGGGCCTGGTGCTGGCGGCGGTGCCCGAGCGCGCCGACGCGCGCGACGCCCTGGTCGGGGCGACGCTCGACGGCATCCCCCCGGGCGGCACCGTCGCCACGGGGTCGACTCGGCGCCGGGTCCAGCTGGCGGACCGCCGTCCCGATCTCACCTTCGCCGACCTGCGGGGCAACATCGGCACCCGGCTCGAGAAGGCGGGCGACTTCGCCGCCGTGGTGGTCGCGCTCGCCGCGCTGCACCGGCTCGGGCGGGACGACGCGGTCGCCGAGGTGCTGGCGACCACCGTGATGCTGCCGCAGGTGGCCCAGGGAGCGCTCGCGGTGGAGTGCCGGCCGGAGCTCGCCCACCTCGTGGTTGCCATCGAGCACGAACCGTCACGGCGCTGCGTCGACGCCGAGCGGGCATGGCTGGCGACGCTCGGGGGCGGGTGCGACCTGCCCGCCGGCGCCTACTGCACCGTCGAGCCCGATGGCGCTCTCCGCCTGCGGGCGATGCTGGCCTCGCTCGACGGGCACGTCGTGCTGCGGGCCGAGAACGACGGCGACGGGGTGGCGCTGGCGACGGAGATGCTCGGCGGCGGCGGCCGCCACCTCCTCGCCGAGTCGGGCTTCACCGGGTGACCGTCTACCTGGTGGGGGCGGGGCCGGGAGACCCGGGGCTCCTGACGGTTCGGGGCGCCGAGGTGCTGGGGCGGGCCGACGTCGTGCTCTACGACCGGCTCTCGATCGGCTCGCTGCTCGACCTCGCGCCGCCTCAGGCCGAGCGCATCAGCGTGGGGAAGACCCCGCGCGGCCCCAGCACGCCCCAGGAGGAGATCAACCGGCTGCTCGTGGAGCGGGGCCAGGCCGGCCTCGAGGTCGTCCGTCTGAAGGGCGGCGACCCCTTCGTGTTCGCCCGGGGCGGCGAGGAGGCGGCCGCCCTCGCGGCGGCCGGGGTGCCCTACGAGGTCGTGCCCGGCATCACCTCCGCCATCGCCGCACCCGCCTACGCCGGCATCCCCGTCACCCACCGCGGCCTGTCGACGTCGTTCACCGTGGTCACCGGGCACGAGGATCCGTGGGCGTCGGTCGACACCGACTGGGAGGCGGTGGCGCGCGTCGGCGGGACGATCGTCGTCCTCATGGGCGTCGCGACGCGCGACGCCATCGCCACCCGGTTGATCGCCGGCGGGCTCGCGCCCGACACGCCGGCGGCGGCCATCACCTGGGGGACCCGCCCCGAGCAGCGCACGGTGCGCACGACCTTGGGTGCGCTCGGGCGTGCGGAGGTCGGCCAGCCGGCGGTGATCGTGATCGGTGCCGTCGCCGGCCTCGAGGTCGCCTGGTTCGAGACCCGCCCGCTGTTCGGCACTCGGATCCAGGTGCTCGGCACGGGCGGGACCGCTCGGCGCGTCGCCCTCCCCCTCCGGGCCGCGGGTGCAGAGGTGGCGGACACGCCGGCGATCGAGATCGCCGGCGGCGACGTCGACGCCGTCCGGGCCGCGGCCGATGTCGTCGGCGCCTACGACTGGGTGCTGTTCACCTCGGCGAACGCCGTCGACCGCTTCGTTCCCCACCTCCGCGACGCCCGCGCCTTCGGCGCGGCCCGCGTCGCCGCCATCGGGCCGGCGACCGCCGACGCGCTGGCGGCGTGGCACGTCGCCGCCGACCTCGTGGCGCCCGAAGCGGTGGCCGAGTCGCTGCTCGATGCGCTGCCCGCCGGTCCCCACCGTGCCCTGCTGCCGCGGGCGGCAATGGCCCGCGACGTCCTCCCCGACGGGCTGCGCGCCCGTGGGTGGGTCGTCGACGTGGTGCCCGTCTACCGCACGGTCCCGCTGTCGCCCCCCGCCGTCGAGGGGGCGGACGCCCTCGCCTTCCTCTCCGCCTCCGCGGTCGACGCCTACGTCGACGCCAACGGCACGTCCCGGGTGCCACCGGTGGTGGCCTCCATCGGTCCGGCGACGAGCGCCGCCGCTCGGGCGCGCGGCCTCACCGTCACCGTCGAGGCCGACCCCCACACCGCCGCCGGCCTCGTCGATCGGCTGGTCGCCCACCTCACCTCGTAACCTCTCCTGCAGTGGGCTACCCCGCACGCCGCCTTCGCCGCCTCCGTCGCACACCAGCCCTCCGGCGCCTCGTCGCCGAGGCCCGGCTGTCCGTCGACGACCTGGTCGCGCCCCTCTTCGTCCGCGAGGGGATCGACCAGCCGGCGCCGATCGCATCGCTGCCGGGCGTGGTGCAGCACACCCGCGAGTCGCTGCGCAAGGAGGTCTCCGAGCTCGCGGCCCTCGGCGTGCCGGGGGTGATCCTCTTCGGTGTCCCCACCGTGAAGGACGGCGAGGGCAGCGGGGCGTGGGATCCCGACGGGATCGTCCAGGTGGCCTTGCGAGACCTGCGCGACGAGGTCGGCGACCAGCTCGTCCTCATGGCCGACCTGTGTCTCGACGAGTACACCGACCACGGCCACTGCGGGGTGGTGCGCGACGACGGCACGGTCGACAACGACGCCACCCTCGAGCTGTACGCGCGCGCGGCGCGCGCTCAGGCTGCGGCCGGCGCCGACATCGTGGCCCCGAGCGGGATGATGGACGGCCAGGTCGCGGCGATCCGCGCCGCCCTCGACGGCGACGGGCACACCGAGACGGCGATCCTCGCCTACGCCGCCAAGTACGCGTCGGCGCTCTACGGCCCGTTCCGCGAAGCGGTCGACGTCACCATCGCCGGCGGCGGGGATCGCAAGGCGTACCAACAGGACCCCCGCAACGCCCGCGAGGCGATCGCCGAGGTGCTGCTCGACGTCGACGAGGGTGCCGACATGGTCATGGTGAAGCCGGCACTCGCCTACCTCGACGTGCTGGCGCGCGTGCGCGACGCGGTCGAGGTGCCCGTCGCCGCGTACCACGTCTCCGGCGAGTACGCGATGGTCAAGGCGGCCGCGGCCAACGGGTGGATCGACGGCGACGCGGTGGCGATCGAGCACATCACCGCGGTGAAGCGCGCCGGAGCCGACGTGATCCTCACCTACTTCGCCCGCGAGCTGGCCGAGTCGCTCGGCTGATGCCGCGCTACACCAACGACGCCCTGTTCGAGCGCGCCCTGCGGGTGATGCCCGGCGGTGTCAGCTCACCCGTGCGGGCGTTCGGCTCCGTCGGCGGCAGGCCCTACTTCGTGGCCAGCGCCGACGGCGCGTGGGTCACCGACGTCGACGGCAACCGCTACCTCGACTACGTGCAGAGCTACGGCGCCATCATCCTCGGCCACGCTCACCCGACCGTGCTCGGTGTCCTCCAGGAGGCGCTGGCCCGCGGGACCACCTACGGCGCGCCCACCCTCGGCGAGGTCCGCCTGTGCGAGGAGCTGACCCGCCGGGTGCCGGGCCTCGAGATGGTCCGGCTGGTGTCGAGCGGCACCGAGGCGGGCATGTCGGCCGTCCGCCTCGCGCGCGGCGCCACCGGTCGCGACGTGATCGTGAAGTTCGCCGGCTGCTACCACGGCCACAGCGATTCGCTGCTGGCGGCGGGCGGGAGCGGCATCGCCAACCAGGGGATCAGCGGTTCGGCGGGCGTCACCGCCGGGGCGGTGGCCGACACGGTGGTGGTGCCCTACAACGTGGTGCCCGAGCTCGACGAGCGGGTGGCGGCGGTGATCGTCGAGCCCGTCGCCGCCAACATGGGGGTCGTCGCGCCTGCTCCCGGCTTCCTCGAGGGCCTCCGCGACGCGTGCTCGGCGGCGGGGGCGCTGCTGATCTTCGACGAGGTGATCACCGGTTGCCGCATCGCGCGCGGTGGTGCCACGGAGCACTTCGGGATCACGCCCGACCTGTGGTGCTTCGGCAAGGTGATCGGCGGCGGCCTGCCCGTGGGCGCGTTCGGGGGCCGGCGCGAGCTCATGACCCATCTGGCCCCCCTCGGCGAGGTGTACCAGGCGGGCACGCTGTCGGGGAACCCGTTGGCCACCGCCGCCGGGCTGGCCGTGCTCGAGCTGCTCGACGACACCGCCTACACGATGCTGGCGGGCCGGGCGGGCGAGCTCCAGCAGGCCCTGCAGAGCTCGATCAGCGCCCAGGGCCTGCCCGTGCAGGTGCCCCGCATCGGCACCCTCGTCGGCCTGCACTTCAGCGCCACGCCGGTGCGCAACTACGACGAGGCCAAGGCGGCGGCCGACACCGGCCTCTACCGGCGGTTCTTCACCGCCATGCTCCAGCGGGGGATCGCCATGGCCCCTGGGCCGTACGAGGCGCTGTTCCCGAGCCTGGCCCACACCTGGGACGACATCGAGCGCACCGCCGAACTCGCCGCCGACGCGGCACGTGAGGTGGCGGCAGCCGCTGGGTAGCGTCGCCGGGGATGGCGTCGCTCCTCACGCGCACTGAGCTCGGCCCGCTGCAGTCCGCGGTCGATGCCGTCGAAGCCGACCTGCGGGGCCGCGACGCCGCCCGGCGCATGCGCGCCGGCGACCACACGCTGTGGCAGGACGACCCCACCGAGGTCGCCGACCGGCTGGGCTGGCTCCGGGTGATCGACGACGTCCGAGGTGCCGACCTCACCGTCGACGCCGGCGGGCGGGCCGCGCTGCTCGGGATGGGCGGGTCGAGCCTGTTCCCCGAGGTGCTCGCTCACTCGCAGCACTCCTCGGTCGACCTGCGCGTCCTCGACACGACCGACCCGGCGGCAATCGCGCGGGTGCCCGTCGACGACACCACCTTCATCGCCGCTTCGAAGTCGGGCACCACGATCGAGACCACCAGCCAGCTCGCCCACTTCTGGGCGGCCACCGGCGGACGGGGCGACCGGTTCGTCGCCATCACCGACCCCGGCACCGCGCTCGCCGACCTCGGGCGTGCGCGCGGCTTCCAACGGGTCTTCGAGAACCGTCCCGACATCGGTGGCCGCTACTCGGCCCTGTCGCTGTTCGGCCTCGTCCCCGCCGCCCTCCTCGGCATCGATGTCGAGGGCACGTTGCTCGGACCGGCCTCGGCCGTCGGTGACGCCGACGCGGTCCGCTTCGCCGCGATCCTGGGCGCCGCCGCGCGCGCGGGACGAGACAAGCTCACGCTCGTGCTCCCCGGGGAGATCGCCGCCTTCGGGCTGTGGGTCGAGCAGCTGGTCGCGGAGTCGACGGGCAAGGACGGTCGCGGGATCGTGCCCGTCGTCGGTGAGCCTCTCGGGCCACCCGAGGTCTACGGCGAGGATCGGTTGTTCGTCGCGCACGTCGGGACCGACGGCCTCGACGACCTGGTCGCCGCCGGCCATCCAGTGGTCGAGCTGCGGGGCGAGCTGGGCGCTCGGGTGATGCTCTGGGAGATGGCGGTCGCCCTGGCCGGCGCGGTGCTCGGCATCAACCCCTTCGACCAGCCCGACGTGCAGGCGGCCAAGGACGCCACCGATCGTGTCCTGCGCGAGGGGCTGCCGGCGATCGACTCGGTGAGCCCCGACGTGCTGCTGAAGACCGCGGCACCGGGCGACTACGTCACGATCCTGGCCTTCGTCGACCCGGGTGACGCCGAGCTCCTCGCCGACCTGGAGCGGGTGCGGGTGGCGCTGCGCGATCGTCTGCGGGTGGCCACGGCCGTCGGCATCGGTCCCCGCTTCCTCCACTCGACCGGTCAGCTCCACAAGGGCGGGCCCCCGTCGGGGATCTTCCTCCAGGTGGTGGGCGACGACCCGTCCGACGTCGAGATCCCCGGGACGCCCTACGGCTTCTCGGCGCTCAAGCAGGCCCAGGCGGCCGGTGACCTTCTCGCCCTGCAGGCGCGAGGGCTCCGCGCCGGCCGGGTGAGCCTCGATGACCTGCGAGCGCTGGCATGAAGCTCGGCATGGTCGGGCTCGGGCGCATGGGCGCCAACATGGCCGAGCGGCTCCGGCGCGACGGTCACGACGTGATCGGGTTCGATCGCGACCTGTCGATCTCCGACGCGGAGTCGCTCGCCGCGCTGGCGGCCGCGCTCGACGCACCGCGCGTCGTCTGGGTGATGGTGCCCTCCGGCCGGCCGACCGACGACGTCGTCGAGACGCTCGGGGGCCTCCTCGACGCCGGCGACGTGGTGATCGACGGCGGCAACACCTTCTTCCGCGACTCGGAGCAGCACGCCGAGCATCTGCGGGAGCGGGGCGTGCACTTCGTCGACGTGGGCACGAGCGGCGGCGTGTGGGGGCTGGAGGAGGGCTACTGCCTGATGGTCGGCGGCGACGCAGACGACGTCGCGCTCCTCACCCCGCTGTTCGAGTCGCTGGTGGAGCCGGGCGGGTGGGCCCACGTGGGGCCGACCGGCGCCGGGCACTACACGAAGATGGTGCACAACGGCATCGAGTACGGCCTGATGCAGGCCTACGCCGAGGGCTACCAGCTGCTCGGCGCGGCGGATCTGGACGTCGACGTCGACGCCGCCTTCCGGGTGTGGCGCCAGGGCAGCGTGGTGCGCTCGTGGCTGCTCGACCTCCTGGTGCTGGCGCTCGAAGCGGATCCCCACCTCAGCGGCTTCCGCGGCCACGCCAGCGACTCCGGCGAGGGACGGTGGACGGTCAACGAGGGCGTCCGCCTCGCCGTGCCACTGCCGGTCATCACCGCCGCGCTGTTCGCCCGGTTCGAGTCGCGGGTCGAGGTCTCGCCGGCGATGCAGGTGATCTCCGCCCTGCGCAGCCAGTTCGGCGGCCACAGCGAGCAGGCCATCGAGCGGCGGCCGGCGGAGAAGGCGGTCGACGGCGCCGAGGGGAAGGTGCAGCCAGGATGACCACCGAGGCGGAGGCGGCCGACTCCCTGGTGCTCTTCGGCATCACCGGTGACCTCGCGTTCAAGAAGCTGTTCCCCGCGCTCTACCACCTGACCGCGCGCGGCTGGGACCTTCCGATCGTCGGCGTGGCGTCGTCCGACTGGGACACCGACCGGCTCCGGATCCGGGCCGAGGAGTCGCTCTCGGCGAAGGGGATCGACACGGTGCCGCGGGTGCTGAAGAGCCTGCTCGAGCGGTTGACCTACGTGCAGGGCGACTACCGCAGCCGAGAGACCTACGAGCGGCTGGCCGAGGAGATCAAGGCGTCGGCGTGCCCGCTCGTCTACCTCGCCATCCCGCCCGAGCTGTTCGACGACGTGATCGACGGGCTCGTCGCCGTCGACGCCAACCGCGGCCGGATCGTCGTCGAGAAGCCGTTCGGGCGCGACGTCCGCTCCGCCGACCAGCTCGACCGCTGTCTGGCCCGGGCGTACCCCGAGGACCGCACGTTCCGCATCGACCACTACCTCGGCAAGGAGTCGGTCGAGAACCTGCTCGTGTTCCGGTTCGCCAACTCGCTGCTCGAGCCGATCTGGAACCGCCGCTACGTCAGCAGCGTGCAGATCACGATGGCCGAGTCCTTCGGGGTCGAGGGGAGGGGCCGGTTCTACGAGACCGTGGGCGCTCTCCGCGACGTGGTGCAGAACCACCTGCTGCAGGTCGTGTGCCTCCTCGCCATGGAGCCGCCGGTCGCGGCCGATGCTGCCGCCCTGCGCGACGAGCGGGCCAAGGTGCTGAAGGCGATGCGGGCTGTCGATCCGACGCAGGTCGTGCGCGGGCAGTACCGCGGCTACCGCGACGAGGACGATGTCGACCCCGACTCCTCGGTCGAGACCTACATCGCCATGCGTCTCGAGATCGACTCGTGGCGCTGGGCGGGGGTCCCGTGGCTCATCCGGGCCGGGAAGCGGCTGGCGGGCAGCGCCACCGAGGCCGTGATCCGCTTCCACGCGCCCCCTCGGCTGCTGTTCACGCAGGAGAGCGTCGAGCCCGAACCCGACGAGCTCGTCTTCCGCCTGAGCGGTGACGAGGGCGTGACGATGCACCTGTCGGCCAAGGCGCCCGGCGACCACCTGCGGACGAGGTCGGTGGCGCTCGACGTCGACTTCGATCGGGTCCTCGGGGCGCGGCGGGAGGCGTACGAGCGCCTGCTCGAGGACGCCATCGAGGGTGACCAGGCCCGCTTCGCCCGCGTCGACACGGTGACCGAGGCGTGGCGGGTCGTGCAGCCCGTGATCGATCACCCCGGCCCCGTTCGCCAGTACGACGCCGGCACGTGGGGTCCCGCCGCGGCCGACGTGCTCGCCGAGCCCCATGGCGGGTGGCGGGTGCCCCGTTGAGCCTCCGCACCCTCGCCGTCGACCTCGGCGGGACGAACATGCGGGCGGCCCTCGTCGACCGCGACGGACGGGTCGAGGAGCGGGAGGAGGTCGCCACCCCGCAGGATCCGACCCGCGACGGCCTCGTCGACCTCGCGAGGTCGGTCATGGCGCGCGGCGAGGTCGGCGACGCGGTGATCGGCGTCCCCGGCCGGGTCGACTACGGCGCCGGCGTCCTCGAGTACGCCCCCAACCTGCCGCCGGCCTGGGACGACGTCCTGACCGAGGCGGTGCTGCGGGACGAGCTCGGTGTCGAGGTGGCGCTCGCCAACGACGCCGACCTGGCGGCCGTGGGGGAGGCGTGGTTCGGTGCGGGCCGCGACTTCTGCGACGTCGCCTACCTGACGATCTCGACGGGCATCGGCGCCGGCGTGGTGGCCGGGGGTCTGCTCATCCACGGTCGGCGCTCGGTCGCGGAGGTTGGCCACACGATCGTCGACGGGCGGGCGCTGGCCGAGGGGGAGAAGGCGACCGTCGAGCAGCTGGGCAGCGGGTCGGCGCTGACCGAGCTGGCCCGCGAGGCGGGACTGGCCGAGGACGGCGTCGGGTTGATCGAGCTGGTGCGAGCCGGCAACGTCACCGCGACGCGGATCTTCGAGCGGGTGGTGCACGCCGCGGCGATCGGCGCCGTGAGCCTGGCCCACCTGTTCACGCCCGAGGTCATCGTCGTGGGCGGCGGGCTCGGCCTGGTGGGCGACCTCGTGCTCGAGCCCATCCGGGCGCTCGTGGCGGCGCAAGGGCCTCGGGCCATGCCCAGGCCCATCCGGATCGTGAACGCATCGCTCGGTGACGACGCCGGTCTCGCCGGTGCCGGCGCGTGGTCACGGGCGTTCCAGCCGCAGGCCGCGAGCCGGGTGTCGCGGGGGTGACCGCACCGTTCGGCGAGGTGCGGATCGTCGACGACGTGCCGGCCGCGTTCGCGGACCTGGTCGTCGAGGAGGCACCGGAGTCCGTCGCCCTCTCCGGAGGCGGGCTGGCCCGGCGCTGCTACGCCGCGCTGGCCGCGCGCGACGTCGATTGGCGGGGTGTGACCGTGCTGCTCGGCGACGAGCGCCGGGTGCCGGTGGACCACGACGACTCCAACGAGGGCATGGCCCGGCGCGTGCTGCTCGACCACGTCAAGCCGGTGACCGTGCACTCGATGGTCGGTCTCGGTGCCGACCGCTACGACGAGCTGGTCCGCGCGCTCCCGCCGGTCGAGCTCGTGCACCTCGGCCTGGGCGCCGACGGCCACACCGCCTCGCTCTTCCCCGGCGCGCCCCAGCTGGACGTGGAGGACCGGTTCGTGGTCGAGGCCGGCGACGACGCCCACCCGCACCCCCGGATCACCTTCACGCTCCCGGCGATCGCCCGGTCGCAGCTGGCGGTGGTCACCGTTGCCGGCGAGGAGAAGCGCGACGCCTGGCGGCGGCTCTGCGCCGGCGAGGACCTCCCCGCCCAGCGCATCCGCGCCACCCGCGTCATCTGGCTCGTGGCGCCCGACGCCCTCTGAGCGGACCCGCCGGGGCCCGGTTCGTTGTCTGCCGGTCCTCCTCCGTTGGACCTCGGCGTCACCGACGCCGCCCGCCCGCGACGGCACGGGACGCGCCGGCGAGTCCACCGCGGGCGGACTCTTGCGCGCCCGATCGCCGGCTAGGTGTTCCTCGCGTTCTGCAGAGAACGACGTGTGATCTGGCCGCTGAGCAGCGATTTCACACGCCTAACGCTGCCGAGAAGTGGTTGAGGTCGTCGCGCCCGAACGGCGCGTCTTGAGCGCCCCGACCCCCCGGAAGGTGGCGCCCGTGGTGCCCCTCGGATCAGTGTTCTTGCGCGAGAGTTGTCGTCGTGGCTGACTCCTTCGCAGTTCGGTTCGACGCCGTGAGACGCCTGCGGGGCCCGCTCACCTGGGGATTGGATCCATCCGGAGACATCCTCGATGACTGGGGCGTCGGCGACACCCCCGACGGCCTGGAGCGTTTCATCGACATCGTCCTGCCGATCGCCGCGGACACCGTTGGACTCATCAAGCCCCAAGCCGCGTTCTACGAGCGCCATGGATGGCGAGGGATCCGGGCTCTGACGCGCCTGATCGACGAGGCCCGCAGCGCCGGTCTGCTGGTCGTGCTCGATGCCAAGCGTGGTGACGTCGGCTCGACCAACCAGGCGTACGCCGAGGCCTATCTCGGCCCAGATGCTCCGATGAGGGCTGACGCGCTCACGGTTCACCCCTATCTCGGAGTCGCGGCGATGGCGCCCCTCGTTGCTCGAGCGGCTGAGTCTGGAAGCTGTGTCCTCGTCGTGACTCGATCGTCGAACGTCGAGGGCCGTTCGGTTCAGGCGTCAGTCGACGGCGAGGGCCGCTCGGTGGAGCAGTCATTGCTCGACGCGATCCGCGAGCTGAACGCCGAGCTTGCACCGGGAGGCATCGGACCGGTCGGCGCGGTGATCGGTCCGACCCACATGACCCCGCGCTTGGACTTCGCTGCGCCAAACGCGCTGTACCTGGCGCCCGGCGTCGGTCGGCAAGGCGCGAGCCCGGCCGATGTTGCACATGTGTTCAGCTCGTGTCCCGACCGGGTGTTCCCGAGCGCGTCGCGGTCGCTTCTCACCCACGCTGATCCCGCCCGGCTACGCGACGACGTCGGGGAGCTTGCGGCCGAGTTCCGTCAGCTTCTCGGCGGCTGAGCAGCTCACCCTGACGCGGAGCCGGGGGAGCGGCCGTCGTCGACGCCGAGCATGGTCGGCGTTCGGGCTCTCTCTTCAGTTGTCAAGGTGCATGCGCCGGGCAGGTCGGGGCGCGAGCGGCCGCGTGGAGGCGCTGCGGCGTCGCGGTGGTCCTCGACGGGGAAGTCGGGGGTCAGCTGGTGTCGGGTGGCGGCGGCGGTCGTTCGTGTTCCTCGGTGCCGTCGGGCCGGATCCAGGTGATCGTGCCGTCGTGTTCGCGGTGGTAGGTGTGGTGGTGGCGGGTCTTGAGGTCGTGGTCGTGACCGCAGACGCCGACGAGCTGGTCGAGGGTGGTGATGCCACTGGTCGAGTAGTCGATGGCGTGGTCGATCTCGCTGATGGGCAGGCTGCAGCCGGGCCGGGCGCAGCGGCCGTGCTGTTGGACGAGCACGGCTGTCTCTTGGAGGGCGTTGGCGGTGCGGCCGGCGTGGACGACGGTGCGGATGTCGACGCCGTGGCGGAGAACGATGCGCAGGAGCGCGTCGCCGAACAGCTCGCGTGCGGCGTCGATGGAGACGGGGCCGATGCCGGGGATCTCGCAGGTTTCGCCGGTTTGGAGGAACCCGCGACGCCAGGCTGCGAGGTCGGCGACGAGGAACAGCTCGCGTCGTTCGCTGAGCCGCTTGCGGCCCCGTCCGCCGCGAGCAGCGCGCACGTTTCCGGGCGGGCTTGCCGCCGATCCGGGGCCGCCGTCACCGGTCGGGTCCGGTGGGAGGTTGCCTGACGGAGGGCTTGCGGTGTCGACACCACCGGCCGGACCGTCAGCTTCGTGGGCCGGTGCCGGAGAAGGCGCCGGCGCGGTGCGTGTCGCCATGGTGGAGCGCGCCATCGCCGTGAGCCCGTCGAACGCGTACGCCTCGCTGGGCTCGTGGGCGCCGTCGCGACGGGCGGCGTCGATGCGGGCGTCGAGGAAGGGTTGGGCTGCGGCCTCGATGAGGGCGACCTGTTCGGGTGTGCCGGCGTACAGACCGGCGCGGCTGCCGTCGCGGCGGGTCCAGCGCTTCCAGAAGCGTTCCTTGTGGATCCGGTCGTGGCGAGCCTTGGGGTCGGGTTCTGCCGCGGCCCGGACGCGGTCGCACTCGTCGCGCAGCTTCTGCAGCGACTGGTGCTTCGCGATCTCGAGCAGCCGTGGCTCGGCGGACGGATCGGCCGCCGCGGCGGGCGCGATGGCGGCGGCCTGATCCGCGCTCAGCTCGCCTGCTCGTAGGGCGGCGTCGGCCGCGGGCGCGGAGCCGAGCTTCGACGCGGTGTCGAGCGCCGCGCGGGATCGGCCCACGCTCGAGCCGGTCCGCCGGGCGAGCCAGTCGGCCGGAGAACGATCACCGGCGCGCTTCCACGCGTCGCCCTCAGCAGCCCGTCCCGCCGCCAACGTCTTGCCGGCATGACCGAGGCGTTCGATCTCGGCGAAGTAGTCGACCAGCTCGACCGCCTCGGCCGAGGACAGCAGGCGGGCATCGAGGGTTCGCACCATGGCGCGCAACGCCGCCAGCACCACTCGCCTGGGTTCGCACCGCTGCCGATCGAACAACTCGTGTGCTCCAACGGGACTGCCACCGGGAGGGACCTAAGGGTCCGAGCTGTCCGCCTCGGGGCGAGCGGAACCAGGACAAACTACACGGATGTGATTCGAAACGCAACCCGAATCCCGAGATCTCTTCCTGGCTCGCCCGGCCGCGGCGCGCCGGCCGCGGACCGCACCCCGCGGGCTCGCACTGGCGACACCGGCCATCGACGCGCTGCCGGCGCCGTCGACGTCGCCGCGGACGAGCCCGACGTCGTCAGCGAGCACGTTGCGGTTTCGAACCTCGTCGCCGCCGGCGTTGGCACCCGCGACTCGGGCCCCGAGGTCCGCAACCGAATGTCATATCGACGTCACCCGACATCGCGTATGGAGCGACGCCAGGGCGGCCGAGCTCTGGAAGGCTCTCCTCTGTGGCCGTGGAGACTGCCGGGATACGTCACATCCACCTGCTTGTCGCCGACCTCGAGAGGTCGATCAGGTTCTACGGCGACGCGTTCGGCATGAAGGAGAAGTTCCGCGACGGGAACGAGCTGGTCTTCCTCAACACACCGGGAACGCACGACTCGCTCGCATTGCACCTCGTGCGGAACGACGAGCGGGTCGGCGAGAACGGCGGGTACGAGCACTTCGGCATCACGGTCCTGAACCGGGACCAGCTCGACGATGCGATCGCAGTCATCGAGGCGGCGGGCGGAACCTTGGTGGAGCGAGGCGAGCACGCGCCTGGCGTGCCCCACGCATACGTGCGTGATCCCGACGGCTACGTCATCGAGATCTGAGCTGAGACGCAGTAGGCCGCACCGAAGGCCGCCGTCGCGATGGCACTCGTGTGACGAGACTCCTACGCGGTGACTTCGCTGATGGCGACGGGCCGGTGCTCGGCCAGCGAGCGGTCGGCGGCGACCGCGACCCGCAGGGCGTCGAGCGCGACCGGCCCCGGGCTCCGGTTCTCGCCCTCACCGCGGACGAGCGCGACGAAGGCTTCGACCTCGGCCTGGTACGCCGGTCCGAACCGGTCGGGGAACGCCGGGTACGGCGCGACAGGCCGGCGGCGGTCCCCCGGGTCCGCCGACCGCAGCGGCGTGCGCTCGGTCCAGCCGGCACACACCGCGTCGAGCGACCCGATGACCTCGGTCCGGTGGTCGTAGCCCAGCGGGTTCGCCCGCGCGCCCGTGATCGACGCCAGGACCCCGCCTTCGAGGGCGAGGACGAGCGCGGTCATGTCGACGTCGCCGTGCCGCCGGAACATCTCGTCGACGAGGACGGAACCGGCGGCGTAGACCTCGACGACGGCGCGGCCGGTGAGCCAGGGGATCGCGTCGAAGTCGTGGATGTGCATGTCGCGGAAGACGCTGCCCGACTGGTCGAGGTACGACTCGTGCGGCGGGACGTGGTCGTGGCTCGCGGCGCGCACGAGGTAGACCTCGCCCAGGTCGCCGGACTCGACGAGCCGGCGCATCTCCACGAAGCCGGGGTCGAAGCGCCGCATGAAGCCGACCTGCAGCGGTACACCGGCTCGCTCCACGACCTGCAGCGAGGCCGCCGTCGACGCCACGTCGAGGGAGATCGGCTTCTCGCACAGCAGGGGGAGGCCGGCGGCGGCGACCGCCGCGACGTCGTCGGGATGGTTCGCCGTCGGGGTGGCGACGACCACGGCGTCAGCCTCGCCGAGCACCGCGTCGCGGTCGGGCAGGGCGCGCCCGCCGGTCGCGGCGACCGTCCGCTCGGCCGCCGCCGAGTCGGGATCGAACACGACGACGTCCACGTCCCGCAGGCCGGCGAGGTTGGCGGCGTGCGTGGCGCCGATGCGTCCCAGCCCGAGCACGCCGACGATCACGGCGAAACCCTACGGCCGGCGCTCGCCCCTCACCCGCGGCTCGGGGGCGAAGCGCACCAGGGCCGCCACCGTCTTGTAGACCGCCTCGGCCGGGCCGACCTCCTCGGGCTTGAGGAGGTTGGCCATGATGGCGAGGACCCACTCCATGAGCGTGCGGGAGTGCATCCCGATGCGGGTGAGCTCGCGCATGAGCGCGGGTCGCCCGATGAGCTGCACGAACAGACGGGCGACCTTGTAGTACAGGGCGAACTCGCGATCGAGCGTCTGCTCGTAGCGCTGGAGGGCGAGCCCGGAGCCGGTCGTGATCGCCTCGTCGAGCACGTCGGCCGCCAGCCGGCCGGTCTCGTAGGCATAGTCGATGCCCTCGCCGTTGAACGGGTTGATCTGGCCGGCGGCGTCGCCGACCACGAGGAACGACGGACCCGACTTCGGGCCCACCGACCCCGCCATCGGGAGCCGGCCGCCGGTGGGCGGCCCGAGGCGCGTCTCTTCGGACAGCCCCCAGTACGCGGGCGCGGTGGCGGCCCACTCCTCCATCAGATGGGAGGTGTTCACCGACTTCCAGTCCCGGAACGTGGACAGCAGGCCGATGCCGACGTTCACCGTCCCGTCCCCGACCGGGAAGATCCACCCGTAGCCCGGCAGGCTGTTGCCGGCCCGGTCCCGCACGTCGAGGGCCGACTCGATCCACGGGTCGTCGTGCATCGGGCTCTCGTAGTAGCCGCGGATGGCCATCCCCTGGGGGTAGGTGCGATCGCGGGCCGTGCCCAGCGCCCGGCCGAACCGGGAGTTGGCGCCGTCGGCCACCACGACGTAGCGGGCCCGGACGTCCTCGACCGCGCCCGACTCCTTGGTCTTGATCGACGCTCCCCGCACCAGGCCGCGGTCGAGCACCGGCGCCACCGCCTCGGCCCCCTGCCACACCGTCGCGCCCGCCTTCACCGCGTGCTCGGCGACGAGGCGGTCGAGGTCACGGCGGCGGACCACGTAGCCGTGGGAGGGGTACACGGGGTGCTCGGGCCACCGCAGCTCGAGGCTGATCCCGTGGGCGACCGCCCGCAGCCCGTCGAAGCGGTGGTGATCGCGGGCGACGGCATCCTCGAGGCCCATGTCGGCGAGCTGCTTCACGGCCCGAGGGGTGAGCCCGTCACCGCAGGTCTTGTCGCGCGGGAAGGTCTTCTTCTCGACGACGAGGACGTCGTGGCCGGCCTCGGCCAGCCAGTAGCCGGTGGCGGCACCGGCCGGACCGCCCCCGACCACGAGGACGTCGCAGGTGCGGGTCACGACACCATCGTGCCGGGCCGGGGCCCGGAGGCCCTACTCGCCGCCCTCGGCGCCCTCGGGCGGCGGCTCGACATCGCCGCCGCCGGCCTCGGCGTCGGCGGCCGGCTCGGAGGCCGACTCCTCGGCCGGCTCCTCGTCGTCGAGGACCTCCCGCTCGTAGCGGACGACGAGCTCGATCTCCTCCTCGGAGAGGGCGTTGCCGAAGCCGGGCATCGCCGGCCAGCCGTCCTGGCTGACGTGCTGGCCGCCGGGGCGGTCGGGGCTGCCGAAGGGGGTGCCGGCGGCCGGGGAGCCGTTGAGCACCCAGGCGATGTGGTCGGCCCGGTCGGGGAAGGTGAGCAGCACCTCGCCGGCGAGCCGGCGCCCGGTCCCTCCCTGACCGCCGCCTCCGTGACACCCGGCGCACTGGGCGGCGTAGATCTGCTGTCCCCGCTCGAGGTCGGGGTCGAGGGTGGCCTCGGGGGTGAAGAGGACCCCGGCGTAGATGAACGCCCAGAGGAGGGTGAGGATCCCGGCCCCGGCCATCCACACCGGCACCTTCTTGCGGTCGAGGGCGGCCTGGACGTGCGGGGGCGGGATCCTCACCCTCCTCTGGGC
>DATLFP010000208.1:0-2990 GCA_035540955.1 Acidimicrobiales bacterium
GTGATCGAGGCCTCGATCACTGGCCAAGAACCCCGGAGCGGTTCCGCGTAGGTTCGTCGGCATGCCCGTGCATCCCCAGGTCCAGCCACTCATCGACGCCATGGCGGCGATGGAGGGACCAGCCCTCCACGAGATGGAACCCGCCGCCGCACGGGAGATGTTCGCGGCGATGCGCATGGCGCCCCCCGAGCCGCCCGACCTCGCGTCGATCAGCGATCGCGCCATCCCCTCGCCCGACGGACACGACATCCCGATCCGCACCTATCTGCCCGCCGGCGTCACCGACCCGCCGGTGTGCGTGTACCTCCACGGTGGCGGCTGGGTGATCGGCAGCATCGAGACCCACGACGGGCCGTGCCGCGAGATCGCCGCCCAGTCCGGGTGCGCGGTCGTGTCGGTCGAGTACCGACTCGCCCCCGAGACCAAGCACCCGGGTCCGCTCGAGGACTGTGTCGCCGCCGTCGAGTGGGTCGCGGCCAACGGCCGCGACCTGGGCGTCGACGGCAGCCGGCTGGTCGTCGCCGGCGACAGCGCCGGCGGCAACCTCGCCGCCGCGGTGACGCTCATCGCCCGTGAGCGTGGCGGCCCTGCGATCGCCGGTCAGGTGCTCGTCTATCCCGTGACCGATCTGTCGATGGGAACCGCCTCCTACGTCGAGAACGCCGAGGGCTACTTCCTCACCGCGGACGCGATGCGGTGGTTCATCGGCCACTACTGCGACGGCGCCGTCGACGACCCGCAGGTGTCGCCGCTGCGCGCCGACCTCGCCGGCCTGCCCCCGGCGCTCGTCATCACCGCCGAGTACGACCCGCTGCGCGACGAAGGGGAGGCGTACGCCAAGCGGCTGGAGGCCGCCGGGGTGCCGACCACCCTGCGCCGCTTCGACGGGCAGATCCACGGCTTCCTCGGCATGTACGGGATGATCGACGACGGCAAGGTGGCGCTGGAGCAGATCGCCGGCGCCGTGAAGGGCTTCGTCGGGCCGTAGCCTCCGCGTCCTCATGGACACGGGCCTCGACGTCCTCCTCGTCGCCGCCGCCGGACTCGGCGCCGGCTTCGTCAATGGCGCCGCCGGCGGCGGCAGCCTCGTGTCGTACCCGTTGCTGCTGACCGTCGGACTCGACGCGCGGACCGCGAACATCACCAACACCGTCGGGCTGCTGACCGGCTACGTCGGTGGTGCCCTCGGGTTCCGCGACCACCTGCGAGCGCAGCGATCGCGCTTGCGCGAGCTCGCGCCCGTCGGACTCGTCGGCGGCACCGCCGGCGCCGTGCTCCTCCTCGTCACCTCGGAGGCGACCTTCGAAGCCGTCGTGCCGGCACTCATCCTCGGCGCCTGTGTGCTCTTCGCGCTGCAGCCGGCGGTGCGGCAGTGGGTGGTCCGCCGCCGGGCCGGCACCGGCGGGCCAGCATCGGCGCGCCTTGGTCCGCTCGCCCTCAGCGCGGTGTTCGCCGCCGCGGTGTACGGCGGCTACTTCGGTGCCGCCATCGGCGTGATCCTGCTCGCCATCCTCGGGCTCGTGCTCGACGACCCGCTGCCGAGCGTGAACGGCCTGCGCGGCGTGCTGTCGCTGCTGGTCAACGTCGTCGCCGCCGCCGTGTTCGCCGTCGGCGCCGACGTCGACTGGGCCGTCGCCGGTCTGCTCTCGCTCACGTGCCTGGTGGGCGGCTATGCCGGGGCCCGGTTCGCTCTCCGCCTGTCGAACACCGCGCTGCGCGCCGTCGTGATCGCGTTCGGCCTCGCCGCCGTCGCTCGCCTGCTGACGTCCTAGGCGCTCCCAGCACGCCCCAGCGCTCGGCACGGCGAAGGTGGCTTCGAACGGCGTTGCGGACTTCCATGTCGCCACGGCACGTCGAGCGATAGGTGGCGCCTTCCTGCTCGGCCAAGCGCCGCACTCCGCCGTTGCCGTCGGACTCGATCTCCCGTCGATTCGGTCCGCATGATCAGCGGTTCCTCCGAACATCCGACTCTTCCGCGGAAGATGACTTCAACAACACGAGCAACACGCGGCCTTTACGGCAAGCCCCGAGTACGCGCCGATCTGCGCCGGTCGCCGGTGGAGACGCGTCGGGTCATCAAGCGCGCGTTCGGCGTGCCGTGACGGGCACATGGAGGACAGGGACCTGGCCAGATCGCGACTCGTTCGATCAACGGGTTGGCAAGCTGGCCTCTCCGTTGCAGGGGTCGTCAGCCGTCTGATCCGGCATTGCCGGAAGAGGTTCGTGGGGTGGTCTCACCGATGGCCCGCACGAGGCCAGCACAGTCTGCGACGGTGACGGTGAGCGCCGAGTGACGCTTGAAACCGATCACGCGTGGCACGAGGTCGCGGAAGTGGACGCATACGCCACGATCCGCATTGGTACCGAATGTCAGGCCGTCGTCGACGCGTGACAAGCGCGCTCCGATGGCCCTGTACCAGCGATACCCCTCCGTCACATGGCCGCCGATCACGTTGTCGCGGGTGGTCTCGAGCTTCAGCACGCCGAACGTGGCGCGGAGGACCTCATCGGTCAGCGTGACGCCGTCTCGGCCGGGCCACGCGGCCAGGGGCGCCCAGAGCGGTGCGTAGCGCATGTCGAATCGATAGGGGAAGAACGCGCGGGACTCTTCCGATCCGCTCATGCGATCTTCCCCCTCATCGCACCAGTTTGGCCGCTGCGCCGCGTCACCGGCTATCCCAACGTCGGGTCGGATGCGCAGCAGACGCACCGACCGGTCCGGGCGTCGGAGCTCAACTCCTGCAGAGCAATCGTCGTGCAATCGCCATTCTGAGGCTGGATCACGACGATTGCTCTACCGAACTTGGACGCACATAGCCGGCGATCTCTGCGATCCAGGGGTGTCACCTGACGCGTCTGACTTGGCCGCGGCGAACGTGCCGATCGGTGTCGCCTCGTGAGATGAGAGGTGTGTTGCTGCTGTTGCTCGTGAACGATTCCGCGAAGTCATCGGCGCGCGCGTGAGGGGATCGGGTGTCCCCAGCCGGGAG
>DATLFP010000209.1:0-3298 GCA_035540955.1 Acidimicrobiales bacterium
CTCCCCGACAGCGAAGTCCCGCGCCGGCTTCTCGGCCTCCTCGGCCGCGAAGGTCTCGTGATCCGGCGTCGACTCGAGCACGCCGCCGCGACCGTGGAGGACCACCGACGGTCCGGAGTAGCGGTAGGCCGTGCGAGCGCGAACCGCGGTCCAGCGCTCGCCGTCCCACACCTCGTAGCCGCCTCCGGGTCGCGTGATCCGAGTGGATGCCGACTGGTCGATGCCGACGACCTCACCGATCGGAAGGATGTCGAGAAAGCCGTTCCGTCGCACGACGACGGGCGTCGACGCAGGGCAACTTTCATGGTTGAACAGGATCCCGCTGGTGGCGTGGAGGCCGTAGGACTCGCGGTAGTTCACGGTGATCCAGTGGCCGTAGAGCTTGGCGACGCCGTAGGGGGAGCGGGGGTAGAACGGCGTGGACTCCCGCTGGGGGACGGCCTGCACCTTGCCGAACATCTCGCTCGAGCTCGCCTGGTAGAAGCGGATGTCGGGGTCGACGATGCGGATGGCGTCGAGCAGCCGGGTGACGCCGAGGGCGGTGATCTCGCCGGTGAGCACCGGCTGGTTGAACGACGTCTGCACGAAGGACTGCGCGGCGAGGTTGTAGACCTCGGTCGGGCGGTGCTCGCGGAGGATGGCGATCAGCGACGCCTCGTCGAGCAGGTCGCCCGACGCCGTGTACGGATCGAGGATGAGGCGGTCCTGGATGTGGGCGATCCGCTCGAAGTTCACCGTGCTCGAGCGCCGGACCATGCCGACCACCTCGTAGCCCTTGTCGAGGAGGAGCTCGGCCAGGTAGGAGCCGTCCTGGCCGGTGATGCCGGTGATGAGCGCGCGGGGAGCCATGGCCGACCATCCTGCCCCGTCCGCCCCCGCCTGTCTGCCAACTGAGTTACAAGGTTGGTGCTCTTGGGGGGCCGTACGCTGCGGGGATGGACGAGTCGCTCGGGCGCCGCATCGCCGAGCACCGGACCAAGCTGGGGCTGACCCAGCAGGAGCTGGCCGAGCGGGTGGGGATCTCCCGGGTGGCGGTGTCGCACCTCGAGGCCGGCCTGCGCGATCCCGGCGAGCGCACCGTCGCCCTCCTCGCCGGGCTGTTCAAGGTCGATCCCCACGAGCTCGTCGCGGGCACGAGCTACCCGTCGGCCAAGGCCGACCGGCTGCCGCTCGTCGTCGCCCGCTACACCGAGGTCGAGCACCAGGTCGAGCTGCTCGACAACGACCTGGCGTGGATGGCGAGGACCGGACGCGACGGCGCCAAGCTCGCCGAGTGGCGGGCCCGGCTGCTGGCCCTCCTCGACGCCACCCACGACGAGCGCGAGCGTCAGGCGATCAGGGAAGCGCTGGAACGAGCTCGCGGATGAGCGCGAGCAGCCGCAGGGCCACGTCGTCGAAGGTCCACGAGCGGGCGTAGTCCTGACCGCGCCGGCCGAGTGCGTCGAGCTCTCCCCGGTCGTCGAGCAGGGTGCCGATGGCGGCGGCCAGCGCGCCGGGGTCGACATCCCAGCCGACCGTGTGCACCGTGCCGCTCGGGAGCTCGGCGGCGGCCGGCAGGTTCGTGATCACCGGGAGACCGGCGGCCAGGCAGTCGAGCACGGCCGCCGACGACTCCCCGTTGGTCTCGTGCCGCAGCTGCAGCGCGACGGTCGCCGTGTGCAGCCAGCGCTCGTACTCGTCGGGTGCCACCCGCCCCGTGAACGCGACGCGGTCGGACACCCCGGTCGCCGCGGCATGTGCCTCGAGCACGTCGCGGTACCCGTCGCCGACAGGACCGACGAACGTGAGCGTCGCCGCGTCGACCGACGCCAGCGCGGAGATGAGCAGCTCCGGCGCCTTCACCGGTGCGACCATGCCGAAGCACACGAGCGACCGCGCTGAGGGGTCGCGGCCGCCGGTCGCCGGCGGCGCCGCGAGCGGGAGCACCTCGACGCGCGGCATCGGGCGGGCGTCGGGCTGCTGGTCGAGGGCGAGGATGCGGGCGGCGGTGTGCGAGGAGACGACGACGGCGCGGGCGACGTCGACCAGCTCCTTGCTGAGCCCGAGCCCGAACTCGATCCAGTGGGTGGGGACCGCGTCGGTGGTCCAGTCGGCGTTGAGCGGCAGCCGGCGCCGGTACTGGCGGAGGAGGCGGTCGCGGAGGAACGCGTCGCGCAGCTCCTCGGGCACCCGCTCCTGGGCGTACGTGAGGTAGAGCCCCGGCAACCGCACGTCGTGCATCCAGAGCACGCCCGGCAGCTCCTGCGCGAGGTCGTAGAGGTCGTGGTGGTCGTCGCTGTTGCCGACCGTGTACACCACCGCGTCGTACGCCCACGGGCTCGCCGTCTCCTTGAGGGCGCGGGGCGGCAGCCACCGCACCCCGGGCGCGACCTCCTGCGGCGGGGCCGACCCCGGCGTGAACAGGTCGACCTCGGCGTGGCGGGCGAGCGCCGGCACCAGCCGGGCGTTGTAGTCGGCGATGCCCGACTCGGTCGGGGGCATCGGGCCGACGAGCGCCACCCGCACCGGCAGCTCGGTGCGTCCGTCGGGCGGCGGCCCGAGTACCGAGTCGATGGCATCGAGGGTGCGCTGGGCCACCGCCTCCCACGTGAACGTCGGCACCCGCAGCGCCGCCCGCTCGAGCAGCTCGGCGCGGAAGCGCTCGTCGGTGAGCCCGCGGTGGATGGCGGCGGCGATGGCGTCGACGTCCTCGGGGTCGAAGGTGGCCTCCTCCCAGTCGACGATCTCGGGCAGCGACGACGTCCGGGACGTGACGACCGGCGTGTCGCAGCGCATGGCCTCGGCGGCGGGGAAGCCGAACCCCTCGTACAGCGACGGCACGACCACCAGCGCGGCGCGCTGGTAGAGCGCCCGGAGCACGTCCTCGGGCACGTAGTTGGTGAGCACGACCCGGTCGCCGATGCCGGCGTCGGCCGCCGCCGCCCGCCACCGCTCGGTCGTGGGGACGTCGAGGGCGCAGGTGATCACGAGCTGGTGGCCGGGTTCGAGCCGGGCGAACGCCGCGATCAGCCGCTCGGCGTTCTTGTGGGGTGCCCCGCCGGACTGGCAGAAGACGAAGGGCCCGGTGATGGCGGGCACGTGGCGGGCGAGCACCACCTCGGGCGCGTCGCCGGGCGCCGCCGGCCGGAACGAGGGCGACACGCCGGCGCCGATGGTGACGAGCCGGCGGGGGTCGAGGTCGAGCAGCTCGATGGCGTCCCGCCGAGTGTGCTCGGAGATGGTGAGCACGAGGTCGGCCTGGTGGAGCTGCTCGGCCCGGCCCCGGTGGCGGCGCGACAGGCGCTCGTCGTTCCACGGC
>DATLFP010000210.1:0-46627 GCA_035540955.1 Acidimicrobiales bacterium
GCCTCGCCGATCTCCAGCGCCCGGCGGACCTCCTCGAACGACGCCGCCAGCCGATCGCGAGCGACGCGCAGGCGATCGATGTCGGCAAGCACGCGGTCACGCCCGGCCGTCGCGTCGGCCAGCATCGCGTCGGCGCGCGCACGCGCCTCGTCCACGATCTTCGCGGCCCGCTGCTCAGCGTCGTCCCGGCTCGCGTCGACCATGGACGCCGCCTCGGCCCGAGCTGCCGCGGCGTCCTCCTCCGCCTTGGCGCGGATGGCAGCAGCGCCCTCGCGAGCGACGTGCAGCACGCGGGTCGCCTCCTGGCCCAGCGCCTTCTCGAGCATCGCCTCGTCCGGCTCGCGGGTCGCCTCGTCCTCCAGCGCCGCGATCCGGCCCAGCAGGTCCGCCTCGCGGGCCCGAAGGCCCTCGATCTCCCGGGCCAGCCGCTCCAGGTGGGCTCGCACCTCCTGCTGGTCGAAGCCACGGAAGCTCAGGGGGAAGTCCTTGCGCGCCACCACCTCGGCAGGGAGCTGATCGGACATCTGAGCGATGGTACGGCCCGGCCCGCAACCGTGGGGGACGGCGCTAGCCGAGCAGCTCTCCGGCTGGTTCGTCACCGACGAGCAGATCGACGACCTCGGAGACGACCCGATCGACCAGGTCGGGCTCGGACGGCTCCTCGTCCTCCTCGGGTAGGGGCAGGAGCGTGATGGGCGGCACCGTCACCGGCGGGGGCGGCTCCTCGGGCGGCGGCGTGGTCGTGCTGGTCGTCGTGTCGTCACCGCCGCCGGTGGTCGGTGGCGAGCCGGCGGTGGTGGGCGGCGAAGACCCGCCCCCGGTCGCCGCCGGCGGCGCCGCCGCGAACAGCAGCGGCGAGCGCCCGATGGCGCCGTTGATCCGGTCGAGGAGACCGTCCCGGCCGACCTCCTGGTCGAGGGCGACGAGCCCCCACTGGGCGCCGGCGTCGCGGAAGCCGAAGACGGCGCTCCACCGGTCGGTGCCGACATCACCGGTCTCGACCACGATGGCGGCGCCCACGAGCGACTCGCCCGGCGTGCGCTCGACCTCGCCGAGCAGGCCGTCGAGCGGCACGTCGGCGGCGAGCGGCGGCAGCGCCTCGCGAAGGAGTGCGGCGTCGCCCCTCGCCCCGGGGAGCTGACCGGTGAACCCGCGCGACTTCTCGTCGAGCTCGGCGCCCAGGTCGATGGCGTCGCCGATGAAGCGAAGGTCCCACGGATCCGGCGCGTCCTGGTTGTAGACGAGCGGCACCGCCTCGCGCGGGAGCACGCCGGTCGCCGGGACCGAGAGCTGGCGCAGCGCCCGCAACCCTCCGTCGAACGCCCTTCCGGCCGAGCGGACCTCGGCCGAACCGGCGTACATGGCGACGGTCACGCTCAACCCCCGCTGGACGCGCGCCGCACCGGCGGGGACGCGGAGATCGACGTCGCCGACCCGGACGCTGGTGTCCTCGCCAGCGACGACGACCGCGCTCCCGTCCGCGATCTCGGGCTCGGCGGCGACCACCACGACCGTCGCGTCGTCGGGTCCCGCCCGCAGGAAGACCGACCGCTCGCCGGGGAGGTCGAGCACGCCCTCCCCATCGATCATCTCGATGGTGTCGCCCTCCTCGACGCGATGGGTGCCGGCGTCGACTCGCCGCTCGCGCTCGCCGGTGATCTCGGCACGACCACTGAGCCGCAGCTCGAACCGATCGTCGCTCCCACCGCGGCTGCAGGCGGGCATGGCGACCAGTGCCACCAGTGACGCCAGCGTCGCCACGGCGATCAGCGCCCGCCTCATCGCCGCGCCGCCGCTCGCCGGCGGGTGGCCCGAGCGGGCACCACCGCGGGGAGGATGAGCGAGAAGGTCGACCCTCGGCCCTCGACCGACGAGCACACCAGCTCGCCGCCGTGGGCCTGAGCGACCGACCGCACGAGGGCGAGGCCGAGGCCGAGGCCGCCGAACTGCCGGGTCAGGGACCCATCGGCCTGCGAGAAGTCGCTGAAGATCGACTCGAGCCGACCCTCGGGAACGCCGACGCCCCGGTCGGTCACCGAGATGCGCACCCGGCGGGGTGCCGCGCCGTTGCCGCTGCTGGCGTCGACCGGCTCGGCGGCGATGAGGATCCGGCCGCCGTCGGGCGAGTACTTCACGGCGTTGTCGATGAGCTCGTCCAGCGACTGCTCGACGTAGCGCCGGTCGACGAGGAGATCCGGCGTGCCCCGCGCCACCCGGCGCTGCACGGTGTGGGTGGTGGCGACGCGTGGCGACCACCGGTCGACCGCGGCGCCGAGCAGGTCGCGTGCCGAGACCGCCTCGACGCGCGGCTCGAGCCGGCCGGCGGCCGCGGTGGCGAAGCTGACGAGCTGGGTGATCACCCGCTCGAGCTGTGACGCCGCCGCGGAGATCTCCGTGCCGAACGCCTGCACCTGCTTGGCGGGGACGGCGCGCGTCGACAGCATCCCGGCATAGCCCTTGATGGGCGTCAGCGGGGTCTTGAGCTCGTGGCTGATGTTGGCGAGGAACTCCGACTTCATCCGCTCGACCTCGTGCTCGGCCCGCATGTCGCGCACGACGGCGACGGCACCGGCCCGGGCCCCTGCCGGGTCCCGCAGCGGTGCCACCGTCATGGCGACGGGGATCTCGGTCCCGTCGTCGGCGATGGCTCGGCCGCTGCCCGACCATGGTGCGACCGAGTCGGCACCGAGCATCGCCGCGAGATCCTCGTCGCCATCGCCCACGATGCGGAGGACATCGGTCGTCTTGCCCCGCACCTTCGCGATCGTGAGGCCGAACAGCCGCTCGGCGGCGCGGTTGAAGTCGGTGACCTTGCCGGTGGCGTCGACGGCGACCAGCGCCTCCCCCATCCCCCCGACGACCGCCTCCATGCGGGCCCGCAGCCGCGCCTCGTCCACGGCCGCGTCGCGCAGCTCGCTCGTCATCGTCTGCAGCGAGACGGTCATGGCGTCGAACGCCTCGCTCAGGAGCCCCAGCTCGTCGGCGGCGGTGACACCCGCTCGGGCGTCGAGGTTCCCGGCCCGGATCTCGCCGGCGGCGGCAGTCAGGCGGCGCAGGCCCCGGCCGATGCGCTCGCCGACCACCGAGGCGAGGACGATGGCGAGGAGAGCGCCGCCCAGGGCGACGATGAAGAGCGTCCGGAACAGCGATTCGCGCGTGGCGTCGAGCAACGTTGTCGGCGCCGTCGCCACCACCGCCACGATCGGGCGGCCCCCGGCCATGAGCGGGCTGGCGGCGAGGAGCCGCCCGCCGTCGACCCGCGTCGTGGCGGCATCACCGGCCAGCGCCGGTTGCGCGACCTCGACCAGCACGTCGTCCGCCGGCAGGGTTCCGCCGCGGGCCAGCACGCCGTCGCGCCCGACGATGGCGAGGGAGATGTCGGGGTCGCCGGCCATCCCGGCCTGGAGGGCCTCGTCGTCGATCGTCTCCACCGCCACCGCCGCCCCGACGACCCGGGCACCGTCAGCGGTCTGCACGAGCACCGGGGCGGCGGCGCCCGCGGTGCTCGGCGGCCGGCTGGCGGTGGTCGCCGCCGCCGCCTGCCGTGTGTCGAGCGCCTCCCGCACGACGCTCAGCCCGGCGATCTCGACCTGCACCACCGGGTCCTCGATCCCCGGGCCGGGGATCGCCAGCTGCGCCGCGGTGACGTACGCCAACGCGCCGCTGGCGAAGAGGACCTCGTTGCCGAGTCGGATCAGGAGCTCGGCCAGCCCGAGCCCGGCGCTCTGCCCGGCCTCGCCGTTGGGATCATCGGTGAGCGCGACGAGATCGACCCGCGAGCCGCCGAGCTGGAGGAACCCGGCCACGCTCGCCGCCGTGTTCACCGTGTCCGCCGGCTGGCGCTGGATCGCCGCGGTCTCCGCCCCCGCCCTGGTCGCGGTGCGCCGCAGCGCCTCGTCCTCCACGTTGCGCACCACCACCGCAGAGAGCGCCGTCGACACCGCCAGCACCACGGCCATCACCGTGACGGCCCCACCGGCGGCGACGCGAGCCGGGATCGAGCGTCGGGTCGCGGCCACCGCGCCGGCCGCGAGGGCGGCGCCGCCGAGGATGCGGGCACTGTCGGCGGCCCGGCCGTCGAGCACCTCGGCCACGGCCACCATCGCCACCGCGGCCAGGCGGCTCCACCGGGCGACGCTGGCCCCCGCGCCGCTGCCCAGCGTGACCGCCAGCAGCACGGCGAGTCCGGCGAGGCGCGGGCCCCGCACCGCCAGCGCGCCGGCATCGGCCACGAGCAGGGACCCGTGGAGGAACGCCGCGGTCGCGATGGCGAGGAAGGACGCGACGAGGGCCGCGGGCGCCCGCTCGGGGTCGTCCCGGCGGACGAAGACGAGCGCGATCCCAGCCACGCAGGCGAGGAAGAGCACGAACTCGCCGGCGAAGGCCAGCTGGGGTGACGTCTCGGTCAGCGGCCCTCCTCTCCTCGCTCGGCGCTGATCACGGTGGTCCCGGCGGCCAGGGCCCCGGCCGCCTGTCCGTTATCGGCAGGTTTGCACCACAACTTGAGCGGTCGGGGGACATCCCGGCCCTCGGCCTTCACGATGCCCCCTCGGCCCCCAGGTCGGGAAGGGCCAGCCCGTTGCCACCCACCGTGGCGAGAGCGGCGAGGGCCTGGTCGAGGGAGTCGACGGCCTCGACCCGCAGGTCGGCACCGGCGAACCGGCGGGCCAGCTCCAGCTCGCTCGACGGGACGAGGAAGAGGGTGGCGCCGGCCCGGCGCACGGCGATGGTCTTCTGCGCCACGCCGCCCACGGCCCCCACCGACCCGTCGAGCTCGATGGTCCCGGTCGTGGCGACGGTGGCACCACCGGTCAGCTCACCCTCGGTGAGCAGGTCGATCACCTGCAGGGCGAAGGCGAGGCCGGCCGAGGGCCCGCCGATCTGCTCGGAGCGGAGGTCGACCTCGAACGGGAAGTCGAAGGCGAGGTCGCGGGTGGTGAGGGCCACCCCGAGGTAGGCCCGGGTGCCGTCGTCGGGGCGGGCGACGAGCGTCACCGTCTCGGTCCGCTCCGCGCCGTCGGCGCCGACGATGTCAAGGGTCACGGTCTCGCCCGGCCGGCGCTGGCCGATGAGGCGGATGGCGTCGATGTCGAGACCCACGGCGTCGCCATCCACGGCGACGATGGCATCACCGGCGACGAGGACGCCGTCGGCCGGAGTCCCGGCCTCGACCTGCACCACCTCGGCTCCGGCGCCGGTGATGGCGTCGAAGCCGAGCGCCTCGAAGGCGACGCCGAGCGCCTTCTTCTTCGACTCGT
Source organism: Acidimicrobiales bacterium (assembly GCA_035540955.1). Classification (GTDB taxonomy): domain Bacteria; phylum Actinomycetota; class Acidimicrobiia; order Acidimicrobiales; family CADCSY01; genus DATLFP01. The sequence continues at coordinate 5,259 of DATLFP010000210.1, forward strand.
CCATGGCGAGGAGGTTCTGCCGTCGGAACTCGGCTTCGTCGATGTCGGGCGGGGCGATGAGGCGCTCCTCGATGACGTCGACCGCGGGGTCGAGCCATCCCTCCAGCGCCTCGAGGAGCGTGACCTTCCCGAGGGAGACGGTCGTGAGCAGGATCCGCCCCTCGGGCGGGTGAGCGTGGTCGTCGCTCACGGAGACGAGCAGGGAGGTGTCGACGGCGGAGCCGGGCGCGATCGCGTAGTACGGGAGCGGCTGCGTGCACGCCAGCCAGACGAACCCCGAGACGGCGACCGCGGCCAGCGTGGCGAGGAGGGACCCGCGGGTGCGGGGCCGGGCGGGCGGTGGGGAGGGGGCCGGTACGCTCTCGCTCGCGGTGGCCCCGGTCGTCCTCTCCATCCTGCTGGTGGTCCTCATGTCCGGGGCCGTGCTGTGGGTGGTGGCCGGCGACACGGCCAAGCCTACGGGGGCGACCTCGTCCCCGGCGGACGGCGCCCACACGCCCGACGAGGCCACGATCAGCCACCCGGCCCCCCGCCGCCCAGCGACCAGCCGCCGCCGCCTCCAGCCCGTTCCGGCCCCGGCGCCGCTGCCGCCGTCGCCTGCCCCACCGACGACTCCGACGGCGCCGACGCGGACCGCGGACCGGGGAGCGGTCGGCTCGCGGATGACCGGAGGGCGGCTCCCCCGTCACCCCTTCCGGTCGAGCGCGCTCCTGATCGTGCTCGCCGTCGTGATCGGCGTGCTCGTGGCGATCGCGATCGGCGCGCTGCTCGCCGCCGTCGCGTTCGCCTTGCGCAGCGCGGTCACGTCGTAGCCGGCGCTGGCGCGTCCGCGAAGACCGCCGCGAACCAGAGATCCGCCAGTGCCGCCGCCGTCTCGTCGACGGTGCGATCGGCCGTCGACGGCGACCCCAGCACGTACTGCGTCGTGGCCGCCCACTCGACCATGCCCCCCAGCGCGTTGGCGACGAGCGGGGCGTCCAGGCGTCGGACGACGCCGGCATCGACGAGGAGCCGGAGGTCGCGCTCGATGCGATCCACGAACCGCCCGCGCAGCGACAGCCAGACCGGCTCGATGTCGGTGCTCGTGAACGACGCTTCGAGCAGCGTCCGCCACAGGCGGCGATGGCGCACGAACGCCTCGAGGAAGCCCCGGATCGCACCCTCCAGCGCCTGGCGGGCGTCGGTGGCGGGCGACGCCAGGTCGGCTTCGCGGTAGAGCTCGTCGGTCACGCTGGCCATGACCGCGACGAAGGCATCCTGCTTGTTCCGGAAGTACAGGTAGAAGGTCCCGTGCGCCGTGTTCGCCCGCGACGTGATGGCCCCGACGGTGGCAGCCTGGTACCCGCGCTCGGCGAAGATCTCGCGGGCGGCGACGAGCAGCTGCTCCTGCGTGGCCGCCGCTTGTCGCTGTCGCTTCGTCCGCTTCTCCACCATGCACCCAACTCCACCCGACCCGGAACGCCGGAACCTAACCCAGGCCGCCGCGGCGCGGCGCCGGGCGGTGGAGGCCGGCCACAGCGGTGACGAGGGGGCCGCACGGGCCGTGCTCGCCCACGGCGACCCGGAGGTGCGAGCGGCCGCCCTGCAGGCGCTGCACCGCATGGGACGGGTGACCGACGCCGACGTGGCCCGAGCGCTCCGCGACGACGACCCCGGCGTGCGCCGGCGGGCGCTCGCCGTGGCGGTGCCCGGCGAGATCGATCTGCTCCCGCTGCTCGAGGACCGGGACCCGTCGGTGGTCGAGCAGGCGGCGTGGGCGCTCGGCGAGCGCGAGGACCGGCGCGCGGTCGACGGGCTCGTGCGCGCCGCCGCCCATCCCGACCCGCTGGTGCGAGAGGCGGCGGTGGCGGCGCTGGGCGCGATCCAGGACGAGCGCGGCCTCGGCGCCATCCTCGCCGGCACCGACGACCGGCCGGCGATCCGAAGGCGGGCCGTCCTCGCCCTTGCCGGCTTCGAGGGGCCCGCGGTCGATGCTGCGTTGGCGCGAGCGGCGGACGACCGTGATTGGCAGGTCCGCGACGCGGCACAGGTGATCCTCGACGCGAGAGGGGCCGCCCCGGAGGGCGGCCCCTGACGCGTCTGGGAGGTCGAGCTACTCCACTCGCGTGGTGCCCTCGAACTCGGTGTGGATGTCGCCGATGTCGGTGTAGGTCTTCGACTCGGCGCTCCACTGGATGACCTGGAACGACTCGATCGGGAAGCCGTCGGCGTCGCCGTTGGTGCTGATGCTGATGCCGTCACGGAACAGGTCCGGATGGAAGTCGAGGCTGCGGGCGGCGTTGATGATGGACGCCCGGCTGACCTCACCGCTCTCCGCCAGCGCGTCGATGAGCACCTGCACGGTGGCCACGGCGGTGTTCCAGCCGGCCGCCGCGGTGGCGAAGTCGCCGTCGGCCGCGAAGCCCTGGCTGAGCATGAACTCGCGGTACTCGACGACCTGCGGCAGCTCGGCGTTCTTCGGGTCGGCGACGTCGATGCCGCTGGTGATCGTGAACAGGCCGTCGGCCGAGGCACCAGCGATGCCGAGGATCAGCGGGCTGGCGCACGTCGAGGTGATGTAGAGCCGCGGCTCCCACCCGGCGTTGGCCGCCTTGGCGTTGGCCAGCTCGTTGGTGAACGTCGGGCACTGGGCCCCGAGCGGGACGGCCAGGATCACGTCGGGCCGGGTGGCGGCGATCTCGGTGATCTGCGCCGTGGGCGGGTTGGAGTCGGCCGCCTCGATGCGCTGGATCGTCGTGATCTCCAGGCCCGCCTCCTCGGCGGCTGCCTCCATCGTCTCGACGTAGTAGTCACCGAACTCGCTGGACACCGCGTGGATGGCCACGGTGGCGCCGTCCGGGAACTGCTGCTTGATGTCCTCCACATAGACGAGCGTCTCGGTGTTGTACGGCGGGAGGCCGCCCATGGTCCACGGGAAGTTCTCGACGTCGCCGAAGGCCGGCGCGCCGGTCAGCGCGAACAGCTGCGGGTAGCACTCGTCGTTCAGCAGATCCCGCACCGCCAGGTTGTTCGGGGTGCCGATCATGCCGCTGAAGAGGTGGACGCCGGTCTCGTCGAGCAGCTTCTCGACCGCCGGCGTGGTCAGCGTGGCGTTGTACTGGTCGTCCTCGATGACCAGCTCGAGGGTGTGGCCGTCCACGAGGTTGTTCTCGTTCGCATACTCGATGTACGCCTGCATGCCGGCGGCCACGGGCGCGAACGCGACTGCGGCGACGCCGCCAGAGAGCGGCATCGTGGCGCCGATCGTGATGGTGCCCTCGATCGGGTCCTCGACGTCGTCGGGGCAGACGCTCGTGTCGACCGCCCACTCACCGGACGGCTCGTCGCCGTCGTCGCCATCATCACCGCCGTCGTCCGCAGTGGTGGGTGAGGGCGCACCGCTGTCGTCGTCATCGTCGCCGCCGCAGGCCGCGGCGACGAGCGTGAACGACATCAGCAACGCAAGGATTCGAAGCCACTTCTTCTGGAACATGTTCTCTGCTTTCTGTCTGGGAGCTAGTTGAGCGCGACGTTGGCGTCGTCCGCCGGAAGATCATCGGGTGGCAGGTCGGGGTCGCCGACCTCGACCGGTACCGCTACAGGGAGCCGAGGGATGACGATGAGCACCTTTCTCGCGAGCCGCTTCGCGAGGCCGACCAGGCCGAGCGGCGCAACGAACATCAGAAGGATCAGCAGCGATGCGAAGACGATCGTTGCGAGGTTGGGACGACCGGTCAAGAAGTCCTGCACGAACTCCGGAAGGTACGACTTGTCGGGAAGCGCCCGAGTGAACTCGTCGAAGCGGTAGTACGCGAACGCGCCGACGATCGGCCCGAGCAGGCTGGCGGCGCCGCCGATCACCATGATCACGAGGAACACGATCGACCCCAGGATGGTGAACATCTGGGTCTCCGGGTTGGCCTGGGTCTGGCGGAGGGCGAAGACGCTCCCGGCGACGCCGCAGAGCCCGGCGGAGATCCCGAACACGACGGTCTTGGTGACGGCCACGTTGATGCCCATCACCGCCGCGGCGGTCGCGTTGTCGCGCACGGCCACCATCGACCGCCCCACCCGGCTCTTCACCAGGTTGCGCACGATCACGTACCCGATGGCGAGCATGGCGAGCGCCACCCAGTAGAGCCACTCGCTGCGGCCCGCCCGGCCGTCGGGGAGGCCCGTCCAGCTGGGCTGCTCGTAGCGGAGTCCGGTGATGCCCCGCGAGCCACCCGTGAGCCAGTCGAACTTGCGGACGAGGGCCGGGAAGATCTGTGCAAGCGCCAGCGTGACCAGCACCAGGTAGAGGCCCTTCAGGCGCAGCGCGGGGATGCCCACGAGCACGCCCACACCGAAGCAGACGACCGCGGACGCGAGGAACGTCCAGCCCGGCGACCACCCGTGGTCGGTGATCAGGATCGCGGTGGTGTAGGCGCCGACGCCGAAGAACGCCGAGTGCCCGATGGAGATCTGGCCGGTGAAGCCGATCAGGAGGTTCAGGGAGAGCGCGGCGAGGGCGAGGATGCAGATGTCGGTGAGCTCCCCGTACTCGTTGGGCCGGCGATCCTGGAAGATCGGCAGCAGCAGGAACCAGCCGACCGCCAGCACGCCCACCGCCCGGAGCACCCAGTGCGGGGGGGTTCGGGCGCCGATGCGCACCGGCAACCGCCCCACTACACGCGCTCCACGCGCTGGGAGCCGAACAGGCCGGAAGGCCGGACGAGCAGGACGATCATGATGATCAGCAGGCTCGAGCTGAACCGCAGCTCCTGTCCGATGAGGTCGGGGAAGTAGCCGGCGGCCATGTTCTCGATGGCGCCGAGGGCCAAGCCGCTGAGCACGGCCCCCCCGAGGCTGTCGAACCCGCCGAGGGTGGCAGCGGCGGCCGCCGAGAAGAAGATCGTGAACATCATGGCGGCGTCGACGTTGGTGTTGACCGAGGCGACCATCGCGCCGCCGACGGCGCCGACGAACGCCGCCAGGCCCCAGGAGACCATCAGGACCTGTCCGGTCTTGATGCCGACGAGCGGCGCCGACTCGGGGTTGCTCGCCACCGCCCGCATCGACAGCCCCAGCTTCGTGCGCTGGAAGAGCAGGAACAGCAGCGCCGCCAGGACGAGCATGACGACGAGGATGCCGATCCGCTCGTAGCGCCATGTCGCCCCGCCGATGCGCACGAAGTCACCGGCGTCGTTGGGGAAGAGGCTCTTGAACGGTTGCGGGTTGGTCACGCGCCAGGCGAACGGTGCGAGCGCGTTGAGGCCCAGGAACAGCCCGATGGCGGCGACCACGACCGCGAACGGCGATCGCAGGCCGATCGGGCGGATGATGAACCGCTCGATCAGCGCCCCCAGCACGAAGGCGGTGACGGCGGCGGCGATGACCGCCAGCCAGATCGGCATGGACCGGCCGTACCACCAGGCGAAGAAGGCCGAGACCATGGCCATCTCGCCCTGCGCGAAGTTGAGGTGCCCGCTCCCCCGGTAGACGATCACGAGGCTCAGCGCGAGCAGCGAGTAGATCGCCCCGTTCGAGAGCCCGTTGAAGAAGTACTGGAGGAATCGAGCCACGCGGTCTCCTGCTAGTAGCCGAGGTAGGCCTTGCGGATGGAGTCGTCGTCGCGCATCGTCGCCGCGTCGCCGGTGGCCGCGATCCGACCGGTCTCGAGGACGTACACGCGGTTGGCGATGTCCATCGCCAGGTTGGCGTTCTGCTCCACGAGCAGGATCGACATGCCCTGCTCGGCATTGAGTCGCTGGAGCATGCGGAAGAGCTCTTCGACGATCAGCGGGGCCAGGCCGAGGCTGGGCTCGTCGCACAACAGGAGGCGGGGCTTGCTCATCACCGCGCGCGCGATGGCCAGCATCTGCTGCTCGCCGCCCGAGAGGCTGCCCGCCTTCTGGCCCCGGCGCTCCCCGAGGCGGGGGAAGACCTCGAACCAGCGGTCGACGTCCTCGTCGACGGCGCCGTCCTTCCTCGTGATGGCGCCGACCCGCAGGTTGTCCTCCACCGAGAGGTCGACGAAGGTCCCCCGGCCCTGGGGCACCTGGGCGACGCCGGCCACGACGATCGCGTCGGCGGCGAGCCGGCCGATGTCCTGCCCGTCGTAGACGATCGAGCCGCGCCGGTGGATGGTGCCCGAGACCGCCCGGATCGTCGTGGTCTTGCCGGCGCCGTTGGCGCCGAGGATCACGACGATCTCACCGTCGCCGACGGTGAAGTCGAGACCGTGGAGCACCTCGACCGGTCCGTATCCGGCCTGGAGACCGGCGACCTCCAGCAGCGCGGTCATCCGCTCCCCAAGTACGCCTGCAGCACCGCGGGGTCGTTCTGCACCTCGACGGGGGTGCCCTCGGCGAGCTTGCGCCCGAAGTCCATGACGACGACCTTGTCGGAGATCCCCATCACCATGGCCATGTGGTGCTCCACGAGGAGGACGGTGAGGCCGAACTCGTCGCGGATCCCACGGATCGTCTCGCCGAGCTCGTCGACCTCTTGATGGGTCAATCCGGACGCCGGCTCGTCGAGCAGCAGGAACTTCGGGCTGGCGGCCAGCGCTCGGGCGATCTCGAGCCGCTTGAGCGTGCCGAACGGGAGGCCGGCGGCCGGGTGGAACGCGAGCTCGGCCAGCCCGAGGTGGGCCAGCAGCTCGAAGGCGCGCCGGCGCGTCGACTGCTCCTCGCCCCAGGGGTTCAGGCGCAGCACCGCGCGCACGAAGCCGACCGACCCCTGGCTGTGGGCGCCGACCATGACGTTCTCGAGCAGGGACATCGAGGGGAAGAGGGCCAGGTTCTGGAACGTGCGGGCGACGCCGATGTGGGCGATGCCGTGGGCCGGCTTCTTGAGCAGGTCGATGCCGTCGAACCGCACCGATCCCGAGCTGGGCTGGTAGATGCGGCTGACGACGTTGAACAGGCTCGTCTTGCCGGCGCCGTTGGGCCCGATCAGCCCGCAGACCTGCCCCTCCTCGATGGTGAAGGACAACCCGTCGAGCGCCACGACGCCTCCGAAGTGCAAGGTCACGTCGTTGACGTCGAGCAGCGTCCGACCCCCCTGCTCAGACCCCACAGGCCCGGGACCCTAGCGACTCCCGGACCCCCGCGGAGATCGCCGCGGGCGGGCGGTCAGGGGTCGTCAGGCCCGGGCGCCCATGAACATCGCGACATCGTTCCGGGCGCCCGTCCCGCCGACCCTGTGGGTCGTCAGGCCCGGGCGCCCATGAACATCACCTTCAGCGAGTCGTAGGCCTCGATGCACCGGCCGGCGCCGAGGACCACGCACTCGAGCGGGGCGTCGACCACGTGCACGGGGATGCCCGTCTCGTGTGAGAGCCGGTGTGAGAGGCCGCTCAGCAGACCGCCGCCGCCCACGAGGTGGATGCCCTGGTGGATGAGGTCCTGGGCCAGCTCCGGCGGGGCCTGGCCCAGGCAGGAGATCACCGACTCGCAGATCGAGGTGATGTCGTCGTCGATCGCGAGGCGCACCTCCTCGGGCGAGAGGATCACCGTCTTGGGCAACCCCGTCATCAGGTCGCGGCCCCGGACCTCCGCCTTCACCTCGTCGCGCGTCGGCCACGCCGAGCCGATGGCGACCTTGATGTCCTCGGCCGTGCGCTCACCGATGGCGATGCCGTACTCGCGCTTCACGTACGCCTGGATCGAGGCGTCGATGTCGAAGCCGCCGGTGCGGATGGCCCGCAGCGCCACCACGCCGCCCAGCGAGATCACCGCCGTCTCCGACGTGCCACCACCGACGTCGACCACCATGTTGCCCAGCGGCTCGTTGATGGGCAGCCCGGCGCCGATGGCCGCCGCCAGCGGCTGCTCGATGAGCTGTGCGTCGGCGGCACCCGCGCGCCGGGCCGCCTCGGTCACCGCCCGCCGCTCGACCTCGGTGATGGCCGACGGCACGCAGATGACGACGCGCGGCCGGTTGAGCTTGCTGATCCCGGCCCGGGCGAGGAGCAGCCTGATCATCCGCTGCGTGACGTCGAAGTCGGTGATCGCGCCCTTGCGCAGCGGACGCACGGCCTGGATGTAGCCCGGCGTCCGGCCGATCATCTGCCACGCCTCGTGGCCCATCGCCAGCACCTCGCCGGTGTTCACGTTGAGGGCGATGACCGACGGCTCGTTGAGCACGATGCCGCGACCGCGCGCGTACACGAGCGTGTTGGCGGTGCCGAGATCGATCGCGAGATCGCGGGCCATGGCCTACCGCGGCCCGTGATCGTCGTCGTGAGGATCGGGAGAGAGCGCGCGCATCTCGCGCTGGAACTCCTCCACGCCGCTGTCGAGCGAGCTGCCGTCGCGGTTGCGGACCCACAGGACGACGAGACCGACCACGGTGATGGCGACGACGAGGAGGAGGAACGCGAGGCCGCCGGTCACGACGACTCGACCTCCTGGAGATCGGTGGCGGCGAGTCCCCAGTCGGCGCCGCCGGCCCACCGCTCCTTCTTCCAGATCGGGACCGCGCTCTTGAGCGTGTCGATGCACCATCGGGCCGCCTCGAACGCCTCGCCACGATGGGGGGCCGAGGCGACCACCACGACGGCGACATCGGTCACGGCCAACGGCCCGACGCGGTGCAGCAGGGCGATCCGGCCGAGCGCCGGCCACCGGGACCGGGCTGCGCCCGCGATCTCCAGCAGCTTCGGTTCCACCTGCTCCGCGTACGCCTCGTACTCGAGGAGCGTCACGCCCTCGCGACCCTCGGCATGGTCGCGAACCGTGCCGGTGAACAGGACGACCGCGCCGCAATCAGGACGTACCGCCCAGTCGTGGGCGGCGGCGGTGGGCAGCGGTGACGCGGACAGACCCACCCACGTGTCACTTCCGGCCGGGCTCGAGGGGACCTGCATCGTGGCCCAACGGTAGTTGTGGAACGGCCCAACCCACCCCCGCGGACACTCGCGCCAGCACCGGCCCTACTGTCGGTCGCCGTGGGGGTCGGGGAGCACGACGACGACGCCGACGGCGGCGACGACCCGTTCCGCGATCCGCTCCCGCCTGACGATCGCCTGTGGCGGCACCCCTCGGAGCTCGAGGCGGCCGCGGCCCAGCCCGCTCCCCCACCCGGCACCCGACGCCTCCGCGTCGGCCGCCTGCTCTCCGCGCTGTTCCCCCGCCACCGCTAGCTCGCTCGCCGCGCCTCGGTCAGGTGGGCGCGCGCCGCCGCCGAACCCACCGGACGAGGATCACCACCCCGGCCGCCGCCAGCGCGGCGCCGGCCACCGAGGCGCCCAACGCCAGCTCCTGCTTGCGTCGAGGGCTGAGGCGCGACCACGGCATCCCCTCGGTGGTGTCGACCACCGTGACATCGTTGGCGTGCACGGGCGCCCACCCGGTGGCCCGAAGCCGGTCGGTGGCCACCACCCACGGGTGCACGGTGTAGGGCGCGGCCGCCGACGGCCGGCGACCGAGCCGAGCGAGCAGGGCCCGGACGCGATCGGGCACCGGGACGCGCGGTGGGGCGCCGGCGAGCGCCCTCGCCTCGCCGGCGGTGATCCACCCGTCGGCGGCCACGTTGAACACGCCGTCGAGCCGGCGGCGCACGACGTGCACGACGGCCGTCGCGAGGTCGTCGAGGTGCACGAACTGCACCGGCACGTCGGGGTCGCCGATCGCCACCGCGGCTCGCACGCCGAGCGCGTCGGAGAGGAAGCCGTGCTGCTCACGATCCATCGGGACGGCGGGACGCAGGATCGTGAGCGCCGCCGCCGGATGCTCGTCGGCCCACTCCCCCGCCAGCCGCTCCAGCTCGGCCTTCTGCACCGCGAACCCGAAGCCGGCGTTCGGGCGGACGGGGGCGTCCTCGGTGAGCGGCACCGGGTTGTTCGCCCACGCGCCGTAGACGGCGGCGCTCGACAGCAGGACGACGTGGTCGATCCCGGCGCCGCCGGCGGCGTCGAGCAGCCGACGCGTCCGCTCGCTGTTGATGAGGGCCAGCTCGGCGTCGTCGGTCAGCGGCCCCACCGCGAACGCGAGGTGCACCAGGGTGTCGACATCCTCCAGCACCCGCTTCAGGTCGGACGCGTCCGGATCGACCACCACGACGCGGGCCACGAGGGGCCCGAGCTCGGCCACCACGCGGCGGCCGATCGTGCCCTCGGCGCCCGTGACGGCGACGACCAGCGAGCCGGCACGGGCGGAGCGGTCGTCGGGGTGGCGTTCGTCAGGCACGTGCCTACCATGCCCAAGTGAGCGGCCCCGGTCCAGAGGACCCCCTCGGCGGCATCCCGTTCCTGGGCGAGCTGGCCAAGCTGCTGCAGGGCCAGACCGCCGGCGGGTGGGAGGCGGCGCGGCAGCTCGCGGTCCAGATCGCGGGGGCGGGGACGGCCGAGCCGAACCCCGACCCGCTCGACCGGATGGCCTTCGAGGAGCTGGGCCGGGTGGCCGAGCTCCACGTCGGCAACGCCACCGGGTTGACCATCGCCCACTCGGGCCGGCCCCTCACCGTCGTGCCCGTCACCCGGGCCGAGTGGGCCCGGCGCACCGTGGATGCCTGGCGGCCGCTCCTCGAGAAGCTCTCCGCCTCGCTCACCGGACCGGCCCTCGCCGGCGGTCTCGTCGACGACCTCGACGACGACCCGCAGGCCGCCATGCTCCGGCCGCTCCTGCAGATGCTCGGGCCGGTGATGCTCGGCCTGCAGGCCGGCTCGATGGTCGGGCACCTGGCGTCGGTGAGCCTCGGCCAGTACGACCTGCCCATCCCCCGGCCGCCGTCGGACGAGCTCGTGGTCGTGGCTCGCAACCTGCACGAGCTGGGCGAGGAGTGGAGCCTGCCGCGCGACGACCTCCGGCTCTGGATCTGCCTCTCGGAGGTCGCCACCCACGCGGTCATCGGGGTTCCGCACGTGCGCGAGCGGTTGTGGGCCCTGCTCGATCGCCACGTCTCGTCCTTCGCGCTCGACACCTCGGCCATCGAGGAGGCACTCGGGTCGATCGACCCGACCGACCCCGAGGCCCTGCAGGCGGCGCTCGGCGATCCGGCGGCGCTGCTCGGATCGATCCAGTCCGAGGCCCAGAAGACCCTCCTGCCCGAGCTCTCGGCGCTGGTGGCCGTCGTCGTCGGCTACGTCGATCACGTCATGGACACGATCGGTGGCTCGCTCATCGGCTCCTACGGGATGCTCACCGAGGCGCTCCACCGGCGCCGGGTCGAGGCGGCGGCCGCCGACCGGTTCGTCGAGCACCTGCTGGGTCTCGCCCTCGGCCGCGAGCAGTACGAACGGGGCGAGGCGTTCGTGCGGGGCGTGCTCGAGCGCGACGGCGACATCGGGGCGCTCTTCACGTCGGCGACCGCCCTGCCCACCCCCAACGAGGTCGACGCCCCCGGGCTCTGGCTGGCCCGCCTCGAGCTCCCCGACGACCGCTGACCCTCACCGGGACCGTGGTGCCGGGGTCCGCCGCAGCCGCTCGACGAGGGGGCGGGCGGTGAGGCGGCGGCCCGTGGCATAGGCGACCGCCGCCGCGCCCGACGCGCCGGCGATCCCGAGGAAGCCGACCCCGAGCGGCGTGGGGATCACCACCGGCACGAACGCGCCGGCCACCCACGCGAGCTGGAAGCGGGTCTCGAAGCCGGCGAAGGACCGGCCGCGATCGGCGTCGGGCGCGTCGCGCTGGACGATCGAGTCGAACGCCAGGCGGCCGGCGCTGGCCGCCAACCCCACGATGGCGGCGAGCACGGAGGCGCCGGCCCGCCCACCCACCTGCAGCGCGAGGAGCGCGCCGGCGGCGACCAGCACCGCGCAGCCGAGGAGCATGCGCTCCTCCCGCACGTGACGGCGAACGGCGGGCGCCGCACCGGCGCCGGCGAGCGCGCCCAGCGCGCTCGCCGCCAGGGTGATGCCGAACCACCACGTGGGCGCGTCGTCGTCCCGCAGCCAGAAGGCGAGGAAGAAGGCGAGGAAGCCCACGAGGGCGCGCAGCATGCCCATCGAGCTGGCGGCCAGGAAGATCCCCGCCGCCCGCAGCTCGGCCCGCTCCTGGTTGGTGGCGGGCGCCACCGGGGCGATCGACGCCTTCGGGACGCGGAGGGCGGCGACGGTGGCGACGCCGAAGACGATCGCCGCAAGCGCCAGCACCCAGCCGCTGCCCAGCTGCAGGAGGGCGACGCCCGGCACCGCCGCCACGAACCCGACGAGGCCGGTGATGATCGACAGCTTCGAATTGGCCTCGACGAGCTCGGTCTCGTCCCGGACGAGGCGCGGCACGAGCGACGCCCGGGCGACGACGTAGCCCTTCCCGAGGACGAGGAGGGCGAACGCCAAGGGGAACAGCAGCAGCGAGTCGAGGTTGTCGATCATCACCACGCAGATGAGGGCGCGGGACGCCGCCGACCCGATCACCATCGCCCGGCGGCCGCCCTGTCGGCCGTCGAGGAACGGACCGATCAGCGGAGCGACCACGGCGAACGGCGCCATGGTGAGCAGCAGGTAGAGCGCGACCCTTCCCCGCGCCGCGTCCGGGGAGATGGAGAAGAAGAGGGACCCGGCCAGGGCCAGCGCCACCAGGGTGTCGCCAGCGCCGAGCAGGGCGTGGGTCCGGGCGAACCGGGCAAACGGGAGGGCCACACCGCCGCCGTCACCGGGCCGGAACGGCCGCCACCCCGATCCCGCGCTCGGCGCCGGGCGCCGAGCCGACGAGCGAGCCATCGGGGTCACCGTACCGACCTTCTCAAGTGCGCATGCCTGGATGCCGATGCGAGCCTCATGTCCGACCTCTCGCGCTTGCTCGACGACCTGTACGCGATGGGCGACACCGAGGCGGAGACCGCCCCGGTGGCCGCCGCGGCCCCGCCGGCGGCGCCCACCGAGGCCCCGGCCTGGTCATCGGACGAGGCGCTCGACGAGGTGTTCGAGACCTGGGTGCCGGGGCCGGACGAGGACGCTCCCGCCGCCCACCGGAGCTTCGTCGAGGCGGTCACGGACGAGCCGTTCGTCGAGGCGCCCGCCCCGGTGAACTGGAACCTCGGACTCGAGGACGAGCCCAGCCCGGTCACCGAGGCGCCGAACGAGACGGCGGTCAGCGACGCGCCGCTCGCCGACGCACCGGGCGCCATGGCCGTCGCCGCCGTGCGGCCTCGGTGGAGCCCGTCCGACGACGACATCCTCCCCGGCCGCCGGAGCCGGAGCTCCACCACACCCCGCTCCCGCACGCGGCGCCGCTGATCGCCGCTCAGGCCCTGGCCAGCTCGTACTTGTAGCCGAGGCCCCGGATCGTCACGATGCGGCGGGGGTGCGAGGGGTCGTCCTCGACCTTGGAGCGCAACCGCTTCACGTGCACGTCGAGGGTCTTGGTGTCGCCCACGTAGTCGGCGCCCCAGACGCGGCTGATGAGGGTCTCGCGCGTGAGCACCCGGCCGGCGTTGGCCAGGAGCAGCTCGAGGAGCTCGAACTCCTTGAGCGGCAGGGCCACCTGCTCACCGCGGATCACGACCTCGTGGCGGTCGGCGTCGAGCTGCACGTCGCCGACGACGTAGACGATCTCGTCGTCGTCGAACGCGCTCGGCGCCGTGGACCTGTCACCCGTGGACACCCGGCGGAGGGCCGCCCGCATGCGAGCGACGAGCTCGCGCATGCGGTACGGCTTCGTGACGTAGTCGTCGGCGCCCACCTCCAGGCCGACGACGGTGTCGATCTCGGAGGACTTCGCGGTGACCATGATGATCGGCACCGAGCTGCGCGCCCGGATCTGCCGGCAGACGTCGACGCCGGACACCTTCGGCAGCATCAGGTCGAGCAGGATCAGATCGGGGTGCACGGCGTCGAACCGCTCCAGCGCCTCGGCGCCGTCACGCGCCACCTCCACGCCGAACCCCTCGCGCTCGAGGCCCACGACGAGGGCGTCGACGAAGGACTCCTCGTCCTCGACCACCAGGATCGTCGGCCGCCCGCTCATTGTCGTCCGCTCCTGGCGCTGACGCGTCGGCCCGCTCGGGACCCGCTCGCGTGCTCGCTCATGACGCCGCCCCCGCCTCCACGACCGCGACCGGCAGCCGCAGCGTGAAGGTCGACCCGTCACCCTCGGTCGACCGGACGAGCACCTCGCCCCGGTGGTTGCTGGCGACGTGACGGACGATGGCGAGGCCGAGCCCGGTGCCGCCGGTCTCCCGGCTGCGGGCGCGGTCGACACGGTAGAAGCGCTCGAACACGCGGTCGAGGTCGGAGGACGGGATCCCGATGCCGTGGTCCTCCACCTCGACCTCCAGCCAGGCGCCGCTCACGCGGGAGCGGACGCTGACGGCCGAGCCGTCGTCGCTGTACTTGCAGGCGTTCTCGAGCAGGTTGGTGATGGCCGAGACGAGCTGCCGGGGATCGCCGATCACGACGTGACCGCTGCCGATCTCCGAGGTGTCGATGGTGATGTGGTGGGCGTCGGCGAGCGACCGCACGCGCTGCTCGGCCTCGGCGACGACATCGGCCACGCGCACGGTTTCGCGCGCCGCGTCGTCGGACTCGATGCGGGTGAGCGCGAGCAGGTCGTCGATGATGCGCCCGACGCGGTGGGCCTCGACCGTCATCCGCTCCGCGAGCCGGCGCACGACGTCGCTGTCGTCGGCATCGACGATCGCCTCCGCGAGCACCCCCAGCGCGCCAACCGGCGTCTTCAGCTCGTGGCTGATGTTGGACACGAAGTCGCGCCGCATCGCGTCGACCCGTCGCCGCTCCGAGACGTCGTCGACCACCGCCACCGCGCCGCCGTCGGGGAGCGGCACCGCGATCACGGCCAGCATCCGCCGAGGCGGCCCGAACAGGTCGAGGTTGCGCCGGACCGGTGTGCCCGAGAGGGCGTTGCGGAGCTCGTCGAGGATCGCCTGCTCCACGAGCGCCTCGGCATGGCGGGCCCCGGCGAACGCGTCGGCGGTCCGGTTCCGCAGCACCTCGTACCCCTCCCGGTCGCACAGCACGACGCCCTGCGGCACCTCGTCGAAGGCGGCGCGGAGTGCGGCCACACGGTCGCGCTCGGCCTGCGTCACCGCTTCGGCGGCGTCGGCGCGCAGCTCGGCACGCGCGAGGTCGTCGCTCAGGAACGTCGCTCGCCGCCAGAGCAGCGCCGTCGCCACGAGAGCGGCCGCAGCCACGGCGGCGAGGACGATCGTCATCGCACCGAGAAGAGATGAGCCTCGAGGTGATCGGCAACCGGCACCGGCTCGGTGGCGCGGATGCCGACGATCGAGGTGATCGAGGCGTAGCCGTCGCGCACCAGCGCCGTGTCGCTGTCCTCGGGGAGCTTCTCGTTGTGCTCCCGCAGCTCCATCTGGAGCGTGCGACCCGACCCGTCGGGCGACGCCGGGCCGTCGACGAGAAACGCCCGGACCGTCCCGAACGGTGCCAGCGATCCCCAGCGAACGCCCTTCAGCTCGTCGAGGGCCACGTTGGGGACGTTCAGGTTGAGCAGCGTGCGCGACGGCCGATCGGCCAGCCAGGTGACGGCGCCGATCGCCAGCTCGCCGGCGGTGTCCCAGTGGATGTGCTCGTCGACGCCGATGCTCACCGCCAGGCCCGACACGCCGAAGTTGCCGCCGGTGAGCACCGCGCCCACGGTTCCGGAGTGGAGGGTGGCCCGCCCGGTGTTCGCGCCGGGGTTGATGCCCGACACGACGAGGTCCGGCGGTTCGCCGAAGCCGCCGAGCCGGGCCGCCATGACGCAGAGCGCGGGCGGACCGACGACCTCGAAGCCGGGAACGCCGTCGAGTCCGGGGAGGTCGACCTCCGCCACGTCGATCGTCCCGTCCACGCTGAAGGCGCCGAGCGCCGCGCCGTAGCCGGTCATGTCGTCCCTGGGTGCGGCCACGACGACCTCGTGGCCGGTGCGCGCCATCGCCCGCGCCAGAGCGTGGATGCCGGGCGCGTGGATGCCGTCGTCGTTCGTGACGAGGAGCCTCACTCGGGACCGTCCACGGCGTCGTGCTCGGCGGCGGCCCGCTTGGCGGCGAGGCGAGCGGCGCCGGTGTGCTCGGGCAGCCAGCCCGAGCACATGTAGCGCACCCGCTCACCGATGTTCACGGCGTGGTCACCGATGCGCTCGTAGTACCGACCCACGAGGGCGAGCTGCACAGACACCTGCAAGGGCATGTCGCCCCCCTCGTGCACCTCGAAGATGGTGCGGATGTAGTCGGCATGCAGCTCGTCGATGTCGTCGTCCATGTCGTCGAGCGCCGCCGCGAGAGCCTCGTTCTGATCGGCATAGGCGTCGATCGCCAGACGAAACAGTCGATGCACGTGCTCGCTCATCTTCTCGATGAGCCCTCGGAGGCGCGGGTCGAGCGGCGTCCCGTACAGCCGGCGTGCCGCCTTCATCGTGTTCGTGACGAGATCGGCCGAGCGCTCGATCTCCGACGTCATGCGGATCCCGGCGATGATCTGGCGGAGATCGCTGGCCAACGGGTTCTGCAGGGCCAGCAGGCGAACGCAGCGCTCCTCGATGTCGAGGGCCAGCTCGTCGATCTCGTCGTCGGCGGCGATGATCTCCTCGGCGGCCTGGAGATCGCTGGCCAGGAGCGCGGCCGTCCCCTTGGCCAAGGCCTCGGTCACCATGCCAGCGAGCCGGATCAGATCGTCGCGAACCTGGTCGAGCTCCTGATGGAAGGTCTTGCGGATCTCTGTCGGCATGGGCTACCTGACCTCCGGGTCGCTCGTGACAGTGTGCCCGTTGCCCCGAATCGGTGCGCTCATCCGAACCGACCAGTGACGTAGTTCTCCGTCCGCTCGTCCTCGGGGTTCGAGAACATCTTCTCGGTCTCGTCGTACTCGACGAGGATCCCGGTGCGGGTGTCGCTCACCTCACTGACCTCGGTCGTGAAGAACGCGCACCGGTCGCTGACCCGCGCCGCCTGCTGCATGTTGTGGGTCACGATGACGATCGTGTACTGCGACTTGATCTCATCCATGAGGTCCTCGATGCGGCCGGTCGCGATGGGGTCGAGGGCCGAGCACGGCTCGTCCATCAGGATGACCTCGGGATCGACGGCGAGCGCCCGAGCAATGCAAAGTCGCTGCTGCTGACCGCCGGACATGCCCGTGGCGGAGGACCGCAGACGGTCCTTGACCTCGTCCCACAGCGCGGCACGCCGCAGAGAGCGCTCCACGATCTCGTCCATGTCTCCCTTGATCCCCGCCACTCGCGGACCGAACGCGACGTTGTCGTAGATCGACTTCGGGAACGGGTTCGGCTTCTGGAACACCATGCCGATCCGGCGCCGGACCTCCGTGGGGTTGATGCCCTCGCCGTAGAGGTCGACGCCGTGGTAGTTGATCCGACCCTCGACGCGGGCGGTCTCGATGAGGTCGTTCATCCGGTTGAGACAGCGGAGCACCGTCGTCTTGCCGCATCCGGACGGTCCGATGAACGCCGTGATCTCGTTCCGCCGGATCTGGAGGTTCACGTCGCGCACGGCGCGAAAGGGGCCGTAGTACACGGAGACATCGGAGACATCGAACACGACAGCTCCCCCCTCGGAGCGCTCAGCCGTCTCCGGCATCGCGACGGGTGTGACCCTCTGGTCCGTGTTCATCTCGTGATCACCTTCGCCTCTTCTCGTACCGGTTGCGCAACAGGATGGCCACCGCGTTGAACAGCAGCACGACGACCAGGAGCACGACGATCGCGGCCGCCGTCAACGACCGGAACTCCGTCTGTGGACGCCCCGCCCAGGTGGTGATGATGATCGGCAGCGCCGTGAAGCGCTCCGTCAGCTGGCCGAAGTCGAGCAGCGAGCCTCGACCGCCGCCGAGGAAGTCGGTCGTGGCGCCGACCAGGATGAGCGGCGCCGCTTCGCCGAGCGCTCGAGCAAGGCTCAGCACCGTCCCGGTCAGGATCCCGGGCGCCGCGTACGGCAAGACGTGATGCCGGATCACCTCCCACCGAGTGGCGCCGACGCCGAAGCCCGCCTCCCTGAGCCCGGAGGGAACGGATCGGATCGCCTCCGCGGAGGTGATGATCACGATGGGGAGCACGAGGATGGCGAGCGTGATGCCCGCCGCCATCACGGTGCGGCCGCCGGTGAACGAGCCGAGGACCTTGACGAAGATCGTGAGCCCGAGGATCCCGTAGACGACGGAAGGAACCCCGGCGAGGTTCCGGATGTTCACGTCGACGACGCGAGCGAAGCGCGTGTTCGGCGCGTACTCCTCGAGGTAGATCGCGGCGCCGATCCCCAGCGGGAACGCGAGCACGATCGTGAACATCGCGATCCAGAACGATCCGCGGATGCCCTGGAACACGCCGGCCCGCTCCGAGCGTGAGCTGAGCGTGCCGGTCAGGAACGACCCGAGGCGCTCGCTCAGCACCGACCAGCCCCCCGTCCACACATCGAGGATCAGGATGCCGAGGATGCCGACGGTGACGAGCAGGGCGACGAGCAGCAGGGCCCGGAACGCCAAGCCCGCGATGTCGGCGCGACCGCCGCGCAGCTGACGGGCGACCGCTTCTCGCGTGGTGGCAGGGTTGACGAGGGCCATGGCCGTCCTAGTACCGCTGGCGGACCCGGCGAACGAACCGGTCAGCGACGACGTTGAGGGACAGGGTGATGAGGAAGAGGAGCAGGCCGACGAAGAACAGGCTCTGGAACGTGAGCGCGGCGCCGCGGACGGCGTCGGTGCCGGCAGCCTGAGCAGCCATGGCCGCGGTCATCGTCTGACCGGACTCGAACGGGTCCATCGTGAAGAGTGAGCCGCCGGTGGCTCCGGCCGCGATGAACACGACCATCGTCTCGCCGATGGCGCGAGAGATGGCGACGATGAAGGCTGCGACCAGGCCGGAGACCGCGGCAGGGATCACGACCCGTACGGTCGTGGTG
The DNA here is from genome assembly GCA_035540955.1 of Acidimicrobiales bacterium. Lineage (GTDB taxonomy): Bacteria > Actinomycetota > Acidimicrobiia > Acidimicrobiales > CADCSY01 > DATLFP01. The sequence goes on from DATLFP010000210.1 coordinate 24,033, forward strand.
ATCTTCCGCGCCCCGAGCCCGTATGACGCCTCTCGCAGCACCGCTGGCACGGCCCGCATGGCGTCCTCAGCGATCGAGGCGATGAGCGGAATGGTGAGGATGCCGACCCCGATCCCCGCGGCCATGAGCGTGAACTGAGGTGAGTCCGGCCGCAGCCGCTGCACGATCTCGGGAGAGATCCAGGTGAGCGCGAAGAAGCCGAGCACGACGCTCGGAATGCCGGCGAGCACCTCGAGCAGCGGCTTGAGGGTGCGCCGGAGGCGGGGGGGTGCGTACTCGGCGAGGAAGATGGCGGCGCCGAGCCCGAGCGGAGCAGCCACGACCATCGCGATCCCGGCGACGATCACGCTGCCGGCGAGCAGTGTCCGGACGTCGTAGATGCCCCGCCTCGGGAACCACCCGTCGTCGACCAGCCGAGCCCACTCCACCTGGCTCACGAAGGTCCACGCCTCGCGGCTCAGCGACAGCACGATGAGGAAGCTGATGAGGATGGAGAGCCCCGCGCACGCGCGCAGCAGGTTGCGGATCACCTGCTCACGCCGGTGCCGGCCACCGGTGCTGCACAGCTCGGCACGGAGGCGATCGGTGGCCGTCGCCTCGCGGGAAGCCTGGTGGATCATCGTGCCTCCCAGACGGCTCGTGAGCGGGCGAGCTGATCGGCGGGCAGACGGACGTAGCCGACCTCCTCGACCACAGCCATGCCATCGCCGAGGTAGAAGTCGATGTAGTCGGCAACCACCGGGTTCGTCGACGCCGCGGCCTTGTTCACGTAGACGAAGAGCGGGCGGCTGATCGGGTAGCTCCCGTCGGCGATGGTCGCCGGCGTCGGTGCGACGCATCCGTCGCCAGCATCGATCTCGATGAGCTTGACCGCGTCCCCCGCCTCGTGCGCAAAGGCGAAGCCGACCCACCCGAAGGCGCCCCGAGCGCCCTCGATGCCCTGGAGGATCACGTTGTCGTCGGAGGATGCCTGGTAGTCGGGCCTCGTCTGGGCGACCTGATCGTCCGAGATGGCACCGGCCTCGACCCGCGCCTCGGCCACGCCGTGGAACGCGAGCTCGATGAACGAGTCATAGGTACCCGACTCCTCGCCGGGAGCGATCATCACCAGCTCGAGATCCGGCAGCGTGGTGGTCGACCCCAGCTCGCGCGCGAGCGGCTCCGCTCGGCTCCAGCGGGTCACACCCTTCGACTCCGGACCGGCGAGGGCGTAGAGGTCGGCGAAGGAGAGACAGTCGACGGCGGTGTTGGCCGGGCTCGTCAACACCGCGATGCCGTCGTACGCGACGGCCAGCTCGACGAAGTCGACACCGGCGGCCCGACAGTCGGCGGCCTCCTCGTCCTTGATCGGCCGAGACGCGCCCGTGACGTCGACCTCGCCGTCGCAGAAGAGCTGGAAGCCGTCACCCGTTCCCGGCCCGTCGACGGTCACCGACGTCTCGGGACGGGTCGTCTGGAAGTCCTCGGCGACGAGCGCCGAGATGGGCGCCACGGTCGAGGACCCCGACACGATGACCGAGGAGACATCGTCATTCGCGCACGCCGCGCCGGCGAGGGCTGCCAGCAGCGCAACGCGCCATACCTGCCGCACGACGCCACGGTAGGGAGGCCTGGTTGCCGGGACCTCGACGGGAGGTGAACGGGGGGTGAACCGGTGGCCATCAACCGCTCACCGAGCAGCCCACGCCGCCCTGGTCTCGACCAGCTGGTCGTCGGGCAACCGCACATAGCCGGCCTCCTCGACGGCACCGATGCCCTCGCCCAGGTAGTGGTCGACGAACGCGGTCACGGTCGCGTTCCGGGCGGCGGCCTCCGTGCTCACGTAGATGTAGAGGGCGCGGCTCACCGGGTAGGTCCCGTCTGCGATCGACTCCGGCGTCGGCATCACGCAGCCGTCGCCACCGTCGATCTCGAGGACCTTGATGGCGTCTCCCGCCTCGTGGGCGAACGCGAAGCCCACCCAGCCGAAGGATCCGCCGGCCCCGCCGATGCCTTGGATGATGACGTTGTCGTCGCCCGACGCCTGGTAGTCGGGGCGCGTCTGGGACGCCTCGTCCTCGGTGATGACGCCGGCCCCGACCCGCTCCTTGGCGACGGGGGCGAGGACGATCTCGATGAAGGAGTCGTAGGTGCCCGACTCCTCGCCCGGCGCGATCATCGACAGGTCGAGGTCGGGGAGCTCGGTGTCGCTGCCCAGCTCAGCTGCGAGCGCTCGGGCGTCGCTCCAGCGGCGGAACCCCTGCGACTCTGGTCCCGCCAAGGCGTACAGATCGGCGAGGGTGAGGCACTCGACGGCGGTGTTCCTGGGGTTGGTCATCACGGCCATGCCATCGAAGGCGATCTTCAGCTCGATGTAGCCGATCCCCGCCTCCTCGCACGCGGCCGCCTCCTCGGCCTTGATCGGGCGGGAGGCGTCCGAGATGTCCGTCTCCCCAGCGCAGAAGAGCTCGAAGCCATCGCCGGTACCCGGACCGTCGACGGTGACCGAGGCCCCGGGGTTGGCATCCTCGAAGTCCTCGGCGACGAGGGCTGAGATCGGCGCCACCGTCGACGACCCGGAGATGACAACCGAGCCGCCGGCTCCGCCCGGGCTCGATGAGGTGGTGGCGTCGTCGTCCCCGCACGCGGCAATGACGGCGGCGAGTGCAACGAGTGCGACGATGAGAGCGAGTGGACGCCGGCGACGCCGGTCGAAGCTGGGCAAGGGTTGTCCCTCCTGGGCTCGTCGAGTGCCCCGAGCGGGCACGCTCGGCGACCGTACGGAGAGCGGGTTGCCCGCAACCCGCCGGCCGGTGAACCACAGGGGAACCGCAGACGAACCCTCAGCTGAGGCCGGCGCGCCCGATGGCGTCGAGCACGTCCCGGTCACGGTCGTAGGTCAGCAGCAGGCGCGCCGCGTCGACGGTGACCCAGCGCGCCTCATCGACCTCGTCGTTCGGCGCAAAGCTGCCCTCCTCGACCGACATGAGCCAGTACCGCACCACCTTGGGCCGGCCCTTGCGATCGATGTACGCGGTGGAGGTGAGCGCCGGCCCGAGCCGGCACTGCAGGCCGGTCTCCTCCGTGACCTCCCGACGGGCGCAGTCGGCGTCGTCCTCCCCGGGGTCGCTCTTGCCCTTCGGAAAGGTCCAGTCGTCGTAGCGGGGACGGTGCACGATCAGCACCTCGATCGCACCAGGCCCGTGGGACCGCCAGACGACGCCGCCCGCGGCGCGAACCACTGGCGGCAGGGTCGGCTCCTCGAGCGTCATCCGAGCGCGCGGATGTCGCTGTGCTTGGTCCGCTCACGAGCCAGCTGGGCCAGCTCCCGGTGGGTGTTGATGCCCTGGCGGTTCGGCACCTTGCGCCACGAGCCATCGGGCAGGAGCTCCCAAGACAGCTCGTCGTCGGCCAGGTTCACATCGAGGATCTCGCGGAGCCGAGCCTGGAGCGAGCGGTCCTCGACCGGCACGACCGCCTCCACCCGCCGGTCGAGGTTCCGGGGCATGAGGTCGGCCGAGCCCATGAAGTAGGCGGCCTTGCCGGTCTCCCGGCCGTTGGCGAAGCAGAAGATGCGCGAGTGCTCGAGGTAGCGGCCCACGATCGACCGCACGGTGATGTTCTCCGAGAGGCCCTTCACGCCGGGCCGCAAGCAGCAGATGCCCCGCACGATGAGCTCGATCTTCACGCCCGCCTTCGACGCCTCGTAGAGCGCGTCGATCATGTCGTCGTCGGCGATGCTGTTCATCTTCATCGTGATGCGACCCGACGTGCCGTGCCGCTCCTCGTTGGCGATGAGCTGGAGGAGCCGCGGCCGGAGCTGGCCGGGAGCCACCAGCAGTCGCCGGAACCGCTCCTGGCGGCCGTAGCCGGTGAGGTAGTTGAAGAGCTGCGTGAGGTCGGCCCCGATGTCGGGGTCGCAGGTGAGCAGCCCGAGGTCCTCGTAGGTCCGCGCCGTCTTCTCGTTGTAGTTGCCGGTCCCGATGTGGCAGTAGCGGCGGATGCCGTCGTCCTCCTGGCGCACAACGAGCACCGTCTTGGTGTGCGTCTTCAGGCCGACCAGCCCGTAGACGACGTGGACCCCGGCTTCCTCCAGCGCCTTGGCCCACGCCACGTTCGCCTGCTCGTCGAAGCGAGCCTTGAGCTCGATGAGCACCGCCACCTGCTTGCCCGCCTCCGCGGCCCGGATCAGCGCCGCCGCGATCGGGCTGCTCGCCGACGTGCGGTAGAGCGTCTGCTTGATGGCGAGGACCTTCGGGTCGGCCGCCGCCGCCCGTACGAACGCCTCCACCGACGAGGTGAACGACTCGTACGGGTGGTGCACGAGGATGTCGCCGGCGCGGATGCGGGCGAACAGATCGACCGGCTCCCCGTCGGCCGCCGCCAGACGGGCGGGCGTGGTCGACTGCCGGGGCTCCTCCTTGAGGTCGGGCCGTTGGAGCTCGGTCAGCCCCCAGAGCCCACCGAGGTCGAGAGGGGCGTCGGTCACGTAGACGTCGTCGGCGGTGATGTCGAGCTCGCGGACGAGGAGGTCGAGGATCTCCTCGTCCATCGTCGAGGGCACCTCGAGCCGGACGGCGCGGCCGAAGCGGCGCCGCCGGAGCTCGACCTCGACGGCCATCAGCAGGTCGTCGGCCTCGTCCTCCTCGAGCGTGAGGTCGGCGTTGCGCGTCACCCGGAACGGGTGGTGGCCCTCGACGACCATGCCCGGGAACAGGCGCGCGAGGTGCTCGGCGATGACCTGCTCGAGCGACACGTAGCGCTCGCCGTCGGGCATCACCACGAACCGGGGCAGCAGGTTCGGCACCTTGACCCGGGCGAAGCGACGATCGAGCGAGTCCGGGTCGCGCACCATGAGCGCGAGGTTCAGCGAGAGGTTCGAGATGTACGGGAACGGGTGACCGGGGTCGACGGCCAGCGGCGTGAGCACCGGGTAGATCCGCTGCTCGAAGAAGTCGACGAGGTACTCGCGGTCGTCGTCGTCGAGCTCGTCCCAGTTGGAGAAGCGGATGCCGACGTCGGCCAGTGCCGGCGTGACCTCGTCGAGGAAGATCCGCGCCTCGTGGTCCATCAGCTCCTTGACCCGGAACCGGATCACCTCGAGCTGCTCGGCGGGGGTGAGCCCGTCGTCGCTGGCGGCGCCGAGGCCGGCGGCGACCTGGTCCTTCAACCCCGCCACCCGCACTTGGAAGAACTCGTCGAGGTTCTGGCTGAAGATGGCCAGGAACTTGGCCCGCTCGAGCAGGGGCGTACCCGGCTGGTCGGCCAGGGCGAGCACCCGGGCGTTGAAGTCGAGCCAGGACAGCTCGCGGTTGAGGTAGCGCTGCTCGTCGGCGCCGACCTGAGGGTGGAACGAGAGGTGGTGGGCACCCTCGATGAAGTCTTCGAGGTGCGCAGCCATCCGCTCAGGCTACGCCCAGAGCAGCGTGGCGCCGATGGCTCCGGCGTGGTCGCCGAGGGTGGCGGCGACCGCCCGCACCGGCAGGTCGGGCACGAAGAGGCGGCGCCGCACGGCGTCGTCCACCGCAGCCCGGAAGGGCTCGCCGAGCTTGTCGGCCAGGCCCCCGCCGAGCACGATGAGGTCGAGGTCGACGAGTGCGACCGCCGAGGCGAGCGCGGCGCCGAGCGCCTCCGCCGCCTCGTCCAGGAGCTCGATGGCCAGCTCGTCGCCCGCCGCCACCGCCTTGGCGAAGACCGACGACTTCATGCGCTCGTCACCGGCCAGCTCGACGAGCTTGGTCGGTGCACCGTCGGCATGCCGACGGCGGGCCTCGTCCTCGAGGGCACGGCGGCCGGCGTAGGACTCGAGGTGGCCGAGACCGCCGCACCCGCAGCGGCGACCACCGTCGCGCACGACCACGTGCCCGATCTCGCCGGTGAGCCCCCGCGCCCCGCGGCGCAGCTCCCCGCCCAGCACGAGGCCGCCGCCGACGCCGGTGCCGACGAACACGCACAGCGCGTCCTCGGCGCCCGCCGCCGCCCCCCGCCGGTGCTCGGCCATGGTGGCGACGTTCACGTCGTTGTCGAGCGCGACCCGCTCGGCGTCGATCCCCACGTGCTGGGCGACCAGCCGGGCGAGGGGCACCGACGACTCGATGGCGAGGTTGGGCGCCTTGACGATGGTGCCCGCCGCCCGATCGATCACCCCGGGCGCGCCGATCCCGATGCGATCGACCTCGCCGATCCCCATGGCGCCGACGGCGTCGGCGATGGCCGACGCGATCGCGGCACCGCCGCGGGTCGGCGTCGGGAGCTTGGCGTCGGCGACGACGTCACCGGCGGCGATGGCCACCGCCTGGATCTTGGTGCCGCCGAGGTCGACCCCGACGACGACCCCGGCGCCGCTCAACCGCGATAGGCGGGATCCGGCGGCGCCTGCTCGTCGGGCATGCCGAGGTCCCAGGAGAGGATCAACCGCTCGCGCTCGGCGTCGCGCGCCACCCGCTCGCGGTTGCGCCGGAACTGCGGGTCGTGGGGGGGCAGCAGCATGAGCCGAGCCATCACCCGATCGCGGAACCCGTCGATGAGCCGGCCGTCGCCGAACACGCCGTGGATCTCCCAGTGGGGTGCGGTGGGGCCGAGGTACACGATGCGCACCTCCCCCTGGGGCGGAAGCTGCTCCTCCTCCACGGTCTGCTGGGACATGCGGCCCAGGGTACCGGCGTTGCGCGCGGGGGCTAGCGGGCGACGCCCCGGGATCCGAGGGTGGCGGTGATGGTGCGCTCCCGACCCCCTCGCTCGACGACGACCTGGACCTCGTCGCCGGGCGCCAGCGCCACGATGATCTCGCCGACGTCGGCCGGGCTCTCGACCGCCTCCCCGTTGATCGACAGGATCACGTCGCCGGCCTCGATGCCGGCGTCGTCGGCCGCCGAGCCGGGGACGATGTCGCTCACGAACGCGCCGGTCTCGGTGCGGATCCCGAGGCGCTCGATCACCGACGGCTGCACCTGATCGAGGGGCTGGGTGCGGACGCCGAGGAAGGCGTCGATCACGAGATCGCCGCCGCCCTCCTTGAGCTCGTCGATCAGCGGCAGCAGCTGGTCGATCGACAGCGCGAACCCGAGGTTCTCGGCCGCCCCGATGTTGGCCGACGCCGCGACCGCGGTGTTGACCCCGACCACCTCCCCGCCGGCGTTCACCAGGGGCCCGCCCGAGTTGCCCTGGTAGATGGCGGCGTCGGTCTGGATGAGGTCGGTGAGGGTCGAGCCCGCCGACGGTGTGAGCTCGCGCCCCAGGGCCGACACGATCCCCGCGGTGACGCTGGGCGTGCCCCCGAGGCCCAGCGCGTTGCCGATGGCCACCACCGGATCGCCGACCCGCAGATCGGCGGACCGCCCGAACTGGACGGTGGCGAGCCCGTCGACGCCCCGCGCCTGGACGAGTGCCACGTCGTTGGAGGGGATCCCGCCGACGACGTCGGCCTCGACCTCGCGGCCATCGGACAGCGTGAGCGTGATCCTGGTGGCGCCGTCGATCACGTGGTTGTTGGTGAGGACGAGGCCGTCCTCGGTGATGACCATCCCCGAGCCCGCGCCCCGGGCCAGACCACCGAAGCGGCCCAGGCCCTCGACGTTGATGGCGACGACCGCGCCCTGCACCGCGTCGAGGACGGCATGCACGTCGATGGCCTGCCCGTTGGTGACGCCGACGGGCGGCGCCGGGCGGTCGTCGTCGGTGAGGCCCACGACGCCCACGGCGACCGCGGCGGCGACCACCGCCCCCGCCACCGCCCCGGCCAGCGCCGCCCGCAGGTTCGACGGGCGCGGCTGCGGGACGGCCGGCGCCGCCGCCACCGGCGGCGGCGGCGGCGGGCTGCCGTAGGGGCTGCCGAGCGGCGGCTCGTCGTGGTGGGGCTCGTCCCGCTCGGTCTGATCGTGGTGGGGCTCATCGCCGAGCGGCTCGACGGTGAGCTCGGTGGGATCGGTCAGCAGCCACGCCGGTCGCGACGGTTCTTCGGGGGGAAGCCGGTCGGGACCGAGGGGGTCGGTGTGGTCGTCCATCACGACTCCTCAAGGAAGGGGGCACAAGCGACGATTGGGACAGGGACTTGATTGTCAGCGCAGAAGGGCGTTCTCTGTGCGGTGGGAGTTGCACGGATCGTGCGGACCCGCCTCGCTGGGGAACCGAAGGGCCAGGGGAACATGGACACGACTTGGATGGTGCTGGGGACCTGCCGCCAGGAGCGACCGGCGGTGTTCTTCCCCAGCGACGGCGTGGGAGTCGACATCGCCCGGAGGATCTGCGGCGACTGCCCGGTGAAGGAGCCGTGCCTCGAGTACGCGCTCGACGAGCGCATCGACCACGGCGTGTGGGGCGGGGCATCGGAGCGGGAGCGCCGGCGCATCCTGAAGTCTCGCCGGGTTCGGGTCACCGCCGGCATCTGAGGCGCGGTCACGGCGCCAGCAGGTCGAGGGCCCGCCCGACCGACTGCTTGACCCGGGTGGTGAACGCCGGCTCGCGCGGACCGGGAAGGGCGCGAGCCACCTCGAGCACGGCATCGCCGGGCTCGTCTCCCACGAGGAGCACGACCATGCCCGGCCGCTCGACCACGACGAGCCGGCCGCCGGCCCGCGGGTCGTCCCAGCGCCATGCGCGCTGGCGCCCGATCTCGATCTCGCTCCCGTCGGCGGGCAGCGCCGTCCAGTCGATCGAGCCCTCCAGCTCGAAGATCGAGAGCCCGTAGGCACCGCGGCGGTAGAGCAGGTGCACGCCGGCGCCCGACCGGTAGGCCTCGACCAGGCGATACCCGGCGATCATCGGCGGTGCCGCGTACGGGGCCCGCAGGTCTTCGAGGGCGTGGCGCTCGGCCGTGGTCGGCGGCGCCAGCGCCTCGGGCGCGAACCGCTCGGCTGCCGGAGCGATCACGCCGCCCGCCTCCAGCGCCGACACCGTGGACGCGTGACGGGCGACCGCCATCGGCACCTCGGGATCGACCGGCGGTGGGCCGACGTCGGCGGCCGACAGGGCCAGGATGGCGAGCCCGGCGGCCACCGAACCGGCGGCGTTGACGAGCACCGCGGCGCGACGGCGTCGGGGGGCGAGGGCGACCACGTCGGGGGCGGCGACGAGCTCGGCGAGGAACGCCGGCGGCGGCTCGACGGCGGGCAGGAGACGGACGGCGCGGCGGGCGGCGCGCACCTCCTCGAGCTCGAGGCGGCACGCGGCGCACCCCGCCACGTGGACCCGCACCGCCTCGGCATCACGGACGTCGAGCTCGCCGTCGACGAGCGCCGAGAGCAGGTCGCCAGGGTGCAGCTCAGCCATCGCCATCACCACGGGGCGCGGCGGGCGCCAACAGGTCGCGAAGCCGGGCCCGTCCCCGGTGGATGCGGCTGCGCACCGTGCCCACCGGGATGCCGAGATCGGCGGCGATCTCCTCGTACTGGAGGCCGACGACGTCGCACAGCACCACCGCCACCCGGAACTCCTCGGGGAGGGCGAGCAGGGCGGCCTGCACGTCGGCCGGCAGCGAGGTGGCGGCCACGATCGCCTCGGGATCGGCGTCGGCGTCGGCCAGGAGGCGGTCGGCGTCGGGCGGAAGGGCGACCGATGGCCGGCGCCGGCGCCGGCGCACGTCGTCGAGGAAGGCGTTCGTCGTGATCCGGCTCAACCACCCCTCCAGCGATCCCGGTCGGTACGTCGCCAGGCCCCGCCGCACCCGCAGCAGGACCTCTTGGACGAGGTCCTGGGCGTCGGCGTCGTTGCCTGTCAGTCGGTACGCCACCGTGTAGAGGAACCGCCCATGGCTGCGGGCCAGCTCCTCCCACGTCGGCTTCTCCGGAACGTCGCCTTCCGGCGGGTGGTTCCCCGGGTTCAGCTGGGGGGTGTTTCGTCCTTGGACGAGCTCGCCTCGTCCTGACCCTGACGGAACTCGCGCTGCGCCTCACCCAGCGAGCGGGCGAGCTTCGGGAGCTTGGCGCCCCCGAAGAGGACGAGGACGATCACGAGGACGATGATGAGCTCGGGTGCCCCGATTGCTCCCATGCCCCGAGCGTACCCGTCCCCCTGCGATCCTGGCCTTCATGTCGCGCCTGGTCTGCCCCGTCAACGTCTCCGAGGGGCGCTCCCGGCTGGTCATCGAGGCGCTGGCGGCGGCCGCCGGCGATGACCTGCTCGACCTGCACGTCGACGCCGACCACCACCGGTCGGTGCTGACCGTGGCCGGCGAGGACGCGCCCCGCCGGGTCGCCGCCGTCGCCGTGGCCCGCATCGACCTGCGCCGGCACCGCGGCGTGCACCCCCGGCTCGGAGCCGTGGACGTCGTCCCCTTCGTGCCGGTGGGCGCCAACCCCGTCGACGAGGCGGTCGCCGCCCGCGACCGGTACGCGGCGTGGAGCCCGGTGCCGTGCCTGCGCTTCGGTGCCGGCGGCCCGACCCTTCCCGAGCTGCGGCGCGCCGCCCGGGCCACGGTCGCCGCCCACCCGACAGCGGGCATCACGGCGGCGGGCGCTCGCCTCCCGCTGGTCGCATACAACGTGTGGCTGGCGGACGAGTCGCTGCGCACGGCGCGGGGCATCGCCGCCGCCGTGCGCGGACCCGCGGTCCGGGCGCTGGGCCTGGCTGTCGGCGGCGGGGTGCAGGTGTCGATGAACCTCGTCGACCCGCTGGCGGTGGGCCCGGCGGACGCCTACGACGCGGTTGCCGCGCTCGCCGCCGTCGGACGCGCCGAGCTCGTGGGGCTGGTGCCGGGCGCCGTGCTCGAGCGGGTGCCGCCCGAGCGGTGGGAGCAGCTCGACCTCAGCCCCGACCGCACGGTCGAACGCCGGCTGGACCGGTCAGGCTGAGGCGGTGGTGGCGGCCGCCGAGCGGCGGGCGATGGCGCGGGCCCGGCGGATCCGGCGGCGCTCCCGCTCGCTCATGCCCCCCCAGATGCCGAACTTCTCGCTGTTCTGCAGGGCGTACTCGAGGCAGTCCTCCCGCACCACGCAGCCCCGGCAGACCTCCTTGGCCTCCTTGGTCGACGCCCCCCGCTCCGGGAAGAACAGGTCGGGATCGACGCCCAGGCAGTTCGCGTAGTCGTGCCAGCTGCGGTCTCCGGTGGCGATCTCGCTCGTGATGTCCCGCATCGGTTGGAACCCCCCAAGGTGGGTCGGAGTGACTTGCGTGTAATTACAACACTGTCACTCCGGAATCGCAAGGGGAGATGCTTGACAAGCCGATCGAGATCGGGCGGTCCTTCTTACGCGGGTCGCTTGCGGCCGAGACGGCGGCGGTGCTCGATGAAGTCGACGAGCACGTAGTCCCCCAGCGTGTCGGGGGTGGTGAAGAACGCCCGGCCGCCGTTGAGCTGGGTGAGCTTCTCGACGAAGGCCTTCAGGTAGCCGGACGCGTCGAGCATGAAGGTGTTGATCCGGATGTCCTCCCGCGTGCAGCGGTTGACCTCCTTGAGGGTGGCGTCGACGGTCTCGCGCACCGGCGGGTAGCTGAAGAACGGCTCGTCCATCCCCGGCTCGAAGTGGGCCGTCGGCTCGCCGTCGGTGATCATGATGATCTGCTTGGTGCCCGACTCGCGCCCGAGCATCCGCCTCGCCAGCATCATCCCGTGCTGCATGTTCGTGCCGTAGTCGAAGTCCCAGCTCACCTCCGGGAGGTGCTCGGGCTTCAGCTCGCGGGCGACCTTGGAGAAGGTCACGATGCCGAGGAAGTCACGCGGGAACTGCGTGGAGATCAGCGAGTGCAGTGCCATCGCCACCTTCTTGGCGGCGAGGAAGTTGTCGCGCATCGGCATGGACAGCGACACGTCGAGCATGAGCACCGTCGACGCCTTGGTGATCACCTCGGTCTGCTCGATCTCGAAGTCGTCGGGCGTGAGCTGCACCGGCGTCCCCGGACCGTTGCGGGCGATGGCGTTGCGGATCGTCCGGTGCAGGTCGAGGTTGAACGGGTCGCCGAACTCGTAGGGCTTCGATTGGTAGGCCCGCTCGTGCCCGGCGCCCTGCCGCTCCAGCTGGTGGCGGCCGCGGGTGTCCTTCAGCAGCTTGTCGAACAGCTCGGCCAGCGCGTTCTGCCCGATCTTGCGGACCCCCCGGGGTGTGAGCTCGTAGCGGCCCTCCCGCTGCTCGATCATCCCGGCGTCCTCGAGCAGCTTGGCGACCTCCGACATGCGCTCGAGCGACAGCCCGGCCTCTTCGCCCAGGAGCTGCTTGGCTCGCTCCACGTCGACCTCGGCCAGGGCGCCGGGGTTGGACGACGCTCGCAGCATCTGCTCGAGCTGGTCGAGGTCGCCGAGCTCCTGGAAGAGGCTCTGGGCCTCGCCCATGCCCAACGGGTTGTCGCCGCTGAAGCTGTAGCGGCGATCCCAGCCGGCCTGCGGGAACAGCTGGCGCAGGTGCTCGCCGAGCTGCTCGGCCTGCCAGCGGAGGTCCATGTCCTCCATGAGCTGATCCATGAGGCCCTGCAGCTGCGCCCGCTGTTCGGGCGTCATCGAGTTGAGCATCGCCTGCATGGCGGCCATGCGCTGGGCCATGATCTCGAGCAGCTCGTCGAGGTTCTGCGGGTTCTCCGGGAAGAAGTCCCCGTACCGCTGCATGAACTCCTCGAAGGCCTCCTGCGTGTCCTCGCCCCGCTCCCGCTGCTCGAGCAGGGAGTTGAGCTCGCTCATCATGTCCTTCATCCGCTGCACCTGCGCGGGGTCGGGGTCGCTCATCGCCCCGGCCATCTGGTTGAACATCTGGTTCGCGAGCTGCTGACGCAGCTCGTCCATGAGCTCCTCGAACTGCTGCCGCGCCTCGGGCGAGGTGAACTCGTACTGCTGCAGCTCCTTGACCATCCCCGCGAGGTCGTTCGGCATCATGTCGAGCTGGAAGCGCTTCTCCTCGGCGGCCTGCTCGGCGATCTCCTGGCGGCGCTGGTCGCCCGACTGCCTGGCCTCGTCCTGGAACCGGTCGATGCCCTCCCGCTCGGTGTCGACGACGTCGCGGAGCTTCTCGGCGACCTCGTCGTAGACGCCGCCGAGGTCGTGCTGCTCGAGCCGCTCCCGCCGGCTGCGGCGCAGCTTCTCCAGCAGCTCCTGCAGGCCCTGGATGCGCTGCCCGTCGCGATCGCGGAAGCCGTGCTGGAGCAACCGGCGCAGCGCCATGTTCACGTCGCCGTGGTGGATCAGGTCGTCGCTGATCTCGGCGAGGACGGCGTCGGCGTCGAGGTCGAAGCCCTTCTGGGTCCCGTCCCAGCGGGAGTAGGAGACGCGCGGCATCCGCGGTGACGCTACCGGGCCGCCGCCGCCGTGGGCCCAAGTGACGGTTCCGTCAATTTTTCTCCCGGAGCGGCAGGGCCGGCTGGTGGAGGCGCCGAACCCTGCCCCCGGGATGGCGCGAAGGGGGGCTCTCTCGTGACCGAGACCGCTGAGGTCGAACAGCGCCTGCCGGGGCGACGGCGGCGGGACCGGGTGCGCTGGTCGCGCTTCAGCACCACCTCCCGGCCGGCGCCCCCCGCCCACCCGCTGGACCGGAGCTGGGTTCGCGACAGCGCCTGGGTGATCACGGGGTTCCTCGGGCTCATCCTGCTCCTGCGCCTCGTGCTGCCGGTGACCCCGTCGATCGGCGTGCAGCTCTACGGCGTCGTCATCGGCTGCATCAACGCCCTCGTCGCCATCGGGCTGATCCTCGTCTTCCGGTCCAACCGGATCATCAACTTCGCCCAGGCCGAGATCGGGATCTTCGGGGCCATCCTCTTCGAGAACCTGATGCGCAGCGCCGGCCTGCCGTGGTTCGCGGCCCTGCTCGTCGGCGTGGCGGCCTCGGCCGCCCTCGCCGGGATCCTCGAGTACACGCTCGTGCGCCGGTTCGCGAAGGCCCCGCGCCTGATCCTCACGGTGGTCACCATCGGGCTGGCCCAGGTGACGGTGGTGCTCACCTACCTGATGGCGAACCGGTTCGGCCGGGTGGCCGCCAGCGGCGGCTTCGAGACGCCGCTCTCCGACATCAAGATCACCATCACCAACGTCATCTTCCGAGGCGACGCGCTCATCCTCGTGATCACCGCGCCGCTGATCGTCATCTCGCTCAACGTGTTCCTGAAGCGGACCGACTTCGGTGTCGCCGTCCGTGCCGCGGCGGAGTCGGGCGACCGCGCCGGCCTCCTCGGTGTCCCGGTCAAGCGGGTCAGCACGGTCATGTGGATCGTGGCCGGCGGCATCGGCGGGCTGGCCACCATCCTGCGGGCACCGGTGGTCGGGCTCATCTCGGGGAGCACGCTGCAGGGCCCCGGACTCCTCCTCCGAGCGCTCGCCGCGGCGGTGATCGCCCGCATGGACAACATGCGCACCGCCGTGCTCGCCGCCATCGGCATCGGCATCGTCGAGCAGTCGCTCTACCTCGCGTACGGCGGATCGCCGATCTCGAACGTGGTCTTCGTGGCCATCATCATCGGAGCGCTGATCATCCAGCGACCGACGGCCGGCCGCTCCGAGGACGGCGACACGAGCACATGGGCCGTCGTCGACGAGGTGCGGGCGATCCCCCGCGCGCTCGCCCGGCTCCCCGAGGTCCGGATCGGGCGAGTGGCCATCGCCGTGCTCGTCGGTGGCCTCGTGCTCGGCTACCCGCTCATCGCCACACCGTCCAAGGAGAACCTCGCGTCGGCGATGACGATCTACGCCATCGTCGCCGTCTCGCTGGTGGTGCTCACCGGCTGGAGCGGCCAGATCAGCCTCGGGCAGTTCGGCATCGTGGGGCTCGGCGCCGCGGTCGCCGCCCGATTGTCCGCCGACGCCGGAGTCGACTTCCTGCTGGCGATGCTGATCGGCGGCGTCGCGGGCTCGCTCGCCGCGCTCGTGCTCGGCACCGCCGCCCTTCGCATCAAGGGCTTCTTCTTCGCCGTCACGAGCCTGGGCTTCGCCGTCGCCGTCGAGACGTACTTCCTCAACGTCTCGTACTTCCGCGGGCTCGTGCCGGTCAACCGACCCGAGCGACCGATCCTCCTCGAGCGGTTCGACCTCGAGAGCGAGACCGCCTTCTACTACTTCGCCGTCACGATGCTGGCGCTCGTCATCGTGATGGTGCGGGGCATCCGCCGTTCGAGAACCGGGCGGGCGCTGCTCGCCGTGCGTGACAACGAGAAGGCCGCGCAGTCCTACGGGATCAACCGCGCCAAGAACAAGCTGCTCGCCTTCGCCGTGTCGGGCTACATCGCCGGCATCGCCGGCGCCCTCTTCGCCGTCCACCAGCACGCCGTGAGCGCCACCGCGTACTCGGCCAACGAGAGCCTGCGGGTGTTCTCCATGGTGGTCATCGGCGGCCTCGGCTCGGTGCCGGGTGCGGTGCTGGGCGCCGTCTTCGTCCGGGGCTCGTCGTTCCTCCTGTCGCCGCAGCTGGCGATCCTCGCCTCGGGTCTCGGCCTGCTCGTGGTCCTGCTCGTGTTCCCGGGCGGGCTCGGGCGGCTGCTCTTCACCGCCCGCGACGCCGCGCTCCGGAAGGTCGCCGAGCGGAGAGGCATCGTGGTGCCGAGCCTCCTCCGCGACGAGCGCACCGATCGCGAGCCGATCGACGTCGACGAGATCGTGGAGCACGCCGGCCTCACCGAGGAGCCGGCACCCGAGCGCGAGATGGTGACGTCGTGAGCGCCTTCACCGACGGGCTCCGTGAGGGCTGGGCCAACACCCGGCGCTCGGCCCGAAACGCGCCGGCGACGACCCGCCGCGTTCTCCGCGATCCCCGCTCGATCGTCGCCGGCGCGCCGCTGGCGCCGCTGGTGGTCCTCTACGGCCACACGCTGATCGACGCCGTCGACCGGGCCGGCTTCAACGTGATCCTGCCCGAGATCAAGAACGAGTTCGGGCTCGACCTGCAGGCCGCCTCGAGCATCGCCAGCGTGAGCATCCTGGTTGCGCTGCTCCTCAGCGTCCCGGTGGCGTTCTGGTCCGAGCGCACGCGCCACCGCACCTGGTTCCTCGCCGCCGGAGCGCTGATCGCCGGCCTGTTCGCCGGGGTCTCCGGCCTGGCCACGGGCGTCGCCCTGTTCGTCGTGGCGCGCGGCGCCTTCGGCCTCGGCCTTCGCCTCAACGACCCGGTGCAGTCGAGCCTCATGGCCGACTACTACGCGGTCAACACCCGTCCCACCATCTTCGCCGGACGCTCGATCACGCAGAACGTCGGCCAGCTGGCGGGGCCGCTCTTCTTCGGCATCACCGCCGAGCTGTTCGGGTGGCGAGCGGCCGTGCTTGCCGTGGCGCTGCCGTCGCTGGCGCTCGCCGTGTGGTCATGGCGCCTTCGCGAGCCGGTGCGGGGGGCGCCGGAGCGAGCGGCGCTCGGCCTGACCGGCGCCGACGCCGAGGTCGAGGAGGAGCCGCCCACCTTCGAGGAGGCCCTGCAGATCCTCCGCCGCGTCGGGACCATCCGGCGGCTGTGGCACGCCCTGCCGTTCCTCATCGGCGGGCTCACCTCCTTCGCCGTCCTCTTCCCCCTGTACCTCGAGGAGGTGTTCGGCCTCGGCCCCGCGCAGCGCGGCGTGATCGGCGCCATCAACGAGCCCGTCGGGATCGTCGCCCTCCTCTTCGCCATCCCCATCTCAGTGCGCTACCTGCAGAGCGGCCAGCCGGAGCGGTTGTTCCGGATGCTCGGCGTGTCCTCCACCGTCGTCGCCGTCTCGATCGGCGTGATGGCGCTCGCGCCCAACCTGGCCGTGCTGATCGCGGCGAGCCTCGTGCTGCAAGCGGCCGCCGCGCTCCTGGCACCGGGCGTGGCGACGCTCTTCGCCATGATCACCCCGCCCCGAGTGCGCACGGTGGGCTACGCCTTCGGCGCCCTCTGGGCTCTGCCGGGGCTGCTCATGCTGCCGGTCGCCGGCGGGCTCGGCGATGCCCTCGGGCTCCGCTGGGGGATGCTCGTCGGGCTCCCCATCTTCATGATCGGCGCGTTCATGGTCGCCGGCTCGGGCGGGGCGTTCCGTGCCGACATGCACGCCACCCTCGTCGCTGCCGGAGCCGCCGCCGAGGCGAGGCGGGCCCGGGCCGAGGGCCGCACGAAGCTGCTGGTCTGCCGCGGCGTCGATCTCGCCTACGGGCAGGTCCAGGTGCTGTTCGACGTCGACTTCGACGTCGAGGAGGGCGAGATGGTGGCGCTCCTCGGCACCAACGGCGCCGGCAAGTCGTCGCTGCTGCGGGCGATCTCGGGGACGGCGCCGCCCAGCAGCGGCACGATCCTGTTCGACGGCCGCGACATCACACAGGCGGGCGCCGTGCAGACCTCGTCGCTCGGCATCGTCCAGGTACCCGGCGGCCGGGGGGTGTTCCCGACGATGACGGTGGGCGAGAACCTCCGCGTCGCCACGTGGCTCTACCGGCGGGAGCCCGAGCACGTCGAGGCCGGCGTCGCCCGCGTGCTGGAGATGTTCCCGGTGCTGCGAGAGCGGTTCGACACCCCAGCCGGGAACCTGTCCGGCGGCGAGCAGCAGATGCTCACCCTCGCGCAGGCGTTCGTGGCTCGCCCCCGGCTCCTGCTGATCGACGAGCTCTCGCTCGGTCTCGCGCCGACCGTCGTGCAGCAGCTGCTCGAGGTCGTGCGGGCCATCCACGCCGAAGGCGTGACCATCGTCCTCGTCGAACAGTCGGTGAACGTGGCGCTGACGGTGTGCGACCGCGCCGTGTTCCTCGAGAAGGGTGAGGTCCGGTTCCAGGGGCCGACCTCGGAGCTGCTCGACCGGCCCGACGTGCTGCGCTCGGTGTTCCTCGAGGGGGCGGCCGCCGTGACCGGTGCGAACGGGCACACGGGGCCATCGCCCGCCGCCGAGCCGGTGGCGCCGGCCCGCACCCGGCGGCGGATCGACCACGACCAGCTGGCCGAGCTCGGCATCGAGCTGCCGGTCCTGCTCGAGGCCCGCGGCCTCACCAAGCACTTCGGGGGGATCACCGCCGTCGACGAGGTGAGCCTCCGACTCCACCAGGGCGAGATCCTCGGCCTGATCGGCTCGAACGGCGCCGGGAAGACGACCATCTTCGACCTGCTCAGCGGGTTCCTCGCGCCGGACGCCGGCGTGATCCTGCTCGACGGCATCGACGTGACCGCCTGGACGCCCGACCAGCGGGCGCGGGCCCGGCTCGGCCGGTCGTTCCAGGACGCCCGCCTGTTCCCGGCCCTGACGGTGACCGAGGCGATCGCGGTGGCGCTCGAGCGCCACGTCCTGGTCCCCGACGTGCTGTCGGCCGCCTTCTACCTGCCTGCGGCGCGCGAGTCCGAGGACCGGATCGCCGATCGGGTCGACGAGCTCATCGAGCTGATGGGGCTCGAGGCGTTCCGCGACAAGTTCGTGGCCGAGCTGTCGACCGGGAGCCGGCGCATCGTCGATCTCGCCTGCACCCTCGCCCACCAACCGCGGGTCGTGCTCCTCGACGAGCCCTCGTCGGGCATCGCCCAGCGGGAGACCGAGGCGCTCGGCCCCGTCCTGCTGCGGGTGCAGCGGGAGACCAACACCAGCCTGCTCGTCATCGAGCACGACATGCCCCTCATCAGCTCGATCTCCGACCGGCTCGTCGCCCTCGAGGCCGGACGCCAGATCGCGGAAGGAGCACCGCGCGCCGTCCTCGAGGACCCGCGCGTCATCGCGTCGTACCTGGGCACCGACGAGAGCGTTATCGCGCGGTCGGGCTCGCGGGCGGCAACCAACGGCAAGCGGCGACGGCGCCAGCTCGTCGCGTCAACGGGGAGGACCAGATCATGAACCCGCAGACCCGTCTCATCGTGACCCGGTGGGCACCGTTCGCCGGCATCGCCGTGACGCTCGCCCTGCTCCTGCTCATCGCGCCGACGAAGTCGCCCGACCGCACGAGCGCCTTCGCCGGCATCGGTGCCGGGTCCGACGTCACCACCACGGGTGCGACCAGTGGCGTCGCCGTCACCGACGTCACCGGGGGGACCGGGAGCTCGACGGTCGAGGTCCCCGGCGCGCCGGGTGCGTCGTTGGGGAGCAGCGGTGCCGGTGGCGGCGGTGGCGGCTCGGCCCCCACGGCCTCGCGCGCCAGCGCGCCGGTGCCGGCTTCGGCGGCGGCGGGGGTCACGGGCGAGGACTGCACCCGTCGCGACATCCTCGGGGGCAACACCGAGTGCAAGCCTCTGTGGTCGGGCCAGAACGGCGGCGCCACCTACAAGGGCGTGAGCGGCGACAGCATCACCGTCGTCTACTACCTCGGCAAGGCCAACGAGCAGGTCAACGCCATCCTCCGGGCCGGCGGCGCCGGGGCCAGCCGGGCCGAGGTCATCCACACGATCGAGACCTACTTCGCCTTCTTCAACAAGCACATGCAGACCTACGGCCGCACGCTCGACCTCGTGGTCTTCGAGGGCGAGGCCGACACCGGCGACACCGCGGCGTTCCGAGCGGAGGCGGTGCGCATCGATCAGGAGATCGGCGCCTACATGGTGTTCGGCGCCGGCAACACCGACATGATCGACGAGCTCGCCCGGCGGGGCATCGTGTGCATCTGCGGCGCGCAGCTGCCCGGGGAGTTCCACGTCGAGCGGGCGCCGTTCGTCTTCGGCATCCTCGCCGACGGCGACACCACCAACAAGCACATCTCCGAATACATCTGCAAGCGCCTCGGACCTGGTGGAGGTGTCGCCGAGTACGCCGGCCCGCTGATCCACCCGACCATCGGTGGGCGCGACACGCCCCGCCGCTTCGGCATGTCGTTCCCGGCCAACAACTTCGGGACCCCGAACGCCGAGGACCTCGAAGCCCGGCTGAACGCCTGCGGCATCGAGATCGTGCGGAAGAACGCGTACGCATCCGACATCAACACCGCCGGCCAGCAGTCCACGACCTCGGTGCAGGGGTCGATCGCCGCCAAGGTGACCACGGTCCTCTGCGTCTGCGACCCGATCGCCCCGGTCTTCGGCACCCAGGCGGCGAGCCAGCAGCAGTACTACCCGGAGTGGTTCCAGACCGGGTACCTGCTGCAGGACGCCGAGTTCTTCGGCCGCCTCTACGACCAGACGCAGTGGAGCCACAACTTCGGCATCAGCAGCCTCCCGGTGCCCATCGCCCGCAGCGACGCGGCGTTCTGGAAGGCGTACAAGTCGGAGGACCCCGACACCGACCCGCCGGTGGGAGCCGAGCTCATCTACCCGGCGCTGCTGGTCGGCTTCAGCGGCGTCGAGCGGGCCGGGCCCCACCTCGACCCCGCGACCTACCGCGACGCGATGTACTCGATCGACGTGCCGTCGACCGACAAGCACACCGTGGCGTTCAGCTATGCCCCCGACGACTTCGGCGGCATCGACGACGCTCGTGAGGTGTGGTGGGATCCGTCGGGCGTCCACCCCGCGGACGGCAAGCCGGGGACGTACCGCAACGTGAACGACGGGAAGCGCTACCGGCCGGGCGAGTGGCCGGCGACGAAGCCGGGGGTGTTCGACCCCGCGTGCGACGCCGCCGGCAGCTGTGGCGCGGCGCCGTAGGCGGCCGGTCGCGGCGCTGGCGGCCCTGGCGGCCGGCGCGATCCTGGTCGGGTGCGGGTCCGACCCGCCCCGGCTGGAGATCGGCGCCGGGCCGGCCTCGTACCGCATCGAGTACCGCGTCGAAGGGCAGTCGGTGTCCACCGAGACGGTGACCGTCGTCCGGCCGTTCGCGAGCTCGGTCGTCACCGCCGGATCGGTGCGCACGACCGACCTCGGGCGGATCGCGCTCGGCGAGCAGGTGCTCGCCCACCCCCCCAACGGCACCACGGCCGACGTCCGGGTGAGCGCCGTGCTCGACGACGCCGAGGCGGCGGGCCTGCTCGAACGGCGGGAGATCCGCGAAATCCTGGGGCGGCGCTGCCAGGTCCTGCGGTCGGGACGCCCGCTGCGGGAGGGCCCCCTCCATCCGCCCACCGCCCGGACCTACAGCGACGCGTGCGTCGACGAGTCCGGCCTCGTGCTCGAGGAGGTGCTCGTCACCGACGGCGAGCGCGACCTGCGCCGCGTCGCGATCGCCGTCGAGCTCGACGTCGATCTCGACACCGCCGGCCTCGCTGAGCGGGACACGACGGTGCCGGCCGACCAGGGCGGCGGCGCCGTGCGCCCGGTGACAGCCGATGACGCCCTGCCGCCGCCGGAGCTCGTGCTGCGGGCGCCGCCCGCCGGGTTCCGCAGCCTGGGCCGTTACCTCGTCGTCCCGCCCCGGGGCCAGGACCCCTTCCTGGGCGGCGAGGGACGGGCGGCGACCGCCGAGGTGTTCGTGCGCGGCATCGACGTGGTGGTCGTCGAGCAGGGCGGGACGCTCCTGGGCACCGCGGCGTTCCCCGAGCCGGCCGGCAACCGCGCCGCGGTCGACCTCGGGGAGATCGGCGAGGGCGAGGCGGTCCTCAGTGCCCAGGTCAACGAGGTCCGCCGCGACCTCGGGGGCGGGCGCTTCGTCCGCATCTCCGGCACCCTGCCGATCGCCGACCTCGCCGCCATCGCCCGCTCGCTCACCACCCCCTGAGCAGGATCTCGGGCCATCGAGGGCCCCTGTAGGGCCCCGTCCAGCCCGAGATCTGGTGTCAGCCGCGGGCTCGGTAGGTGGCCTTGCCGGCGGCCGCGTCCTTGTTGAGGCGCTTGGACAGGTGGAGGCCCTCGAGGATGAACTCCACGGCCGAGGCGACGGCGCCGGGGCTGTCGGCGTCGCTGGTGAGCGACGCCACGTGATCCCGAAGTGCCGGCACCGAGGCCGCCAGCTCGGCGTAGGTCGAGGACGGCACGTCATCGCCGGCGTGGACGACCCGGCCCTCGTCGAACGCGGCGATCACGTCGAGGAGCGAACCGAGGTTGAACCGCTCCTTGAACACCGTGAGCAGCGCCGCCTTCACGAGGTTCTGGATGATCGCCTCGTCGCGACCCTCCTCCAGGCTCTCGATCTCGACCTTGCCCGCGGTCGACGCCACGAGCGCTTCGAGATCGCACACCCGGGGCACGACCTCCTTCTCACCCAGCCGCAGCGCCCGGCGGGTGGCGTTGGCCAGCAGCACCTCGGCGTTGGCGACGGTGAGCCGCACCGACACGCCCGACCGCTGGTTCACGTGAGGGCTCTGCCGAGCCAGGTGCGACAGCGTCGCCACCACCTCGCTCAGGAACTCGGGCACCTCGACCCGCATGCCCTTGATGTCGAGGGGCCGCGACTCCTGGCGGGCGATCTCCACCTCGGTGTCGACGTCGAGCGGGTAGTGGGTGCGGATCTGGGAGCCGAACCGGTCCTTGAGGGGGGTGATGATGCGGCCGCGGTTCGTGTAGTCGTCGGGGTTGGCGGACGCCACGAGCATCACGTCGAGCGGCAGGCGCACCTTGTAGCCGCGGATCTGCACGTCGCGCTCCTCGAGCACGTTCAGGAGACCGACCTGGATGCGCTCGGCGAGGTCGGGGAGCTCGTTGATGGCGAAGATGCCGCGGTTGGTGCGGGGGACGAGGCCGTAGTGCAACGTGAGCTCGTCGGACAGGTACCGGCCCTCGGCCACCTTGATCGGGTCGACCTCGCCGATCAGGTCGGCGATCGACGTGTCGGGGGTGGCGAGCTTCTCGCCGAAGCGGGCGTCGCGGTGCACCCACTCGATGGGCGTGTCGTCGCCCTTCTCCGCGATGAGGTCGCGGGCGTGGCGCGAGACCGGGTGGTACGGGTCGTCGTTGATCTCGGAGCCGGCGACGATCGGCAGCCACTCGTCGAGCAGGGCG
>DATLFP010000211.1:0-8113 GCA_035540955.1 Acidimicrobiales bacterium
GCGGGAGAGACCGGGCCAGCTCCTCGGGGGTCGGCTCCCGGCGGACCTTCGCCTCCGGCGGCAGCAGGTCGACGATGGCGTCCATGATCCGACGGGTGTCCTCGTCGAGGTCGTCGCCGGCGACGTGGAACGGCTCGCCGACCCGGGTCCGCACCAGGGGCGGGTTCACCACGCTCGTCACGTTGGGCAGCCGCGAGCTGCGGGGCCACACCCGCTCGGTGCCCCACAGCCCGAGCGGGACGAGCGGGGCACCGGTCATGCGCGCCAGGCGCGCCGCGCCCCATCGGCCCTGCAGCTCGGGCTCGAAGAAGGCCCGACCCCGCGGGATCGTGCCCTGCGGCATCATCGCCACGAGCTCGCCCGCTTCCAGCGCCCGGGCGGCGAGCTTGAGCGGCTCGTCCGAGCCGGTGCCCCGCTCGACGCGGATGCCGCCCATCGACCGGGCCAGCGCGCCGACCACCGGCGCGTCGAAGACCTCCTTCTTGCCGAGGAAGCGGAGCGGGCGGCCCGAGGGGGCCACCGTGAGCGCCACGGCAACGGTGTCGAAGTACGACCGGTGGTTGGCGACGACGATGCCGGGACCCTCGGCCGGGATGAGCTCGGTGCCGGCGATGTCGAACCGCGCGTACGGGAACGCCAGCGGCGACATGAACGGCCGGAGCGCGCTCCACGGCTCGACGCCGAGCACCTTGGGCACCCCGGGCGGGGCGTCGAGGTGCAGCACCGGCCATCGCCGGACGGTGGCCAGGATGCGGAGCTGCGGGTCGGGGTTCACCGCCGTCGGGTGGCCGACGGCGTTCAGCAGCGGCGCGTCGAACACCGAGTCGGAGTACGCCCACGACTCGCCGAGCTCGACGTCGTGCTCGGCCGCCCACCGGCGGACCGCGTCGAGCTTGCCGGTGCCCCACACGAACGACCCCACGATGGTGCCGTCGTACCGGCCCTCGGCGTCGCGGCCGTAGGTGGTGGCGATGACGTCGTCGAGGCCGAGCTCGTCGGCGAAGGGCTTCACCATGTCGAACGGCGAGGTGGTGGCGAGCACGACGGGGCGCCCGGCGGCGCGGTGTTCGTCCATGAGCCGGCGGGCGTAGGGCGCCACCGCGCCGGTCAGGAGCTTCGCCGCCTGCGTCGCCGCCTCGACCACGGCGTCGGCCGACCAGCCGGCCGCCACCCGCGCCGCTTGCCGGGTGAGGCCCATCGAGAGCAGGTTCTCGCCGAAGAGGTCGAAGGCGCGGTAGAGCGCCCGCTCCCCGGGGATGGCGCGATCGGGGATGATCCCCGCCTCCCGGAGGGCGGCGGAGAACACCGGGCCGCTGGCGCCCCGCAGCAGCGTCCGGTCGAGGTCGAAGAACGCTGCGCTCGAGGCCATCACCGCAGGCTACGCCCGACGGCAAAATCCGGCCGCAAAACCAAGGAGACCCGCCCGGGGGGAGGGCGGGTCTCTCGTGGGAGCGGTTCCAGGAGGGGGGATCCCGGTCGCCGCTTTGTTACCGACCAGTCAACCAGTCCGACCGACATCTGTCCAACAGGTATCGCCGATGATCCCTATCATCTCAAGCGATGGAGACCACGTCATGGACCTAGCGACGCCATGGACCTGAGACAGCTGGCCGCCCTCGTGGCGATCGCCGACACCGGCACCTTCTCGGCCGCCGCCGAGATCCTCCACACCGTGCAGTCGAACGTCTCGACCCACGTGGCCCGCCTCGAGCGGGAGCTGGGCGTGACCCTCGTCGACCGGGCCGCCGGCCGCCTCACCGACGAGGGCGAGGTGGTCGTCGCCCGCGCCCGGCGGGTCGCTGCCGAGCTCGAGGCGCTCCAGGCCGACGTGGCCTCCCTGCGCGACGAGGTGTCGGGTCCCGCCCGCATGGGCGTCATCGGCACCACCGCCCGGTGGCTGGTGCCCGCGCTCCTCATGGCCATGGAGTCGAGCCACCCCCGCGTCCAGGTCAGCGTGCTCGAGGGCAACAACACCTCGCTCCTCCCCGCGCTCACCGCCGGCCGGCTCGACCTCGCGGTGCTCAACGAGCCCATCGACGACCCCGACCTCGTCGTCGAGTCGCTCTACGAGGAAGACCTCATCCTCGCCGTGCCCACCGACCACGTCCTCGCCGACCGCGCCGAGGTGTCGATGGCCGATCTCGCCGGCCACGAGCTGCTCATGGGCCCGCCCGGCACCGCGTTCCGGACCCTCCTCGACCGGGCCGCGGCCGAAGCCGGCGTGACGCTCACCCCGAAGGTCGAGCTCGACGGCCTCCGACTCATCGCGTCGCTCGTGTTCGAGGGGTTCGGCGCCGCCGTGCTGCCCTCGGCCGCCATCCCCCGCTGGCTCGATCCGGGCACGCAGTTCCGCCGGATCCCGATCCGCGACGCCGAGCCCCGCCGGGTCGGTGTCGTGCGCCGGCGCCGCGGCCTCCTGTCGGCGCCGGCCCGGGCGCTGCACGGCGTGATGATCGAGGTGCTCGGCGACCTCGCGTCGCGGACGAAGGGTGTGCACCCGTCGAACTAGCGTCACGTCGAGATGAGCACCGTGGGGTTGCGAGCCGGGGTCGGCGGCACGATCCGAGCCGAGGCAACCGAGCTCCACGGCCACGAGGTGATCCTCGTCCGCTCCGACCGGACGACGCGTCGCGGCGCGCTCGACCTTCGCAGCAGCGAGACGATCGCGGTCGCCGCCGGGACCGCCCGCCGGCTTCGCCTCCCCCTCGTGCTCGTGCTCTCGACCAGCGGGTCCGACGTGCACGATGGCGCCGCCGGTCTGCACGGCTGGGGGTCAGCAGCACGGGCGGTTGCCGATCTCAGCGGCGTCGTGCCCATCCTCATCGCCGTCACCGGCCCGATCCTGTCCGGACCGTCGCTGATCCTCGGGCTCGCCGACGTCGTGGTCATGACCGTCGACGCCACCGCCTACGTCGTGGGACCGGACACCGTCGAGGCCATCACCGGCCAGCGGTTGACGCCGGCGGAGCTGGGCGGCGCGACCGTGCACGCCAAGCACACCGGGGTCGCGGCCGCCGTCCTCCCCGACGAGGCGTCGGCGCTTGCGTGGCTCGGCTCGCTCCTCGATCACCTCCCGGTCAACGTCGACGCCCTGCCGGCCCGGGTCATGAGCGGCGATCCCCCCGATCGGCCCACGCCCGAGGCCGGAGCCATCCTCCCCGAGGCGGCCGCCGGTTCGTACGACGTGCGCATGATCGCGGCGTCGGTCGTCGACGACGGCTACCTCCACGAGCTGTGGGCGCAGTGGGCCGGCAACCTGGTGACCGCCGTCGCCCGCCTCGACGGGCACGCCATCGGCATCGTCGCCAACCAGCCGTTGAACCTGGCCGGCACCATCGACATCGCCGCCAGCCAGAAGGGCGCCCGCTTCGTCGACCTGTGCGACGCCATGAACCTCCCGATCCTCACCCTGGTCGACACCCCCGGGTTCTTCCCCGGCAAGACCCTCGAGTGGCGGGGGATGATCCGCCACGGCGCGCAGCTCGTCGCGGCCTACGCCCGCGCCACCGTCCCCCGACTGTGCGTGGTGCTGCGCAAGGCCTACGGCGGCGCCTACATCGTCATGGACTCCCGCCGGCTGGGCAACGACGCCGCGTACGCGTGGCCGTCGGCCGAGCTCGCCGTGATGGGGGCCAAGCAGGCGGTCGAGATCCTGCATCGCACGAGCGACGAGGCCACCCGGCTCGCCGCCCAGTCCGAGTACGAGGAGACCCTGCTCACGCCGTGGGTGGCGGCCGAGCGGGGCTTCGTCGACGCCGTGATCGATCCGGCCGACACCCGCCGCGAGCTGGCCGGCGCCCTCGACGCGCTCACGAGCAAGCGCGAGCTCCTCGCGCCCCGGAGCCACGACACCGGTCCGCTCTAGCCCCGGGGAACGGGACCCGAACGGCCAACTAGGTTGGTCACCGCGGGACAACAGCCCGCACCCACACACGAGCCGTACGGGGGAAGCCGCGTGGCCGACAGCATCACCATCACCGACAACCGCACCGGGGACTCCGTCGAGATCCCGATCCTGAACGGCGGCGTGAACGCCGACGAGTGGCGCAAGCTGCTCCCCGGCATCTGGTTCCACGACGAGGCGCTCCTCACCACCGCCATGACCGAGAGTGCGGTGTGCTACCTCGACGGCGAGAACGGCGTCCTGCGCTACCGCGGCTATCCCATCGAGCAGCTGGCCGATCAGTCGACCTACCTCGAGGTCGCCTACCTCCTGCTCCACGGCGAGCTGCCGAACCAGGAGCAGTACGACGCCTGGGTCCACCAGATCACCTACCACACGTACATCCACGAGAACGTGCGGAAGCGGTTCATGGAGGGATTCCACTACGACGCCCACCCCATGGGGATGCTGGTGTCGGCGGTGGCGGCGCTGTCGACCTTCTACCTCGACGCCAAGCAGATCTTCGACCCCGAGAACCGCCAGCGCCAGATCATCCGTCTGATCGCCAAGATGCCGACGCTGGCGGCATGCGCCCACCGGTTCAGCGAGGGCATGCCCTTCGTGTATCCGGACAACTCGAAGTCCTTCACCGCCAACTTCCTCCAGATGATGTTCTCCCCCGTCGACCACGTCCCGTGGGAGGACCCCGCCATCGCCCGGGCGCTCGACGTGCTGTTCATCGTCCACGCCGAGCACGAGCAGAACTGCGGCACCACCGCCATGCGGGTGGTCGGCAGCGCTCATGCCGACCCCTACATCTCGACGGCGGCGGCGGCTGCTGCCCTCTACGGCCCACGGCACGGCGGCGCCAACGAAGAGGTCATCCACATGCTGAAGGAGATCGGCTCGCTCGAGAACGTCGACGCCTTCATCGCGGATGTGAAGGCGGGCAAGCGCAAGATGCCGGGCTTCGGCCACCGCGTCTACAAGAGCTACGACCCGCGGGCGAAGATCATCAAGGCCCACGCCGACGAGGTGTTCAAGCTCACCGGCAAGAACCCGCTGCTCGACATCGCGCTGAAGCTGGAGGAGGTCGCCCTCGCCGACGACTACTTCATCAGCCGCAAGCTGTACCCGAACGTCGACTTCTACTCGGGCCTCATCTACCAGGCCCTCGGCTTCCCGATGGAGATGTTCACCGTGCTGTTCGCCATCCCCCGCACGTCGGGGTGGCTGACGCACTGGGTCGAGCTGCTGGAGCAGGACCAGAAGATCGTCCGGCCCCGCCAGCTCTACATCGGGCCCGACGCCCGCGACTACCAGCCGATCGCCACGAGGTAGCGCAGCTCACATCGTCAGCAGGATCTTGCCGACGGTGACGTTCGACTCCAGGCGCCGGTGGGCGTCGGCGGCGTCGGCCAACGGATAGCGGGAGTCGATCACCGGCTCCAGGACGGGTGCTCCCTCCCGAACACCTGCCCCGCTCGGATCGAACAGCGGGACGATCTCGCGCCCGAAGCGCTGGGTCAGCGCGAGCTTCTCCTCGACCGGTCGGGCCCGCAGCACGGTGCCGATCAGCGCTGCGCGCTTCATCATGAGCAGGCCGAGGTTGATCGACGGCGGCGGTCCCGCCATCGTCCCCACCTGCACGATGGTTCCCCGCGTGCGCAGCGCCGCGAGGTTCCGGTCGAGGTAGTCCCCGCCGACGACGTCGAGCACGACGTCGATCTCGTCGCTCAGATCCCACTGCCCCGCGCGGTCGATCACCCGGTCGGCGCCGAGGTCGCGCAGCGCGCCGAGCTTGCCGGCCGAGGCCGTGGTGGCCACGAACGCGCCGATCGCCTTGGCGACCTGGATGGCGGCGGTCCCGACCCCCGAGCCTCCGGCGTGCACGAGCGCCCACCGCCCCGAGGTGAGACCGCCCTGCACCACCAGGGCGTCCCAGGCGGTCAGGAACACCTCGGGGATGGCCGCCGCATCGGGCAGGCCGACCGAGGACGGCACCGCCACGAGCTGGCGCTCGTGCACGGCGATCCGCTCGGCGTACCCGCCGCCGCTCACGATGCCCATCACCTCGTCGCCCACCGCCCACGCCCGGGCCCGCTCGCCACGCTCGACGACCCGCCCCGCCACCTCGAGGCCGGGGATCTCGAACGCCGGTGCCGGTCCCGGCTGCGGGTACAGGCCCAGGCGCTGGAGCACGTCGGCCCGGTTGAGCGCCGTGGCGGCCACGTCCACCACGACCTCGTCGGGCCCGGGGACCGGTTCGGGCACCTCCTGCACCCGCAGGACCTCTGGTCCACCCTTCTCGGTCAGGACGATGGCTCGCATCGGGGCATCATGGCGCGGATGGCTTCGCGCTTCGTCCCCCTCACCGGCGCCTCCAACTTCCGCGACCTCGGCGGCCTGCCCATCACCGGCGGCGCCACGACCGCGTGGGGTCAGGTGTTCCGCAGCGACACCCTCCAGGAGCTCACGGAGCAGGACGTGAAGACCGTGCTCGACGAGGTGGGGATCACCACCGTGGTCGACCTCCGGACCAGCCGGGAGATCCGCAACGAGGGACGGGGACCGCTCGAGAACGCGGCGATCCGCTACGTCCATCTGCCGTTCATCGCCGATCTCGAGGTGCAGGACGAGGTGCCCGACGCCGTTGAGCGCGACGTCCTCGCCGACTACCTCCACATGCTCGACAGCGCCGGGCACCTGATCGCCGAGGCCGTGCACACGGTGGCGACGAGCCGCGGGCCGGTCGTGTTCCACTGCGCGGCGGGCAAGGACCGCACGGGCATCCTCGCCGCCCTCGTCGAGTCGCTCGTGGGCGTCCCCCGTGACGTCGTCGTCGGCGACTACGAGCTCACCAACCAGGTGATCGTCCAGATCTGCGAGCGGCTGGCCCGGTTCGACACCTACACCAACGTGAAGGTCAACCCGCCCTCGCACTTCCGCTGCCGGCCGGAGGTGATGGCCGGCTTCCTCGACGCCCTCGACGAACGCCACGGCGGCGCCGCCGGCTGGGCCCGGGCCATGGGCCTCGAGGACCGAGATCTCACCGCCCTGCAAGACGTGTTGGGATAGGACGATGGAGTTTGGGTGGGATCCCGCGCTGGACAAGCTGCGGCGCGAGGCCGAGGAGGTCGCGCTGCGGGCCGCCGCCGACCTGCCGGTCAAGGAGGACTCCTGGATCAACGGCTACGACCGCGACTTCTCGCGGGAGCTGGGCGAGCGGGGCTGGCTGGGGATGACCTGGCCCAAGGAGTACGGGGGCCACGAGCGCACCGCGCTGGAGCGGTTCGTCGTCACCGAGGCGCTGATCGAGAACGGGGCGCCGATCGCGGCGTCGTGGTTCGCCGACCGGCAGATGGGACCGTCGATCCTCGCCTTCGGCACCGACGAGCAGAAGCGGCGCTACCTGCCGCCGATGACCAGGGGCGAGTCGAACTGGTGCATCGGCATGAGCGAGCCCGACAACGGCTCCGACCTCGCCCACCTCACCACGAGAGCGGTCCCCGACGGCGACTCGTTCGTGGTCACCGGTCGCAAGGTGTGGACCTCGTTCGCGGCGACCGCCGACTACTGCTACCTGATCTGCCGCACCGATGCCGATGCCCCGGCCCACAAGGGCCTGTCCGAGCTGATCGTGCCGATGGACAGCCCCGGGGTCGAGGTGCTGCCCATCACCGACATGACGACCAACCGCCACTTCTGCGAGGTGGTGCTCGACGAGGTGCGGGTGCCCGCCGCCAACCTCGTGGGCGAGCTCAACGGGTCGTGGCGCCAGACGATGCGCCAGCTCGAGCACGAGCGGGGCGGCATCGACCGGCTGGTGAGCAACAAGGCCCTGTACCGGGACGCCCGCCCGCACGCCGACACCACCGACCCGCGCGTGCGCCAGGAGATCGCGGCGATCGAGTCGTCCTACCGCATCGGCCGCCTGATGGTGCTGAAGGGCGTGCTCGGTCAGGGCCTCCCGGGCATGAGCGCCATCACCAAGACCTTCGGGACCGAGTTCGAGCAGCGCGTCGCCGACTTCGTGGGCCGCACGCTCGGGGCGGAGGCGATGTTGTGGGGACGGTGGGCCCGCGGCATCTGCTACGGGCCGGCCTACACGATCATGGGCGGCACCTCGAACGTCCTGCGCAACATCGTGGGCGAGCGCGTGCTCGGCCTTCCTCGTGAGCCCGCGTAGGGGCGAGCTCGAGGCGATCGTCCGCGGCGAGCCCTGGCTCA
>DATLFP010000212.1:0-21243 GCA_035540955.1 Acidimicrobiales bacterium
AGGTCCGTGTACGACGGAGCCGCTTCCGCCGCCTGCCCTCTCGCCTCGTCCGACACGACCGTGGGCTCCGGCTACCCCCTCTCCGCCCCACCAGCGTGCCAAGCCGCTCTGCTCAGGTGGTGGACCCCGCTATCCAAGTACGTGCGGTCAACGTGGGTCGCCCTCACCAACGACGCTCGCATCGGCGCATCAGGAGTTGGCTCTCGGGGTACGGTCATCACCGCAGGAATGTCCTGACGATGTCCCGGACTCCGGCGGGATTGTCACACCCATGGAAGGTGTCCTGCCCCAGGATGATCGAGAGGACGCCCCGGGTACCGGGGTTCGTACTTCGTCCCCTGGGCAGCTACTCCAGCGGCATTTCGGCCGGCGATGGCAGTGCCGAGCCCGATCCAACCTGCGGCCAGAACCACCAGTGGCACCTCGAGGAGACGCTCGTTGATCGCCTCCAGGACCCCGCCGACCACCGTCATCAGGAAGGGGGTGGCCACACCCATGGCCAGCGGCAGGTTGTGCCACGGGGGCGGGAAGGCATTGGTCCTGCGGGCTGTGCGGCCAAGCATTACGAGGCCGGCGACGGTGGCGAGGGCGGCAGTGGCGATGGGCACGCCGAGTACGACCTCGGGCGGGTCGGACAGCAGTAGTCCGACGGGCAGTACCAAGAGGGCTGCCGCGAGTGCGGCGTAGACGACGATCTTGCTCGCCCGCCCCGGTCGGGCGCCGGACTGAAGGAGGCGGTGATAGAGGCCGATGAGCCCGATCGGGAAGAGCAGCAGCGGGACCTCGAACAGCAACGGCGGTTGGTCGCCGGTGATGAGGATGGCCAGCCCCTTGGTCGCCCACATGGCCCCGCCCAGCATCGCCGCCCAGCCGCACCAGCGGATCGTCCGCTCGGTCACCGTCGGCTCACGGCGTAAGTGGGCATCGGGGGGCGGCAGGGTCTCGGGGCGGCGCCCATCAGGACCCGACGCTACAGCCAGGAGGAGGACCCCAGCGCGGCGTCGTTACCGGGCGCTCGCGCGGTGCCTTACTTGGGCGACTTCGCTTGCGATCAGGTTCACCCGCGGGAAGAACGGGAACCGGGGCTTCGATCCGGCTCCCTGACGAGCCGCCGGCCGCGGTGTCATAGACCGGCCAGCGCCGTGTGGGAAATCTCGACGGCGTTCTTCC
The DNA here is from genome assembly GCA_035540955.1 of Acidimicrobiales bacterium. Classification (GTDB taxonomy): domain Bacteria; phylum Actinomycetota; class Acidimicrobiia; order Acidimicrobiales; family CADCSY01; genus DATLFP01. Next base: position 1,171 of record DATLFP010000212.1, read on the forward strand.
CGCCCGCCTTGGCCCGGTACATGGCGGCGTCGGCGTCGTAAAGCAGCTGAGCCGTCGTCGTCGGAGCCCCGCCGGGGCACGGGAGGTACACGACAGCTCCGACACTGCCGGTCGCTGACACGAGGTCAAGGCCGATGGGCATCTTGGGTTCCAAGGCCGTGCGGATCCGAGCGGCGATGCGCTCGGTTTCGGATCGATCGACGTCTTCGCACAGCACGGCGAACTCGTCACCCCCGATTCGGGCCACGGAGTCGTGGGGACGCACCGCCGCGCGGAGCCGTTGCGCCGTTTCCGTCAAGACCCGGTCCCCCGCACTGTGCCCCAACGAGTCGTTCACCCGCTTGAAACCGTCCAGATCGACCACCATGACCGCCAACGGCAGGGCGCTTCGGGCGGACCGCGCCATTGCCTGTTCCAGCCGATCGTCGAACAGGGCCCGGTTGGGCAGATCCGTCAAGCCGTCGTGGGAGGCGACGTGGCGCAACGCCTGGTACAGCGTGGCCCGCTCGATCGCCAGCCCGGCGTGGCATCCCAGGGTCCGGTGCAGCTCGACCTCGTCGGCATTGGGGAGGGGGCTGCGGCCGAAGTACACGGCGTAGGCACCGAGCGTGAGTGTCCCAGCGACGATGGGAACGGCGGTCACGGCCGCGAACGCTGAATGGGCCAGCGGCGCCGCCAGGAGCGGGAACTCCCGGGTGGCCTGCTCGGGCGACTCGACCGTCACCGGCTCGCGCTCCCGGCAGGCGGCGGCCGGAGGCATCGCGTCGGTGGACAGGAGCTGGGGGGTGAGCGTCGAGGGGACGTCGTTGGCGCTGGCCAGCGAGAGGGTGGACCCGTCGGCGTCGAGGAGCCAGATCGCCGCGCCAGCCCCGTCGAACACCTCGCCCAGCACCCGGACGAGGGTGTCGACCACAGCGGCGCGGTCGCCGACGACCGCTGTCTCGGCGACGACGCGGTGCAGGATCCGCACCCGTCGGTTGGATCGCTCGGCGAGTTTGCGGGCGGCCAACAGTTCGCGCTCGTAGGCTCGGCGGTGGGTGGCGTCGAGCAGTGCCACGTGGGTCAGGAGCGGGCTGCCGTTGGTCCCCCCTCTGACGACTGCGTCGACGAGGACCGGCAGGACGTGCCCGTCCGGGCACGCGAGATCGAGGACTATGCCCTTCACCGCGCCGTGCATCCTCAGCAGCGGAGCGAAGTGCGTCTCGTGGTAGGCCCGCCCCCCGGCTGTGAGCAATTCGGCGAACCGGCGTGTGCCGACGATCTCCTCGCGCCGGTAACCCGTCCAGTCGAGAAGCGTCGAGTTGACCCTCGTGACGGTGCCATCCGGGGTCGTGGTCAAGAAGCCGCAAGGCGCCTGCTCGTAGAAGACCTCGGCGCTCTCCTGCGCCGGGGGCGGGGTCACGACCGATCCAGGAAGTCCAGCATCGCCGCGATCGTCTCGTCGGGAGCGCTTAGATGCGGGCAATGGCCGGTGGCCTCCAGCATCACGAAGTCGCTGCCCTCGATGAGTTCGTGCACGTACCGGCCCACCGTCGGTCCGGCGATGGCGTCCTCCGAGGCTTGAATCACGAGGGTCGGGACCGAGACGTGAGGGAGATCGTGTCGGTTGTCCGACAGGAACGTCACCTCGGCGAAGTGTCCGGCGATGACCGGGTCGGTTCGGCAGAAGCTCTGCTCCAGTTCAGCCGCCAGTTCTGGACGGTCCGGATGGCCCATGACCACCTGAGCCATTGCTCTCGACCAGCCCAAGTAGTTGCTGTCGAGCGCGTCCAACAAGCCGACTATGTCCGCTTTGGAGAACCCGCCGACGTAGCCGCTGATGTCGTCGTCGAGGTAGCGCGGGGACGGGCCGATCAGAACGAGCGCACCGACGCGTTCGGGCGCCCGGGTCGCCGCCAGCACTCCGATCATCGCGCTGACCGAATGCCCGACGAAGACCACGTCCCGCAGGTCGATGGTCCGACAGATCGTGACGACGTCGTCGGCGTAACCGTCCAGCGAGTTGTAGCGGGCATGGTCGTAGGCTGTCAGGTCCGACCCGCCAGCACCGACGTGATCGAACAGAACCGTGCGGTATTCAGGCCGAAAGGCGGGTTCGATACCCCGCCACATATGCTGATCGCACCCGAAACCGTGGGCGAACACCATCGGTCGTCCCTCGGGGGCACCGGCGAGGACGACGTTGTTGCGCGTTATGACGCTCACCTTGGCAACGGTACAGCCGGAACCGGGTGACACGACGCCCTATGGGAATTAATTACCGTGCGACACCGAAGGTATGGCGTCTTTTGGAGCTTTTGACCCTTCTATTCTGGGTTGCGCGCGGTTTACCCGGTATCCCGCGAGGTGCAGCGGGTGGGCCGCCCGCTAATGCTCAGCGCGAGCAACGGGGTCGGGCACCAGGCCAGGACAGCGCATAGCCCCGTACGTGGCGGGGCGCGGTTGTGACCCGCGCCGGCCGCGGACGACGAGGGCGGCGGATCGGGGAGCCGGCCGGCGTACATATCACGCGCTCGATAACGCGGTCCGCCTTCCGGCGCGACCGCGACCTATCGGCGCCGTCGCGAGCACTCGCGTTTGGCTAGGCCCGCTCGAGCCGAGCTGCGATGTCGCGGTACCGGGAGACCGGGATGAGGTGAACGCCATCGAATGCACCGGACTGGCGGATGTCGTCGACCATGCCGCATGCGAAGTCGACGCCCGCGTCCGCGTCCTGGTCCAGGGCGTCGATCAGGTCCTGGGGTATGGCGAGCTGAGGAACCTCTGACGTGAGCTTCCGGGCCATGGATGCCGACGGCGGGGCGAGGACTCCGGCGAAGATCGGACCGTCGAAGTCGACGGTGTCCCGCCACCTCAAGAGGTCGGGCATCGGAGCAGGTCGCCTGTACGAACACGAGGTCCGCCACTGCCTTCCAACGTGGCAGGGGCTGCAGTCGTGATGTGACGCCGAGCCGGAGTGGACCCTTCGGGAGTCTTGAGTCGTCAGCGAACCGTCGCGCGTCTTCCAACATGGTGCGAACGGTCAGGTCGTCAGACCGGCGGCCGGTCTCGGGTCGGTCGCCATACACGAGGAGGAACTCATCGACGCCATACGCCGCCGCGGTGAGCGCTGGCGCGCACGCCCGTCGATCAGCTCGTCCAGATCGGCGAGCCGGGGTGCGGGAGCACGGGGCGCGGCCTCACCCCGACGGAGCACGTCGAGCGCGGCGCGCAGCTCATGGAGCGACTCCCGGCTCGCCTCCTTGATCGCGGTGAGCGCCGGGCCTGTGGGGTTGTCCGCCGCCGCCAGGTGAAGGGCGACGCTCGCCTGCACATTGATGAGCGAGAGGTTGTGGGCCAGCACGTCACGCAGCTCCTGGGCCAGCAACAGGCGCTGCTCGTCGGCAGCGGTTTGCTCGCGCACGGCGGCCTGCTCTCGGCGGCTGCGCACCACCTCGGACAGGGCCAGCACGACGGCGAGCCACCCCGCGACGAGGGCGAGGTGAGCGAGGTTCGTGTCGGCGTGGTCGTCGAGCATGTGCCCGACCGAGAAGCCGACGAAGCCCGCCGAGGCGAGCAGCCACGTCTCGCGGCGGCGACCGGACTGGACGGCCGAGAACAGCGCCACGACGACGCTGACGAAGATCGGCCCGTAGGCGTAACCGAGTCCGACGTAGACGTCCGCAGCACCGATCGCCACGCCTACCGCGATGAGGGGCCACCGGTCACGCCAGGCCAGCGCGGCCGGACCGAGCAGCACGAGCACGACCGCCAGGGCGTCCATCGGCAGGCGGTCTGGTTGGTTTTCGGCGGCGCCGAACGATCCGATGACCTGGAACGCGCCGACAGCCAGCGCACCGAGCGCGACCGTGCTCCTCGGGTTGCGTGATGCCGACGTCGATCGGGACCGCGTACGGGACAGGAAACTCCCGGATCGCATTGAGCTTGGCAGCCGCTCGGCCGAGTGATGGCCAGGCCCTCTTGTCGACAGGGCGAGAGATGAACTCGAGCACCACCATCAGCCCGCTCGCTGCCCGAGCCACCCGTTGGCCTTGGCGGGTACGCAGGACGGCCGGCACGTGCTCGTAGCCTTGTTCGGTGAGGACGTCGATCACTCTCAGTTGCTCGTCGTCGGCGACGTCAGGCCGGGGCATCGGGTCGCTCTTGACGACGAAGTCTCCTTGATCGCTGCGTATCCTCAGCACCTCGCGAGTGTCGAAGCCGCCGAGTCGCTCGCCGATCGAGACACCCTACAGGTCCCACTGATCGCTCAGCCACCCGATGTCCACTGATGTGATCCAACCACCAACCTGCTCCTCCGGACCAGGTTGGAGTGTCCGCTTCGGACGCGCCACCACATCGCGAGGCCAGCGCAGCTCGTTGCCGAGCCAACCGCGCGCCGCGGCGCGCCGCCTCCTTTCGTAGCCTGTCAGTGTGCTGGTTCGGACCGCGAGCGGGCCCGACCTTGAGCAGGTCGTCGCACGCGAGTTCGAGACGCTTCTCGACCGGTTCGATCTCTCGCCGTGGCGCTTCACCGAGACGATGCTCCTACCGGCGCGTCGCGAGCGCTTCTTGCCAGACCGGTCACCCGCCCGACCTGACGGGACCGGCCGGTACGCGGCGCTCCACCAGCAGTGGACGCTCTGACGGCTCAACCGGCGCTGGTGATGAATTGCCTGATCTGCGCCGCGTGCTCGACGGTGTGCAGCGGATGCTCGTCAGCAGCCAGGCGTACGGCTGACCCTTGTACCGGTGCGTCCCCGGCAGCGGTGTCGACGCCTTCTCATCGGTCATGACCGACAGGGCGGCGTTCACCCTCCGGCGAAGCTCGTCGAGGTATGCGACGAGTTCGGACGGTGACCACGCGCTCGGCAGGAGCGTAAGGTCGCGCCAGTGGGCCTTGTCCGCGAAAGGTTGGGGGCGGGGAGAACGGCGCGAGGTCGCCCGTGAGGTCGTAGTCCACGATCTCGAGCGCGTGCCACGCGACACTCCACGGCGTCGAGCGTCGAGCCGCGTACGCAGCGTCGCCTTCGGCACCCTCCCACATGCTCGACTCCCACAGATCAGCACGGGATGTCTGGAGAACACTCGTTCGGGAGGCGGTCCGGTCGGTGATCCAGCACGACGACCGGATGGCGAACCACCAGGCTCCGGGGAGTGTGGGCAACGCTCAGGCGTGCCGAGTCAACGACAAGATCGGTGCGCTCGAGGCCAGTCGGTGGATGCACGACTTCGCGGTCGTCAGCCGGGCCGGTCGCCAGCCTGTTCCGGAGCGGCCCCTGGGCCGAGCCGGTCGGCCAGACGCAACAACTCCACGGGGATCGGGAAGATCAGCGTCGAGTTCTTCTCGGCCGACACCTCGACCATCGTCGACAGCATCCGAAGCTGCATGGCCGCAGGGTGCGTTTCGAGCACCGCCGCCGCCTGGCCGAGCGCCTCGGCCGCTTCGAGCTCGCCCTGCGCGTGGATGACCTTCGACCGACGCTCGCGCTCGGCCTCGGCCTGGCGACCCATGGCGCGGCGCATCCCCTCGGGCAGTTCGACGTCCTTGACCTCGACCAGGGTGACCTTGATCCCCCAGGGATTTGTGAGCTCGTCGATGATCTGCTGGAGCTGCTGGTTGAGTTCGTCGCGCTTGATCAACAGGTCGTCAAGCTCGACCTGGCCGAGGATGCTTCGCAGCGTCGTCTGCGCGACCTGCGACGTCGCGACGAAGTAGTTCTGAATGGCCACGACGGCTTTCACCGGGTCGATGACGTTGAAGTACGTCACCGCGTTGACCCTCAACGTCACGTTGTCCTTGGTGATCACGTCCTGAGGCGGGATGTCGTGGGTGACGGTCTGGAGGTTCACCTTCACCATCCGGTCGATGATCGGGACGATGAAGAACAGCCCCGGCCCCTTGGCGCCCATGATTCGTCCGAGGCGGAAGATCACGCCCCGCTCGTACTCGTTCACTATGCGGACGGCCGCGATGACGATCACTACGACCAGCACGATCGCCGCTCCGATGCCGTAGAGCAGTGCTTCGCTCATGATTCCCCTGTCTGTTGGTCACTCGGGTTGTCGGGCACGGGCTCCACGACGAGGTCCAGACCGTCGATGTCGACCACTCGGGCGCGGCCAGGCTGCAGCTCACCGTCGAGGGGCCGGACGTTCCACCACGCGCCCTCCACGAGCGCCTGGCCGCGGCCCCCGCCGACGTGGTGGACGGAGACGGTGCGGCCGATGAACAGGCCGGGTCCGGTCGTGGTCGAGTCGGTCGCTGTGGTGCGCAGGACCAGCCGCCCGGCGAAGACGACGGCGCCACCGACGACTGCGGCCACGGGCGCGACGACCGCCATGCTCACCTCCAGCCCAGGCGCGTCGTCGAACAGGAAGATGCCGCTGAGCACGAGCGCGGCGGTCCCCCCGGCGGCTGCGACGCCGATGCCGGGCGCGAACAGCTCTGCCACGAACAAGGCGGCCGCCAGTCCGAGCAGCAGCAGTCCCACCGCGTTCACGGGGAGGACCGACAGCGAGAAGAGCGCGAGCAGTATGAGCACGGCGCCCACGGCACCGCCCCCGCCGACGCCCGGGCTCGCCAGCTCGTAGATCAGCGCCAGCGTGCCGATGGACAGGAAGAGGAACGCGATGTTCGGATCGGCGAGTGTCTGCTGGATCCGACGGAGTAGGCCCATGTCGTGCTCGTCGGGGACGGCGCCGACCGTCCGCAACGTCACGGTGGTGCCCGCCGGCGCCACCTCGACCTTCCGTCCGTCGATCTCGTCGAGCAGGTCGCCCAGCGACGCGGCGACCAGGTCGATGGCGCCGACGTCCAGGGCCTCGTCGGCCGAAGCCGACCGTCCTTCTCGTACCGTGTCAACGGCGAAGTCGACATCTCGGTGCCGCAGGCGTGCGACCGATTCGGCGAGGGCCGCTGCGTCGTTGATCACCTTGTTCTCCACGTCACCACCCTCGAGGCCGACCGGTGTCGCGGCCCCGATCGCGGTGCCGGGCGCCATCGCCGCGACGTGGCTGGCGAAGGTGATTATCGCTCCAGCCGAGGCGGCACGTGCGCCCTGCGGGCTGACGTAGACGACGACGGGCAGCTCCGCCGAGAGGAAGCGCTGGACGATCTCACGCATCGAGGTGTCGAGCCCTCCCGGCGTGTCGAGCTCCACGACCAAGGCGTCGTAGCCTTCGTGCTCGGCTCGACTGACCGCCTCCTTCAGGTGATCCGCGATCACCGGGGTGATCGCGTCGTCCACCGTCGTTCGCAGCACGCGAGGCGCGTCGTTGCCCTGGGCGGCAGTCTGGACGGCCCCGAGCATGACGGCGCCTGCGACCCACAGCACCCCCACGAGCACTCGGCCCGAGCACCGAGTCATCCGCAGGCGAGCCTGCGCTCGCACACTTCGGTGGCGACCGGTTAGGTCTGTGGTCATCTCGGCTCTGCCGCCCACGGTATCCCCTGTCGGTCGTAGGACGGTGACGGCACGACTTCCGGCGAAGTAGCACTGGCGGCTCGCCCGGGCGTTCAGCTCACGCATGGCAGAGGCCAGGCGGGCCATGTTCTCGGCGCTGCCGGGCCAGGCAGTCGAGGTCCGCGGTGGGGCGGAGAGCGCCGTGGGCGATGGCGACCATGCCCCCGACGAGCACGAAGCCGACGTGGTGGCGGTGGAGCGTGGCGAGCAGGCGGTCGACGCCGAGCGGAGGTCGCTCAGCCGTCATCGAACTCGACGCAACGGCCCGCGGCGCGACCTGCCTCCACCTCGGCCAGCCATGCGAGCACGGCCTGTTTGCTGTCGAGTCGCCGGCCCTCGCTGGTGATCGACACGTCGTCGTCGGTCGGCGCCGCGGCTGCCCCGGCGCGGGCGACGAACTCGTCCCCCGACATCGGGAGCACCTGCTCGGCCATCAGTTCAAGGGTACGGCGGCGAGGGTGCCGGCGGCGCCTTGGCGGAGTCGATGAGAGCGTCCAGCCGCTCGGCCAGCGCGGCACCGGCCTCGCCGAAGAGGTGCGCCTACCGGTCCTTCGTGAAGAAGGACGACCGGTGGCCGGCGTAGGTCGCGATCTCCAGGTCGGAGGCGCGCCAAGCGCTGCGGCGGTCGAGGCGACCCACCGTGGGACCAGCGACGGGACGCTGGCCTTGCCCGGCGGTGAGCTCCGACCAACCGGACGGGCGGTCAACATCGAGCCGTGCAGAGTCTTCGAGGCGGCGACGACGGCCTCGTTGTCCACGACCGGGAGCTACTTCGACGTCGCCGGCTTCCTGCAACGGCTCGGGATCGGCGGCTGACGACACGCAACCGTGAAGATAGGCAGCCACACGGCGATCACGGACCCCGAAGCGGCTTCGCCGGTCGTCATTCGGTTCGCTTCTTCCGGAGTGTGTCCGCGCCCGGCCTCGACTCGAGGACTCCACAGAACGCGGTCCGGCCCCTGTCGCCAGCCACCTCTTCGATCGTCAGCGAGACGTCGACGAGCGACCCGTCTCGCCGAAGCGCCGGCACGCGCAGCGTGGATCCGAGAATGCGGGCGACGCCTGTCACCCGCAGGCGGCTGAACCCGGCGACGTGGGCCTCCCGCAGCTCCGGCGGGATGACGACGGTCAGCCGCTGGCCGACGAGCGCCTCGGGCGACCAACCGAGCAGTTCCCCGGCGGCGGCGTTCACGAAGATGATGCGGTTGGCGTCGTCGGCGACCACCGCGGCCGCGCTGAGGCGGCCGATCCGGACCAGCTCCGTGGCGGACAACACCGCAGCGGCTCGCGCCGGCTCGAGCGGCCCCGGGAGCTCCCAGGGCTGGGCGGCGAACCCCCGGGCCTGCTCGGCGATCTGGGTGTAGAGCCAGTGGCGGAAGGCTCCGATCTCGGGAAGGGCCGGGTCCGACAGCAGCCGATCGTCGCGGGCGAGGGCGTCGGCCACGTCGATCAGCCGCATGCGCTCCAGACCGGCGGTCTCCGAGCCGGCCGGGAGGCTGAACTCGAGATCGGCATTCGCCCGTCCCGCTCGGATGGCGGCCTCGGCTGCGGCGAGGATCGGCCCGACGTCGAACTGGGGGAGGTGCCACCCACGCGCGAACACGTCGTCGAGCTCGCCACCGATAACGACCAACGCCAGCTCGCGCAGCAACGCGTCCCCCTGCTCGATCGTCGCCCGGACCAACGCCGGAGAGGCGCCGAGCAGGTGAACCGTCGGAGCCGGCTCGGTCGAGTGCTCCGAGCCCGGCCTCCTCCCCGGCCGGGAAGGCGAGGTCGGGCCGGCCACGTCGCCCACCTCGAACCACAACGTCTTGCCGTGGTCGTGGAGGCGGACGCCCCACGACGTGGCGAGCGTGGACACCAGGCCGAGGCCGCGCCCGGTGGTCGCGTCGGGGTCGTAGTGCCGCACCCCGGGGACCATCGACGACCCGTCGGAGACCTCGATGCGCACCCCGCCGCCGCGGCGTTCGCACCGTAGCCCGATCTCCGTGCCGGCGTGGAGCACAGAGTTGGTGACGACCTCGCTGACCAGCAGCGTCGCCACGTCCACGACGTCCTCGCCGTGGTCGGCGGCCGCCAGCGCGGCAGCGACGAGTCGGCGGGCGCGAGCGACGCTCGCCGGTTGCGGCTCCAGCGTCTCCGTGACCAGGAGCCCGCCCGCCTCGGTCGACATGGCGTCAGTCTGGCCCCAAGTGCACCTGCAGGTAGGCACCGCCACTGCGCCGGGTCCCTGTCAGGGTGTGTCGTCGGCGAACCCGCGCAAGAAGGCGAGCACGGCGGCCACGCGGCGGTGCGTGTCCTGCGCCTCGGTCAGCCCGAGCTTGCTGAAGATGGCGTTGACGTGCTTCTCGACGGCCGACTGGCTCAGCACGAGGGAGCGGGCGATCCCCGCGTTGGATCGACCGTGAGCCATCTCCCGGAGCACGTCCAGCTCACGGGGGGTGAGGGACGCGGCCGCGTGGTGTGTGGTGCGGGCCCGGCGGGCCAGGAGGCCCTCGACGACCTTGGGGTCGATGACGGAACCGCCGGAGCTCACCTCACGCAGGGCACGCACGAGCTCGTCCGCCTCGCCGACCCGGTCCTTCAACAGGTAGGCAGCACCGGCCGTGCCGTCTCGGAAGAGCTCGAGGGCATAGAGGGGGTCGGCGTACTGCGACAGCACCACGACTCCCACTTGCGGGTGGTCGGCGCGTATGCGGCGGGCAGCGTCCAGGCCCTCGGTGGAATGGTTGGGCGGCATGCGGATGTCCGTGAGGACGGCGTCCGGCACGTCGGCCTCCACCGCCCGCAACAGATCCTCGGCGGTGGCGACCGCGGCGGTCACCTCGACGCCGCCGGTCGCCTCGAGGAGCTCGCCAGTCCCCTCTCGGACCAGATAGTGGTCGTCGGCGATCACCACCCGGAGCTTGCGGTCCTCACGCATGGTCGGAGCCCGCTGTCTCGAGTCGCCGTCAGGGCAGGAACGGGTCGGCGTCCAGCCGCACGTCGGCCACCACGGGCCAGTGGTCGGATGGGAGCCGGCCCGCTTCCGTGCGCACCGCGGCACCGGCGAGGACGTCCCAGTGGCTGCTCACGAGGATGTGGTCGAGGCGGGGCCCGTCGGCCCGTCCCGTGAACCCATGGGCCGTGCCGCCGGCGCCGTGGTCGAGCGCCGGCCGGAAGCCGGCGTCCGTGAGCACGGCCAGGACGCGGCTTGTCGGCCCGGCGTTGAAGTCGCCCACCACGAGCCAGGGCAGGCCGGGGTCGAGCCACGACGTGAGCATGTGGACGCTGGCCAGCCGGTTCTCGTTGCGGTGCTCGTCGAGGTGGACGTCGGCGACGCCGAAGCGCCGGCCGGAGCGCCGGTCGGCCAGCTCCACCAGCGTCACCACGCGCGGGAAGCTGGCACCGGGGAGGCGTGTGCCGGCGCGGTCCGGCGCGTCGGAGAACCAGCGGGTCGACCACGCCAGCATCTCCAGGCGCTCGGTGCGGTGGAGCACCAGGCACCGCTCCCCGCGCTTCCCACCGGAGCGCCCGTCTCCCACCCCGGCATAGGAGCGGAGCCTTCGCAGGAGGTAGGCCGACGGGCCCCGGTGCACCTCCTGAAGGCCCACCACGTCGGCGTCGAGGCCCCGTATGGCGCCGACGGTCGCCAGGCGCCGTAGCGGCCACGAGTTCCGCCCGTCGAACGACCGGGCGCTGCGGATGTTGAACGACGCCACCCGCAGCGCCATCGGCCCGGGCCCGGTGGCTGGGTCACGGACGGGCACGGCGTCCACCGTTCCCGCCGGTCACTCCGAACATTACCGGGCCATGTGCGCGTGCTGAATGTCCAGCGTCGATGCCGTGGTGCCTGACTCCGTGGGTCGAGGGCCTACCTCGTGTTCCACATCTGCCTCGCGATCAGCCATCCACCGGAGGGCTGTCTCTGCAGGAGCCACGTCTTGGTCGCCCGGAACGACGAGGTGGTCCCATCGGCGTGGCTGGTGGCGGTCCCGTCGATCTCCGCGATGCCGTAGACCCATTCCTCGCCGGGCCGGACAGCGTCGAGCGGCGTCGAGCGGATGCTCAGCCGGGCGGCGTCGTAGTCGGCCTGTTCGCCCTGACGGATCTGATCACGGCCGCACTCGGGCTCCGACCCGGGTGGCATGCGAATGGCATCGGAGGTGAACAGCTTCGAGTAGGCCAGCGAGTCGCTGGCGTTCACGGCGCTTGCGTAGGCGATGCACATGGACCTGACGACTTCCATGGCATCGGTCATGCCGGCGGTCGCCGTCCCGGCTTCGGCGGTCTCGGTCATGTCGCATCCTCCTCGGTATCCCTCTCTGGTCCCATCCTCGAAGGCGCCAGACGAGAGCTGGCGATGCCAGGACCGGCACCTTCACCGACGCCGGGCGCCGGCGGGCGCCTCGGGTGACGATCCGGTCGTGTGCCGGAGACCGCCTACGGGTCGTAGAGCGGAGCTTCGGTGCGGTGACGCTCGACGGTGGAGGTGCTCCAACGCCCGGTGCAGTAGAGAACATGGTGCACGATGCGGCCGCCGTCGACGTGCAACAGGTGGACGCTGCGGGTGTACGTCTCCCCGTCGTCCACGACCGTCCACTCGGCTTGTTCGACCACCGCGCCGAACGGTGTGGCGGTCGGCGCCCACTCCACGAGGCGCACCGGTTCGGGGTACCAGACCCGGTACTGAGCGGCGATCGCCTCCACGCCCCTTCGCTGGAAGCGCCACTGCGGGACGTTCGCATCCAGCAGCGCCTCGGGCGCGTACACGTTCGCCAGCCGGTCCCAGTCCCGGCCCTCCAGGCATCGCCGAAGCTGCTCGATGGGCATGGCGGGCTCCTGTGGGTCAGCCACGCCACCGTACCGCTGGTGGCGAGCGCCCACGCTCAGCTCTGCTCGAGTCGCGGTCGCGGGCCGACCCGCCAGGTCGTGGGTCGCTCGGGGCGGTAGGCGCACCAGAGCCCGGTGTGGACGCTGTGGCGAAGGTGGTGGGCGGCAGCCGGATGGACGTCGTCCAGGCGGCGCAGCGCATCCCTGATGCGGGAGCTGACCGCCTTGCGCAGGCGGTCGTCGACGTCGCCCACCGCCGGCCTTGCCCGTCCGCCGAGCCCGAAGGCGGCGGCGAGCTCGGCGACGAGGAAGTCACGCTCGGCCCCCAGACGCGCCGCTCGCTCCAGGTCAGCGGCGTCCTCCGACTCGGCCAGGTCCCTTTCGAGCTCGACCAGGCGGGTGCGGTACTCGGCCACCGCTCGCCGGTCCAGCACCGCCTCGGCCGTGGGCCGCGCCGGGGCCGAGCGCCCCACGTCGGGTTCGAGTTCGCGGACGTGGACCTCGGTGCCGGGACGGGCGATGAGGGCGGCGAGATCGGCGAGGCCCTTGCTGTGACGCACACGGGCCGTCAAGCCGTCCCACGTCAGCGCCCAGACGTCTCCCTCCCGCCGTAGTTCACCCAGGGCGGGTTGGGCATCCGCAGCCTTCGGCTCCGGCACCTCCCGGACGAGATCTGCGGCTCGGGAAGCCAGCGCGTCGAGGCCCATCGCCCGGTACTCGTCTGCCGCTCGGCGGGCCGCGGTCACGACGCGGGACCGGTCGCCGTGGTGACCGAGCAGACGGAGCGCCCGGGCCGTGGCGTCGTGGACGTGCGCGGCGAGGAGGCGCCCGATCGCCTGGTCGATCGGGTGGGCACGCTCCAGGGCGGCCAGCGTGGCGACCCGGTCGCCGCCCAGGGCGGCGAGCAGGGCGACGGCTCGGGCCACCGAACCCCGGTGGGCCGCACCGATGCCCTCGACCACACACAACCGCCCGTAGGGCTCGAGACGCTCGTACAGCTCGGCCCCGAGCTCCCGGTCGCCGAGGACCACCGCAGCCTCGGCCAGCTGGGTCATCACCGGTAGCCACTCGGCGTCGCGGGGGATGCGATCGAGACCACCAGCTCTGACCTCGGCCAGGTGCGTGCGCGCCTGCGCTTCGTCGCCGACCAGGGCGAGCAGCCACACGAACATCGGCAGGCCGGCGGGCCCCAGGAGCTCTGGATGGTCGACGGCCAGCCGCCGGAACCGGTCCGGGAGCGACGGGCTGCGGCGCTCGACCAGGAGGACGAACCACAGCATCTCGGAGAGCACGAGGGCGTTGGCGCTCCCTGCCCGCCTGCCCACCCGCCCCGCCTCGCCGGCGTAGCGCTCGGCGTCGGCCAACTCTCCTCGGCTGAGCGCTCGCATGCCTCGCCACAGCGGCACGTACCAGCCATAGAGCGGGTCGCCGTGGAGCTCCGCCACCCGCCCGAAGGCGGCGATCTCCTCGTCGACCTCGGCCATCGCCCCGAACTCGCACAGCGCGATCACGCGCAGCCGGCGTCCGAGCAGTTCGAGGGGCCGGTCGCCGGCTCGACGGGCGAGGGAGACGATCTCGTCTGCTGCCCCCAGCCGCTCGCTCACGTGGTCCGGCCCGGCGACGGCGTCACAACGACTGGCCAGTGCCGCCGCCAGGGCCGCCCCGTCGCCGAGCTTCCGGGCGAGGACGACGGCCTCGTCCGCCAAGGAGAGCCGCCGCTCCTCCGAGCCGACGAAGGACAAGGCGACCGCGAGCCGGGCGAGGACCCAGGGCCGCAAGCGCGATTCCGCCGGTGTCACGGCGGCGGCCGTCTCCAGCAGTTCGATCTGGCGCTGGTCGAGCATGCGGACCTCGAACCCACCGAAGCCGGCGCCGAACCCGAGCGCGGCCCGGCCCAGCACGTCGGGCCAGCCCCGGTTTCGTGCCACCTCGGCGGCCGCTTCGAAGGCCGTCCCGGCGCCCTCCGTGTCACCGGCACGCAGGCGAGCATCACCCAGACCGAGCAGCGCTTCCGCCCGCACCCCGTCGTGGTCGGGCCCGGCCGGGGCGGCCGCGGCGGCGAGCTCGAAGTGCCGGGCCGCGTCCTCCCATGCCAGGTGTCGGAGGGCGGCGGCGCCGGCGGCGAGATCCGCTCGGGCGGGCCGGGGATCGAGCGAGGGAAGGGCGGCCCGGCGCAGGTGGTGGGCGACGGCGGACGGGTCGGCACCGCGCTCCTCGAGGGCGTCCGCTACCCGGCGGTGGAGCTCGCCCTGCGCTTCGCCGCTCAAGCCGCGGGCGCACACGTGCTGGAACAGGACATGGACGAACGCCCACCGCCGCCCGGTGTCGTCGACGCGATGGACGACGCGCGCACGCTCGGCGAGCTCCAGGGCACCATCGACCGCGTCGGCGCTGGCGCCGGCCACAGTGGCCACCAGATCGGCGTCGAACTGCTCGCCGAGGACGCCGGCGGTGCGCAGCACTCGCCGAGTGTGCCCGTCGAGCGCAGCCAGGCGGCGAGCGAGCACCGCTTCGACCTCCGAGGGGACGCGCAGCTCGGGGAGGTGCACGGCGCCGTCGACGCCCAATCGAGCGAGCTGGGTCACGAAGAACGGGTTGCCGCCGGTGGCGCGGCGGAGGTCGACCGCCAGCCGAGGCGGGACCGGCTCACCGGTGAGGTCCCCGAGCAGCTCGGCGACCGCCTCGTCCCCGAGCCCGCTGAGTGCCAGCCGTTCGACGCCCGTCGTGAGAGCGGCGAGCGGCGCGGCAGGGTCGAGCTCGGCATCGCGGAAGGTGCCGAGCAGCACGACTCGTCCCATCGCCCCGAGGTGAGCGGCGACGTAGCGCACCAGCAGCTGGGACGGGGTCCCCGCCCAGTGCAGGTCTTCGAGGACCACCAGCAACCCGGAGGCCGCCGCCCGGGACCGCAGCTGGCCGACCACGGCGTGAAAGGCAAGGGACCGTCGCCACTCCGCCGCATGGGGATCGACGCCGGCGGAGAGGGAGGCACCGGCCTCCGCGACGGCGGCAGCGCCTTCCGGTCCGAGGATCTCCATCCAGGGAGCGAAGGGCGATGCGAGATCGGCATCGAGGCACGCCCCCCAGGCCACGTCCATGCGGCGTGCGCGAGCAAGCCGTACCGCCTCACGCGCCACGGCCGTCTTGCCCATCCCGGCCTCGCCCGTGACGAACACGATGCGACCGGCCCCACCGCGCACGTCGTCGAGCGCTCCGCTGATCTCGTCCAGCACGTGCTCTCGCCCGTGCAGCGACGCTGTCACGCCCGGCAGCGTAGAGAGCCCCTGATGCCGGGTCGCGCCGGACCTGAGCGTCGCGCCGATCCGTCGCCGGACACGTGGCATCGGCGGTGCCCGGGGTTCACGGCACGCCGCAGCGGTGCCGGAGCCGGGCTGTCCCGGCTCGACGAACTCGTGGGCGCGCGTCGCCGGAGGCCTATCGCCGCGATTGCACGAAGCGAGTTCTCGGCGGTTACGAGCCGGGAGGCGCGTAGTTGACGCTGGCCGCAGCCGCCCGATCGATCTCCTCCGGCGTCAGCAACACGGTGGTCCTGACGGTCGCCATGCCACTGGCGCCGACCGCCAGCGCGATCGCAGCCGCCCCGACGTTGTCGGGGAGTTCGGCGGTCACGAACGCGTCGCCCTCCCCGAAGCCGAAGTAGAAGCTCTCGACGCGGCCGCCGAGGTCAGCGGCCATCTTCTCCACCGCCTCCCGGCGGGCGGTGCCACCCTTGGCGATCACACCCTTGACACCCGGGCTCGTGTACGAGGCGACGAAGCGCCGTCCAAGGGCGGACGGAGGTCACAGGCGACGGCCGCTACGGAACGTGGGCCCGGCGGTGGGAGGACCGGCGAGGTTCGCGCCTTGTGGGCTTCGTCGGGCGCGTCGACACCACCTCTGCCTCGCCGACGACGATCAGACCAGCTCGTCGGACGAGAACAGCGCCACCGTGGCGAGTCCTGCATCGCGGAGCACGACGTGGCGTCCGCCGCTGCGGTCGACGACGCACACCACCGTGTCGACCAGGGCCCCCTGATCGCGTAGCTCGCCGGCGGAGGCGGCGACCTGGCCCCCAGTGGTCACCACGTCCTCGATGACCACGACTCGTCGGCCGCCCATGTCGACGCCCTCGGCCAGCTTCGCCGTCCCATAGGTCTTCGCCGCCTTGCGGACGAAGGCGACGGGCAGTCCCGTCCGCAGCGAGAGTGCGTGGCGACGGGCACGCCTCCGAGCTCGAGGCCGGCGAGGACCTCGGTCGACGGCGGCAGGCAGGTCGACCAGGTGGGCGGCAACGGCGTCGAGGAGCACGGGGTCGGACTCGAAGAGGTACTTGTCGAAGTACGACGAGGACACCAGGCCAGAGCGGAGCCGAAATCGGCCGGTCAGCCGGCACAGGCCACCGACGCGACTGCCGAGCTCGGACTTGGTCATCGGGACCGAGGAGCTGACGCCCATGACGCCCAGCCTGGCACAGACGGTCTCGGCGGACGCGGCCGCCTCCGAGATTCCGGCGGGCGGCGCGACGCCCCGAGCGCAGGGAAGCGGGGGCTCCGACGACCCGCTCGATGAGTACGACCAGCTGATCGTTGGTCGGGCCGGTGACCTGATCGAGGAGCTGGTGGAACGGCTCTTCCGCCTGCTCCTCGGCCGGCTCCCCCTCGGGCAGTAGCCGGCGTACCGCATCAAGACCTCGACGTCGGCTCGACGACTCTGGTCTGGCCGGCCACTCCTCACGCAGGGCGCTCGGCCACGAGCCAGTAGCCGCCGGTCGGCGACGCCGCGAGCCCGACGACCCTCCGGCCACCGCCATCGGCCGCCGACCCGAGGAACGGAGCGTCCCCGAAGGCGAACACCCCGCCGTCGGCGGCCACGAGCCAGTACCCGTCGCCGCTCGGCGTGGCGGCCAGGCCGACGACGGGCGAGCGCAGCGGCAGAGAGCCTGCCGATCCGAGGAACGAAGCCTCGCCCAAGGCGAACACCCCGCCGTCCGCCGTCGCCAGTCGGAGGCCCGCATTCGCGGATGTCGAGACTCCGCTCACCACCGGGCCTCGCACGAGGACCTCGCCCGTGGGGACCGGGTTCGCCGGGCCGAACGCGATCACCTCAGGGCGCGCCGGCCCACGCTCGCCGCCACCGCAGATCGGCACGGGTCGATAGCCCCGGGCGGCGATGCCGTCGAGCATGGGGACTAGGGCGACGGGGGTCTGATGGGCCGTGCGGCGGTCGTGCAGCACGACGACGGCGCCGGGGTGGAGGCCGTCGATCACCCTGTTGGCGATGGTGGCGGCGCCCGGAAGCAGCCAGTCGCGGGGGTCGATGCTCCACTGCATGGTGGTGAGGCCGTGGGTGGCGAGGCGAGCGACGGTCGCTGCATCGGACACGCCCTCGGGCGGTCGCACGCAGCGCACGGGCACCCCCGTGAGCGAGGCGAGCAGGGCGTTGGTGGCCAGCACCTCGGCCCGGAAGGCGGCTTCGCCCATGCCCGGGAGCCGGGCGTGGTTCCACGTGTGCCCGGCTACGACGTGGCCCTCGCTTGCGATGCGCCGGATGAGGTCGGGATGACGAGCGGCGAGAGCCCCGAGCACGAAGAACGTGGCCTTCGCCCCCCGCGACGCGAGAACCTCGAGGATCTGCGGCGTCGTGACCGGGTCGGGGCCGTCATCGAAAGTGAGCGCTACGACGGGATCTGTGCGCCCGGAGAGCGAGCTCGGGAGGTCGGCGACGCGCTGGGCACCGGGGCCGAGCGCGGCGGTCGGCGCTGGCGCGACGGGGACGACGACGGCGACGACCAGAACGCCCAGGACGAACCGGTGCGGGCGTGCCCGGCCCGCGCCGCTGAAGGATGGTTCCCGCCGTAGCCGCAACACCGCCGCCCCCAGCCACTGCCCTCCGCCGAGGGCCTCTCCTCCTACGGTTCGACGCCTCTTCGGCACACTCCTGCTGTGCGACCGCTGGAGAGGCCCGCAGGCGGAGCGCCTCTACGAGACGGGTGACCGCCGCATGCGCTCGCGACCGAGGGACGGGCCGGCCCCGGACCCGTAACCTGGCTGGCGTGCCGGCCGAATCGAACCCGGCACTTCGAGAAGGGAGGGCGGCATGTTCATCCAGGTCATCACGGCGCAGGTCGGAGACGCCGACGGTCTCGAGCGCCAGCTCGAGCGATGGGAGCAGGAGATCCGGCCCGGCGCGCAGGGGTTCCTCGGGAGCACCAGCGGCGTCACCGACGACGGCCGCCTGATCGTCCTGGCCCGCTTCGAGAGCGAGGAGTCGGCGCGGCGCAACAGCGACCGGCCCGAGCAGAGCGCATGGTGGGCGGAGACGGAGAAGATGCTGGACCAGGTCCGCTTCGAGGAAAGCGTCGAGGTCGTCACCACCGGCGGCGGCGGTTCGGACGACGCCGGGTTCGTCCAGGTGATGCGGGGGCACGTGGTCGACGCCGCCGCCATGGAGCGCCTGCGGGCCCGGTCGGACGAGTTCGAAGCGGCCATGGCGAAGCACCGGCCCGACGTTCTCGGCGATGTCACCGCGGTCCACGCCGACGGGACCTTCACCGACGCCGTGTACTTCACGTCCGAGGCCGAGGCGCGCGCCAACGAGGGCCTGGAGCCGCCGGCGGAGCTTCGCGAGCTGTTCGAGGCCTGGGAGACGGCGGTGGCCATCGACGACTACCTCGACCTGCGCAGGCCTCGGTTGATCTGACGGGTGCTGGCCCGAGGGCGGACCGTCCTCGCACAGGTCGGCGCCGGGTTGCCGGCGTGTGGCCCAGGCTCTCGGCGCTCGGGCCCTCGCCGTCGAGTCGACGATCAGAGAGCCTTTCGGAAGAACTCGAGTTGTCCGGGCAGGAACGACCACCACGTCGCCGCGTCGTGGAAGCCGGCGCCGAACCGGGTCGACGCCAGGCCGGCTCGTTCCGCCAGTGAACGCACGTTGGCGAAGAACGGGTCGTCCTTCCCGCAGTCGACCCGGACCGCGAGACGAGCGAGAGCCGGCGCACGGTCGAACAGATCGTTGCGGTCGAAGTCGGCCCGATCGTCGAAGGCCCGGCGGCTGCTTCGTCGAACGAACGCCACACGGCAGGGCTCGACGCGGCGACGGCTCGACCTCGTGAGAGCGGTCCGAGGCGGCGAGCAGGGCGCCGTAGCCACCCATCGACCAACCAGGAGCAAGACGGTGAGAGAGCCGATCCGACCCCTGACGACGGGCAGCAACTCGTCGAAAGCGATTCTCGAGACGATCGAGGCCGCCTGGCGGCCCATGCGTGATGCGGCCACCCGGTTGGGAGAGCAGGGGCTCGAGTCGAGGACCAGCGCAGGCTGGACGGCGAAGGAGCTGCTGGCGCACGTCGCCTTCTGGGACGAAGCGGTCGTCGCGGTGGTCGTCGGGATGTTCCGGCGCCAGCCCCTGCCCGATGGCTGGACGTTCGGAAGCGGCTACCTGCCGGGCGACGGCGAGAGCTGGCCTCCGGCGGACGTGCACAATGCGCGGGAAGCGTCCTGGGCGCAGGGGCGATCGGCGGCCGAGGTACTCGCTCGCCTCGACCACGCCCATGACCGGATGGTCTCCGCGCTCTCCACCGTCACCGACCAGGAGGCCTCGGAGCACGGCGACTACTTCGACCGGCTGCCGCGCCACTACGTCGAGCACCTGCCCGAGCTCCAGGAGCTCCGAGCGCCCGGTTCCTGAAACGTGAATGACTGGTGTCGCGTGAGCGCGTGGGCGCGTCGGGCGGGGGTTGGGAGCGGAGCTCCCTCGGGGCGTAAGCCCCGAATCAGGTTCTGGCTGTCAGGCGGCGGACTGGAGGGTGACTCGGTAACCGAGC
>DATLFP010000213.1:0-3198 GCA_035540955.1 Acidimicrobiales bacterium
CGGCCGAAGACATCGTGCGGCTGCGCGACGAAGCCCGGGCCGAGCGCTCCTGAGCGGCGTCGTCGACGCCCGCCGCCGGTCGGCTCAGAGCGACTCGCCGGTGAAGGCCGTCCCCCGGAGGCGGCCCTTGGTGTCGAACACCAGCCGGGCGTGTTCGGCGATGGTGGCGGCGTCGAACTCGGGGTGGTCGACGAGCAGCACCACGAGGTCGGCGGCCTCGAGCTCGTCGACGCCGAAGGGCACGAGCGGCCACTTCGGCGGCCGGTGCGCGAGGGCGGCGACGTGGGGGTCGCACATGCGCAGGTCGGCACCCAGGGCCGACAGGCGGTCGGCCACCACCGTCGCCGGCGACTCGCGGTAGTCGGCGGTCGCGGCCTTGTAGGCGAGGCCGAGCAGCAGGATGCGCGACCCGTTGACGGCCCGGCGCTCGCGGTTGAGCAGCCGCACGATGCGGTCGATCACGTAGTCGGGCATGTGCTCGTTGACGTCGTTGGCCAGCTCGACGAACCGGAACGTGTGGCCCAGCCGGCGCCGGACCTGCCACGACAGGTACGACGGGTCGATGGGCAGGCAGTGGCCGCCGACGCCGGGGCCGGGGGTGAAGCGCATGTAGCCGTACGGCTTGGTCGATGCCGCGTCGATGGCGCTCCAGATGTCGACGCCGAGGCCGTGCGCGAAGATCGCCAGCTCGTTGACGAGGGCGATGTTGACGTGGCGGAAGGTGTTCTCGAGCAGCTTGACCAGCTCGGCCTCGGCGGTGCTGCCGACCGGGACGACCTCCTTGACGAGCCGCCCGTAGAACGCGCTGACGAGCTCGAGCGAGCGGTCGTCGACGCCGGAGACGACCTTGGGCGTCGACACGAGGTCCCACACCGCGTTGCCGGGGTCGATGCGCTCCGGGGAGTAGCCGAGGTGGACGTCGCGCCCGACCTTCAGGCCCGACTCCTCGAGCACGGGCCCGACGAGCTCGGTGGTGGTGCCGGGGTAGGTGGTCGACTCGAGGACCACCAGGCAGCCGGCCTGGAGGTGGGGGACGAGGGCCCGGGCCGCCGACTCGACGAAGCTGAGGTCGGGGGCGCCCTCCCGCAGGGGGGTGGGCACGGTGATCACCGCGATGTCGAAGCCGGTCAGCCCGGCGGGGTCGGTGGTGGGGGTGAAGCCCCGTTCGACGGCGTCGGCCACCGCCGCCGCCGGCACGTCCTCGACGTAGGACGAGCCGGCGGCGAGCGCCGCGATCCGGTCGCCGTCGACGTCGTAGCCCACCACCGGGAAGCCGAGCTCGGCGGCCCGCATGGCCACCGGGAGCCCGACGTAGCCCTGGCCGAGCACGGCGATGCGGGCCGTGCCGGCGGCGATCCGGTCGAGGAGGGTGTCGGCGCGGGCGGACATGGCCGGCAACGGTAGAGGCGGAGCGAGAGCCCGGGGCACGTGGGGCACGGCAACGCCGGTGGCGGCCCGACCGGAGACGACCTGCCGCCCACCTGCACGGTTCGTCCACGCACCTCCCGTCGCACGCGCAACGTGTTGCTGGTGTGGCAGGAGTCCTCTTCCGCGGGAGAGTCGAGGACTGCTCGCGCCGAAGACGGCGAGTGACGCTGCGTCACAGCCGGGTCGTATCCTTGAGACGTGAGCGCCCGTCCCGTCGAGTTGTCCCCGGCTCTCGCTGCCGCGGTCGAGCGGGCACGGACGCAGCTGGCCGAGGACGGTGAGCTGCGGGGTCGACCGAGCGGCTATGAGAGCTCGCTCGATGGGGAGACCCGTGAGGCGGTTCGCCGGTTCCTCAGCGACGGCACGTACCATCGTCTTGCCGCGATGGTTGCGGCTGGCGATCCCGAGATCGCCGACGAGTAGCCGTTCGCGTCGTCGCTCGTGATCGTCGTTGACGATGCGCTTCTCGGTGCCGTCCTCGCTGGCACCGCGCCAGGCGATGTCGCCGCAGCGTTCACCGTCGGCGACATCGCGACGACCGGCTCGTGGTACTGGCGCCTGAGTCGAGCGCTCCGGGATCAGCGCTCTGCGGGCGCGCTCTCGCGTTCGTTCGGCATGTTGAGCCCGTCGCGACAGGCGGCGGTGCTCGCGTCCGTCGAACGACTGCCACCGGAGATCGCGCTACCGAGCCTTCGGCGGCTTGTCCCGGTCATGACGGCCCTCGACGTCGGCCGGCAGCTCAACCTCTTGACCGCCGAAGCGGTCGCCGCCGCGGTCGTCCTCGACGCATCGATTGCCGTCACCACGACCTCGCCGCTCATGTCACAGAGCTGCGATCGGCTCGGCATTGACCTTCGGGTGCTCACCATCTGAACCGCCGGAGTGTCCTCCAGCCCAGACCTGTCGTGCGCCCACGCGGCACAAATGGCCCGGACTAGTCCGTCACATCCCCGCCCACGGGTCCGTTTGCTTGGTCAGTAGGCTTACTGCGCCCCCGGGCGCGGCAAGAAAGGGATGCATGGCGATCACGGACCTCGACGAGCAGACCCTCGTCCGGGCCCACCAGGCGGGCGATGAGCACGCCTTTGGCCAGATCGTCCGGTCGCAGCACCGGGCGCTGTACGCGCACGCCTTCCGCCGGCTCGGCGACCACCAGTCGGCCGAGGACGCCGTGCAGGACACCCTGCTGCGGGCCTACCGGGCCCTGCCCAGCTTCGACGGCGACCTCCGGCTCCGGGCGTGGCTGCACCGCATCCTCACCAACGTCTGCCACGACGAGGGCAACCGCCGGCGCCGCCAGTCGGGCCTGATCGATCGCCTCGAGGCCCAGCCCGTCGAGCTGGCCCCCGACCCGGTCGAGGAGACCGTCCTGCACGACACGGTGCGGGTGATGACCGAGGCCCTCGCCGACCTGCCCGAGACCTACCGGGAGGCGCTCGTCCTCCGCTACGTCGACGGCCTGTCCTTCCGCGAGGTCGCCGAGGTCGCCGGCGTGACCGAGGAGAACGCCCGGGCCCGGGTTCACCGGGGCCGGGTGGCGCTGCACAAGGTGCTGTCGCGGGTCACGCTGGTGGCCGCGTTCCTGATCCCCGGCATGCGCCGCACCCAGAAGGCGCTGGCCACCGGGGGCGACGTGGCCTCGTCCACGGCGTCGGAGCCGACGGTCTCCCTCACCACCCAGCTGGCCACGCACGTGGCCAACGCCGCTCCGATCATCAACCGGGTGGCGGCCGAGGGCGGCAACCTCATCGCCGCCAAGACGTCGATGGT
>DATLFP010000214.1:0-15261 GCA_035540955.1 Acidimicrobiales bacterium
GCGTCGACCTCGCGGGTGAACCGGTTGGCGGCGCCCAGGTCGCGGGTCACGATGGCCTCGGTGTGCCCGGAGCTGTGCCGGCGCACGTGGTCGATGGCGGCATCGATGGTCGGCACCACCGCCACGCTCATCTTCAGGTCGAGGAACTCGGCAGAGAAGTCGGCGTCGCTGGCCACGCCCATCGACGGCACGCGGCGGCGGGCGCCGTCGTCGCCCACCAGCTCGACCCCCCGCTCCCCCAGCTCGGCGGCGATCCGGGGCAGGAACGCGTCGGCGACGTCGTCGTGCACCACGAGCGACTCGGCGGCGTTGCACACCGACGGACGCTGGGTCTTGGCGTTGACGACGATCGACGCCGCCATGTCGAGATCGGCGGCGGCGTCGACGTAGACGTGGCAGTTGCCGTCGCCGTCGATCACGTACGGCACCGTGGCGTGCTCGAAGATCGAGGCGATCAACGACGGGCCGCCCCGCGGGATCAGCACGTCGATCGACTCGCGCAGCCGCATGAACTCGATGGCCGCCTCGCGGCTGGTGTCCTCCACCAGCACGAGCGAATCCTCCGGCAAGCCGGCCTTCGCCAGCGCCTCGCGCAGGACAGCGGCGATGGCGATGTTCGAGGAGATGGCGGCCGACGAGCCCCGCAGGAACGCGGCGTTCCCCGACTTGAGGCAGAGCCCGAAGGCGTCGCTCGTCACGTTCGGCCGGTTCTCGTAGACCATCGCCACCACCCCGAGCGGCACCCGCACCTGCTCGATGCGCAGCCCGTTGGGCCGGACCCACCCCCGCACGACCTCACCGACGGGGTCGGAAAGGCCGGCCACCAGCCGGAGCCCGTTGGCCATCGAGCCCACGCGGTCCTCGGTCAGCCGCAGACGGTCGACGACGGTGGGCGTGACGCCGCCCGACTCGGCCCGGGCGACGTCGTCGCCGTTGGCGGTCACGATGTCGGCGGCGCGATCGACAAGCAGGTCGGCGGCGGCGTGCAGGGCGGCGTCCTTGGCGTCGGTGCCGCTCGTGGCGAGCACGCGCGACGCCGCCTTCGCGCGTTGACCGAGCGTGGCGAGCACCCCATGATCGTACCGGCCATGCTGTCGGGGTGATCGAGGCGCGATCGGCGAGCGGGGAGGGCCCGACAGGCTGATGCCGGGGCTGGCCGACGCTGTCCAGCGGTTCATCGACGACCTCACCGGTCCGGTCGTCGCCCTCGGTGCCGTCGCGCCCGACATCGGCGCCGACAAGCTCGCCACCGACGTGGCCGTGGAGGCCTATGACATCGCCGGCGCCATGATCGACGCCGACGGTCTCCACACCGACAACGAGCTGCTCGGCCTCATCGAGGCGTTCGGCCACCGGTTGCCGATCCAGCTCCTGCGCGCGTCCCCCGGGGAGATCCGCGCCGCCGGCCTCCTCACCGGGCGCCGCCACTGGGTCGACCGCGAGTCGCCGATGTTCCAGGTGCTGCTCACCGCCGACCGCGCCGGTCGAACCCGTCACGCGTGGACCTACTACGAGCGGGCGATGGAGATCGCCCACGAGGTGTGCGGCACCGACGCCCACGTCTCCCACCTCGAGCTGGCCGCCCTCGAGCGCCTGCGCACCACCCTCCTCGGCTCGCTGCAGAAGCTCCCGGCCGCCAGCGGCCCGCCCGCCGCGGGACCGGCCGGGGAGCCCGCCGAGGCGGAGCTCCCGCCGGCCCGCTCGCTCGAGGAGCTGCACGCCGAGCTCGACGCGCTCGTGGGCCTCGGGCCGGTGAAGGCGGAGATCAAGCTGGTGGCCGACCTCCTCACCGTGCAGAACATGCGCCGCGAGCGGGGCCTTCCGGTGGCGGAGACGAGTCGCCACCTCGTGTTCACCGGCAACCCCGGCACCGGCAAGACCACGGTGGCCCGCCTGCTGGCCGAGATCTACCGGACCCTCGGCGTCGTCTCGAAGGGCCAGCTGGTGGAGACCGACCGGGCCGGCCTCGTCGCCGGCTACATCGGCCAGACCGCGACGAAGGTCGACGAGATGGTGACCTCGGCGCTCGGCGGGCTGCTGCTCATCGACGAGGCCTACTCCCTCGCCCGCGGCGACGACCGCGACTTCGGCCAGGAGGCCATCGACGCGCTGGTCAAGCGGATGGAGGATCACCGGGACGACCTCGTCGTCATCGTGGCCGGCTATCCCGCGGAGATGTCGATGTTCATCGACTCGAACCCGGGCCTGCGCAGCCGGTTCCCCAAGAGCATCCACTTCCCCGACTACACGAGCGACGAGCTGGTGGCGATCTTCCGGTCGATGTGCGAGCGCAACCACTACGTCGCCGACGACGCCGCGCTCGAGATGGTCCGCATCCGGATCGACGCCATCCCCCGGGGCAAGGGGTTCGGCAACGGGCGGGTCGTGCGCAACCTGTTCGAGGCGTCCCTCGCCACGCACGCCAGCCGCGTCGTCGGGCTGGAGAACCCGAGCGACCACGACCTGAGCGCGATCAGCGCCGAGGACGTCGCCGCCGCCGCCGAGCCCGAGGCGGCCGTGTGAAGCGACTGTTCGCGGCGGTGATCGCGATCGCGCTGATCGTCGGTGCCGCCATCGCCCGCTCGGTGCTCGACGACGACGGCGCGTCCTCGGCTCCGGTCGGTTCCGGTGGCGATGCCGTCCGCGTCGTGTGCGCCGACCTCCTCCGGGTCGCGTGCGCCGGCCTCGAGGGCGACGTCGAGGTCACCTACGAGGACGCGGCGGTCACCGCCGACCGGCTGGCGACCGCCACCGACCCCGAGCTCGACGCGTGGGTGGCGCCGATGCCGTGGCCGGCGATGGTCGACGACACCCGCGCGCGAGCCGGCGCCAACCCCCTGTTCTCCGAGCAACCCCGACCGCTCGCCCGCACCCGGCTGGCGGTGGTCGGCCCCGACGACCTCGAGGGCTGCGGCTGGCGCTGCCTCGGCGACCGCGCCGCCGGCGAGCTGAAGCTCGGCAGCCGGCCGCTCGCGACGTCGGGCATCGGTGTGCTCACCCTGGCGGCCGCCGTCACCGGCTGGTTCGATGGCCCAACCTTCGCCACCAACGACTTCGACCCCGACTTCGAGCGATGGCTCGGCGGCTGGTCGCGCCGGCTCGAGGTCTCCCCGGACCCGCTCACCCGGCTGCTGCAGGCCCGCGCCTTCCTCGACGCCGCCGTCGAGCTCGAGGCGACTGCCGAGGCGACGCTGGCCGCGGCGTCGCCGGACCGGATCGCCGGGCTCACCCTCCTCTACCCTGCGCCCGTGGCGACGGTCGAGGCAGTCCTGGTCAGCACCGGCGCGGGCACCGACGACCTCGCCGACCGGCTGGCGTCGGCACTGGAGGCCGCCGGCTGGCGGGCCCCCGACGGCCAGTCCCTCGAGCTGCCCTCGCCGGGTGTGATCGTGGCGCTCCGGAGCAAGGTCCGATGAGGCGGCCGGTCGGCGTCCTCCTGCTCTTCGCCCTCCTCGTCGCCCTCCTCGCCGCGTGCTCGGACGACGACGCCCCGAGCGGCGGGGCCGGTCCGCTGCTCGGCGACCCCGGTGACTGCGCGGTCATCGACATCGCGGTGTCGTCGGAGAAGATCGCCCTGCTCCAGGACTTCGCCGCCGACTTCAACGGCTCCGACCGCGCCGAGCTCGACGACGGGTGCGTGTTCGTCAACCCGTACAGCAAGTCTTCCGGTGGCGCCGCCACCCAGCTCGGCCTCGGCTGGCCCGACGAGGAGGGTGAAGGCCCCCGGCCCGAGGTGTGGTCGCCGGCCGCCAGCTCGTGGGGCGCGGTCGTGAACCAGCGGCTCGCCGACCGGGGCGAAGCACCGATCGTCCCCGACTCCGAGCCGTTCATGCTCACGCCGCTCGTGATCGCCATGCCCAAGCCCATGGCCGACGCCCTCGGCTATCCGGAGACCCCGGTGGGCTTCGCCGACATCCTCGAGCTCGCCCGCGACCCCGAGGGGTGGGGCAAGTACGGGCATCCCGAGTGGGGGCCGTTCCGGCTCGGCAAGACCAACCCCAACTTCTCGACGAGCGGGCTCTCGGCGCTCATCGCCCAGTACTACGCGGCCGTCGGCAAGACCGAGGGACTCTCGCTCGAAGACCTCGCCCGGCCCGACGTGATCGACTTCGCGCGCGGCATCGAGTCGAGCGTCGTCCACTACGGCGACACCACCCCGACCTTCCTCAACAACCTCTACCGCAACGACGCCCGCGGAGCCTCGCTCACCTACGTGTCGGCCGTCGCCGTCGAGGAGGTGTCGGTCATCAGCTACAACGCCGGCAACCCCGACGGTGTGCTCGACCCCGGCGAGGAGCCCCGACCGCCGCGCGTACCGCTCGTCGCCGTCTACCCCGAGGAGGGGACGCTCTTCAGCGACAACCCGTTCATCATCCTCGACGCCGACTGGGTGACCGACCTGCAGCGGGAGGGCGCCGAGCGGTTCGGCGACTTCATCCAGGAGCCGGAGAACCAGGAACGGGTGCTGGAGTTCGGGTTCCGCCCCGGCAACACCGCGGTGCCCATCGCCGATCCCATCGTGCGGGCGAACGGCGTCGACCCGGCGCAGCCGACGCGCACCCTCGAGGTCCCGGCACCGGCGGTGATGGTCGAGGCGCTGGCCCGGTGGGACGCGCAGCGCAAGCCGGCGAAGGTCCTGCTTCTCGTCGACGTGTCGGGCTCGATGGGCGACTTCGCCACCTCCGACGGGCAGACCAAGCTCGACCTCGCCAAGCAGGCGGCGATCGAGGCGCTCGACCAGTTCAAGGACGAGGACGAGGTCGGGCTGCGGATCTTCTCCACCGGCCTCGCCGGCACCGAGCCGTCCGACTACGTCGACCTCGTGCCCTTCGGCCCGATCGGCGAGCAGCGCGAGCTGCTGGCGTCGCGCATCCGCTCGCTCGTCCCCACCCAGGGAACCCCGCTCTACACCGCCGTGCGCGACTCCTACCGGTCAATGCAGGACGACTACGCCGCCGACCGCATCAACGCCATCGTCCTGCTCTCCGACGGACAGAACGAGGACCCCCGCAACAGCGACCTCCAGGGCCTCCTCACCGAGCTGGGGTCGGCCAACGAGGGCCAGGCGTCGCGTCCGGTCCGGCTGTTCGCCATCGCCTATGGCGACGGGGCCGACACCATCACCCTCGGCCAGCTGGCCGAGGCCACCAACGCCGCCCTCTACAACGCGTCGGACCCGGCCTCGATCCGCCGGGTCTTCACATCGGTGATCAGCAACTTCTGAAGACGTCCGGCGCCGCCCCCGAGGTGCGTACAGTCGGCGGGTCATGCCGGCCCGGCTCCCCGAACGATTCCTGAACGCCCGCACCGCTCAGGCGATCACGGCCCCGTCGGCCATCGTGTTGGCAGGCGCCGGCGCCGCCGTCGCCATCCTCGCCGGCCTCCCCCTCGCCGCCATCGTCGGCGCCGGCGCGCTGGCCTGGGCCGGCCGGGTCGCCATCGGGCTCCCCCGGCGGGTCCGCGCCGACCGCATCGACCCCTTCGCCCTCAGCGCCCACTGGCGCCAGCCCGTCCAGGAGGCGCTCCAGGCCCAGCGCCGTTTCGGGGAGGCCGTGCGCAAGGCCGACGCCGGTCCGCTCCGGGAGCGCCTCCGCGAGATCGGGACCCGCATCGACGCCGGCGTGCGCGAGTGCTGGCGGGTGGCGCAGCGGGGCCACGCCATGGAGAGCGGGCTCAAGGTGCTCGACATCGAGGGGACCAAGCGGGAGCTGGCCGATGTCGAGCGTGACCTGCGAGGGTCGAGCGACGAGCGGCTCGAGCGGGCCCGGGAGTCGCTCCGGGCCCAGCTCAGCTCAGCCCAGCGGATGATCGACGCGGTGAGCGATGCCCGCTCGCAGCTGCGGCTGCTCGACGCCCGCCTCGACGAGGCCGTGACGAGGGCCGTCGAGCTGTCGCTGCGATCGGCCGGCGATGCCGACATCCGCGGGCTGGGTTCCGACGTGGACGCCGTCGTGCAGGACATGGAGGCGCTCCGGGCCGCGCTCGAGGACGTCGACCGCCCGCACGGCGGCACTGCCGCCACCTCGTGAGCGGGCCCGACGAGCCGCTGGCGCCGGCGGGGCCGGAGGTCGCGGCGCCGAACATCATCCGGTCGAGCGCGGTGATGGCGGTCGGCACTGCAGCATCCCGCCTCACCGGGTTCATGCGGCTGGCGGCGATGGCGTACGCGCTCGGCGTCGGCCGGCTCACCGACACCTACACCCTCGCCAACACGACGCCGAACATCGTCTACGAGCTCCTGCTCGGCGGCGTGCTGTCGGCCACGCTGGTGCCCGTCTTCGTGCACCACTTCGAGGACGGCGACGAGGACGGTCCCTCGGCCATCGTGACGGTCACCGCCGTCCTCCTCGCGGCCGTCACCGTCGCCGGCATCGTCGCCGCCCCGTGGATCCTGCAGGTCTACTCCTCGACCGTCGAAGGTGACGTCGGCGCCGACCAGCGCCTGGTCGGTACCGCCCTCCTGCGCATGTTCATGCCGCAGATGTTCTTCTACGGGATGACGGCGATGGCCACCGCGCTCCTCAACTCCCGCCGCCACTTCGGCGCGCCCGCCGTGGTGCCGGCGCTGAACAACCTCGTGGTGACCGCGATGCTCCTCGCCATCCCCCGGGTCGCCGGGCACGGGAACCCGACCCTCGAGGAGGTTCGCGACGACCGGACGCTCCTGTGGCTGCTCGGCTTCGGCACCACCGCCGGCATCGTCGTGATGACGGTTGCCCTCTGGCCCTTCATCAGGCGGGCCGGGATCCATCTGCGCTGGGTGTTCGACCTTCGCCACACCGCCGTGCGGGAGGTCGTGCGGCTGTCGGGATGGACCGTCGCCTACGTCGTCACCAACCAGGTGGCCCTGCTCGTCGTGCTCCTGCTGGCCAACAAGACAGCCGGCGGGGTGGCGTCGTACACGATCGCCTTCGTGTTCTTCCAGCTGCCGCACGCCCTGATCGCGGTGTCGCTGATGAGCGCGCTCGTCCCGGAGATGTCCTCGGCGGCCAGGGCCGGCGACATGGCGGCGTACAAGCACCACTTCTCGCTGGGGATCCGCCTCATCTCCCTGGTGGTGATGCCGGCGGCGGTGGGCTACATCGTCCTCGCCGACCCGATCGTGAGCGCCCTGGTCGAATACGGCGCCGCCCGGGGCAGCGTCGAGGTCATCGCCGAGTGCCTCGCCCTGTTCGCCGTGGGCCTGCTCGGCTTCTCCCTCTACCTGTTCACCCTTCGCGGCTTCTATGCCCGGCGCGACACCCGGACGCCGTTCTTCCTGAACCTGGTCGAGAACGCCATCAACATCGCCCTGGCCCTGGCCCTCGAGCCGTGGCTCGGCGTCAAGGGCCTCGCCCTGGCCCTCGCCCTCGCCTACTCGATCAGTGCGCTCATCGCCTTCGCCACGCTGCGGCGCCGGGTCGGGCTGCTCGGG
Source organism: Acidimicrobiales bacterium (assembly GCA_035540955.1). Lineage (GTDB taxonomy): Bacteria > Actinomycetota > Acidimicrobiia > Acidimicrobiales > CADCSY01 > DATLFP01. Next base: position 7,415 of record DATLFP010000214.1, read on the forward strand.
GGTCGACGGCTCGCCCTCGCCGTCGGCAAGATCGGCGTCGCCAGCGCCGTGATGGCCGCCGCCGTCGTCCTGGTGGCGAGCCAGGTGGGCTCCGGCGAGGGCGCAGGAGCAGTGCTGCGCACCGCGGTCGGGGTGGTGGTCGGCGTCGCCGCGTTCACTGTGACGGTGGTCGCACTTCGCACGGACGAACTGGACGCTCTCCGCCGCCGCCTGACTCGGGCCTAGTCTCGGGGCATGTTCAAGCTCATCAGGCGGGCCTGGAAGTACATGACCGCTGCACTCACGGGGAAGTTCGAGGAAGCAGCCGACCCGAAGGTCCAGCTGGAGCAGGCCATCATCGAGGCGCAGGACCAGCACCGACGGCTCAAGGAGCAGGCGGCGAACGTCATCGCCAACCAGAAGCAGACCGAGCTGCGGATGACCCGGTCCCTCGAGGAGCTCGAGAAGGTCAACTCGAACACCCAGCAGGCGGTCCTCATGGCCGACGAGGCGATGAAGCGGGGCGACACCGCGAAGGCCACCGAGTACACGACGGCCGCCGAGGCCTTCGCCAACCGGCTGATCGTGCTGGAGAAGGAGGTCGAGGACCTCAAGTCGCTCCACCTCCAGTCCACGCAGGCCGCCGATCAGGCCAAGGCGGCGGTTGCACAGAACTCGGCGGCGCTCCAGAAGAAGCTCTCCGAGCGCCAGAAGCTCCTGTCGCAGCTCGACCAGGCGAAGATGCAGGAGCAGATGAACAAGGCGATGACCTCCCTCTCGGAGACCGTCGGCCAGGACGTCCCCTCCCTTGAGGAGGTGCGCTCCAAGATCGAGGCCCGCTACGCGAAGGCCAAGGGCATGGCCGAGCTCGAGGGCAGCTCCGTCGAGAGCCGCATGCTCGAGGTCGAGCAGGCGGCGATGAACACCGACGCCCACGCCCGCCTCGCCGAGATCCGCACCAAGCTCGGCATCACCACCGCCCCCGCCGCCGGCGAGGTCGCCGAGGGCGGCGGCTCGACGACGACCTGAGAAACCCTGCGTTCTGGGACCGATCGGGCCGGGGAGACGTACCCGATCGGTCCCAGAACGGTGGGGTTCAGAAGATCGAGGCGATGTCGCCGACGACCGGCCCGATGATGATGACCATCACCGGCGGGAAGATGAACGCGATCAGCGGGAACAGGATCTTGACCGGCAGCTTGCCGGCCTTCTCCCTGGCCCACTGACGGCGCTTGGCCCGCATCTCGTTGGCCTGCACCCGCAGGACGCGCGAGACGGACATGCCGAGCGCGTCGGCCTGCAGCAGGGCCGTGACGATGGCGCTCAGCTCGGGGACGTCGGTCCGGCGCCGCAGGTTCTGCAGCGCGTCGCGCCGGGTCAGCCCGAGCTCCATCTCGGCGAGGGTCCGGCCGAGCTCCTCCCCCAGCGGGCTGCGCAGCCGGTCGGCGACGACCTGGATGGCGCCGTCGAAGGTGACACCGGCCTCCATGCCGATGACCATCAGGTCGAGCGCGTCGGGCAGCGACTTGAAGATCGCCTCGCGGCGGGCGTCGATGCGTCGCCGCAGCCACGCCCGCGGCCCGGCCACGCCGACGGTGACGACGATCAGCGCGCCGGCCACGGCCAGACGGGCGGGAGGGTCGGCCGCCGCGATCCAGCCGATCGCGAGCAGCACCGAGCTGGCGGCCGCCAGCACGTTGATCGTGAGCAGCTCCTCGGCTCGCATCGACGTGGCGAGTCCGGCGTGCAGCAGCTGCTCGTGCATCTCGTCGAGGCGCTTGGACGGCGTCAGCGACGCCACCCGCTCGCCGAACCGGTGCACGAGCGGGATCAGCGCCCGCTCCACGGCCGAGCCCTCACGGCGGAGGGCGGTGGCGTGATCGACGCGGAGCTCGCCGGTGAGCCAGTCGGCGGCGCCGGTGGACGCCACCCGGCGCTGACCGATGCCGGTCAGCGCGGCGAGGAGCCCGGCGGTGGCGGTGGCGACCCCGAGCAGGGCGATGAACGTCATGTCAGACCTCGATCCGGACCATGCGGGCGATCACGCCGACCCCGACGGCCGTCGACAGCGCGGCGGCACCGAGCACGACCAGGCCCCACCCCCGGAGGAGCGGGTCGGCGTAGCCGGGGTTGAGCGTCTGGAACGTGACGAACAGCACGGGCGGCATCGCCCCGAGGACCCAGGCCGAGGTCCGGCCCTCGGCGGTGAGGACCTTGACCTCGCGCCGGACCTCCTCGCGGGCCCGCATGAACTCGGCGAGCGTCCGCAGCACGTCGGCCAGCCGGCCGCCGGTCGTCTGCTGGATGCGCAGGGCCTGCACCGTCCAGTCGAGGTCCTCGATCCGGAGCCGGTCGGCCATGCGCTCGAGCGCCTCGAGGACCGGCTCGCCCAGCGTCGTGGCCCGCACGACCTCGGCCAGCTCCTCGGCCAGCGGCGGCTGCGACTCCTCGGCGTACAGGCTGATGGCCCGTAGGAACGTGTGACCGGCCTCGAGCGACGCCGCGATCATCGACAGCGCGTCGGGCAGCTGACCCTCGATGCGGGACCGCCGCCGGCGGGCGACGACGCGGGGGACGATCACGGCGCCGTAGATGGCGGCGAGCAGCCCGGCGACACCGAGCAGCCAGCTCTGGGTCAGGGCGAACATCACGAGGGCCGCGACGAGCCCCCCGCCGGCGGCGAGCAGCACGTACTCCCCGACGACGAGCGGGATGCCGGCCGTCGCCAGCGCCGCAGCCAGGGCCCGGTCGCGGTCGAACCGGTCGACGGCCCGGTTGGCGAGGGCGGTGCCGTGGCGGACGAGCACGGGCCGCTCGCTGATCGCCCGCACGTTCACGTCGCGCTCACCGAAGGGCAGGTCGAGGATGGACGAGAGGTCCTGATCGCGACCGCGCACGCGCAGGAGGACGCCCACGACGACGAGCGCCAGACCGGTCCCGACCAGGAGGGCGAGCGCCACGGTGCTCATCGGGACCGCTCCGGGTCGGCGAGGGACCGGGCCGACGGGACCCGGCGGGGCCGCCCGCTCGTGGGCGGCGGTCCGGACCGCGGCTGGCCCTGGAAGACGCGGGCCGGCACCTCGATGCCGGCGTCGGCGAGCCGGTCGAGGAAGCGGGGGCGCAGACCAGTGGGCTGCACCGCCTCGCCGTCGAACGCGAACACGTCCTGCAGGAGGACGGCATCGCCCTCGAGCCCCTCGACCTCCGACACGCCCACGACCACGCGGCGGCCGTCGGGCTGGCGCTCGAGCTGGACGATCACGTCGATGGCGGAGGTGATCTGCTCGCGGATGGCCCGCATCGGCAGGTCGTAGCCGGCCATCAGGACCATCGTCTCGAGCCGGCGCAGCGCGTCGCGGGGACCGTTGGCGTGCACGGTCGTGAGCGATCCCTCGTGGCCGGTGTTCATGGCCTGGAGCATGTCGAGGGCCTCGGCGCCGCGGCACTCGCCGACGATGATGCGGTTCGGGCGCATCCGGAGTGCGTTGCGCACGAGGTCGCGGATGGTGACCTCGCCGGCGCCCTCGATGTTGGCGGGCCGACTCTCGAGGCTGACGACGTGCGGCTGCTGCAGCTGGAGCTCGGCGGTGTCCTCGATGGTGATGATGCGCTCGTCTTCGGGGACGAAGCTCGACAGGACGTTGAGGGCGGTCGTCTTGCCCGACCCCGTACCGCCGGAGAGCACCACGTTGAGACGACCGCGCACGCACGCCTCGAGCACGAGGGCGAGGTCCATCGAGAACGTCCCGAACCGGATGAGGTCCTGGACCCGGTACGGCTCGGCGGCGAACTTCCTGATCGTGAGGGCCGGGCCGTGCAGCGAGAGCGGCGGGAGAACGGCGTTCACGCGGGAGCCGTCCCGCAACCGGGCATCGACCATCGGTGAGCCCTCGTCGATGCGACGGCCGACCGACGCCGCGATCTTCTCGATGACGGACCGGTACTGCGCCTCGTCGGCGAAGGCGACGCCGGCGGGCTCGAGCCGGCCCTGACGCTCGACCCACACGTCGTCGTGGGCGTTGCACATGATCTCGGTGACCGTGGTGTCTTCGAGCAGCGACTCGAGCGGGCCGTAGCCGAGGATGTCCTGCAGCACCTCTTCGATGAACGTGCGGCGCTCGAGGGGCGACACCTCCACGTCTTCGCTGCGGACGACCCGGTCGAGCACCTTGCGCACCTCGGTGGCCAGGGCGTCACCCGACAGCGACGACGCCCGGGGTCCGACCTCGGCCAGCACCACCTGGCGGACGCGGCGCTTGGACTCGTCCCAACCGGCGGTGCTGCGCCGGGTCCGCTTGGGCGCGCTGGTGGTCTTGGCCTTCAGCGGGCTCCGCCGTCGACCGTTCGGTGCCGGCTCGGCGGGGGCGTCGACACCTTCGATGACGGCGAGCTTCTCCGAGAGCTTCACGAGGAGACCTCCGTGGCCGGCCGGGCGAACCGGCGGAACAGGGGCGACCGGCGGGGCCGGGCGAGGGGCGCCGACTCGACCACCGGCGCGCCGCCGGGGAGGAGCGGGGTCATGCCGGCCGCCAGCTTCCGGCTGACGTCGGTGCCCGGCGCCGCGGCGAGCACCGGCATCCCGAGGTTGATCGACCGGCTGACCTCCCGCGAGTACGGCAGGATCGACGAGAACCCCTGCGGGAAGAGCTTCACCACCTGTTCGACCTCGATGCCGACGTTCGACTCGGCCTTGTTGAGGATCAGCTGGACGTTGTCGGCCGGGATCTTGAGCCGCTGCAGCGTGGTGAGGAACACGCCCATGTTGCGCACGCTCGGCAGGTCGAGGGTGGCGAGGGTGAAGAGCAGGTCGGAGCGATCGAAGGCCGCAAGCACGATCTCGCTGAGCTGGGCCGGGGTGTCGACGATCACGTAGTCGAAGCGGCGGCGGAGGGCGTCGATGATCCGGGTGACGTCCTGCGAGGAGAAGCGATCGGCCTCCGTCGGGTCCTTGGGCGCGGCCAGGACCGAGAAGCCGCTCTCGTGGGCCACCAGGTACTCGTCGATGTGCTCGTCGAGGGCCTCGTCCTCCAGGCGCTCGACGAGGTCGAAGCTCGTGTACTTCGGCCGCAGCCGGAGGGCGGTGCTCACCTCGCCGAACTGCAGGTCGAAGTCGGCGATGCAGACCCGTCGACCGGTGTGGTGGGCGAGGAAGTACGCGAGGTTCGTGGCGTAGAACGTCTTGCCGCACCCGCCGGTGGCCGACGCCACCGTGAAGGTGGCCCCGCCGGTGGGCACGACCGCGTCCACCTGACCGACGAGGGCCCGGCGCCGCTCGATCGCCCGCTCCAGCGAGGAGGCGAGGACCGACGGGCGCACCGGCGAGCTGAGCAGGTCCATGGCGCCCGCCCGGATGATGTCGGCGAGGTGGACGTCGGGCTGCCCGCCGGACACGAGCACGACGCTGAGCGCCGGGTTCGCGTCGTGGATGGCGGCGATGCGGCCGAGGCCGGCCCGGCTCATCAGCGACGACCCGGCGACGAGGATGTCGACCGGCCCGTTGCTGGTGAACACGTCGGCCAGCTCGGCGACCCTGCTGCACGGCACGATCTCCACGGCGTGACGCAGGGCGCCGACCGACTGGTGCACGGCGTTGACCAGCGAGTCGGACCGGTCGGCCACGACGATCTTCATGGGGTTCACGGCAGCCACCTACTGGAGGACGTCGGCGGCCCGACGGCCGGGGGTTGCGGGCAGGGGTGCGGCCTCGTCGCCGGCGAGGGCGACCCAGAGCTCGCCGTTGGCGGAGAGGAAGATGACCCGCTCGGCCTCCTCGGGCGTGAGCGCCAGCAGGTAGGTGAGGGCGCTGCCGGTGGGCCGCTCGTCGCCGATGTCGCGGCGGGGGGCGATCTCGCTGGAGACGTCGAGCACCTCGATGTTGCCGAGGACGAGCTTGGTCACCGTGCCCTCGGCTTCAGAGGGCACCACGTTGCCGTAGAGGTTCACGAAGTCGCCCCGCCCGACGTAGCCGGCGCCGCCGGCGACGAAGCCGAGCTGCACCGCCACGCCCTGCTTGCCGGGCGGGATCTCGATGGCGCCGGCCCGCAGGGTCAGCGGACGGAGGTGCGAGGTCACCAGCGGCTCGCCGGCGGCGACGTCGACGTCGATCGTGCGTCCCGACAGCTCGCTGAGGGAGGCGAGGGCGGTGGCGGGGCGGGCGTCGTCGTCGACCTCCCGCCGCACGATCGTGCCGGCGGCCACGGCCTCGTCGGCGGCGGTGCCGGCGGGGATGGCCTGGCGGGCCACGAGCACCGCGGCCGACGCCGGCGGTGGCGCCGAGTCTCGGCGCTCCCGCTGGAGGACGCTGATCACCAGCCCCGAGCCGAGCAGGAAGGCCAGCAGCCCGACCAGGACCAGCAGGTTGGATGTCTTCTTCACGGGGACTCCTTGTTCACTCGACGAACGTGACGGCCTCGGCCATCACGTCGACACCATCGGGATCGAAGACCGACTCGGCACCGACGACCGCACCGGCGGCGTTGGTCACGGCGGCGGCCAGGCGGTACACGGGGTTGGAGACGGTGATGCGGGCGGTCACGACGACGGTGTCGCCTGCGACCGCGTGGGTGAGGGGCACCTCGTCGCCGAAGCGGTCGCGCGCCACCACGGTGACGTCCTCGGGCGCGACGCCGGCGGCGGCGGCCACCTCCGCCATCCACGCCTGCACCTGCGCCTCGGTGCGGCGCCGGTCGTTGCCTCCCTCGACCGGGTCGTAGTCGACGTGGGAGGCGTAGCGGGTGGCCGTCCGGACGCTCGACGCGAGATCGAGGTGGGTCCACACGACCTGGACGATCGTGACGACGCCCATCCCCAGGAGGAGCAGGATGCAGATGGCCACGGGCGTCTCGACCAGGCTCGACCCGCGCTCGTTGCCGCGCATCACTCGGCCCTCGCCTTGGCCGTGGTCTCGAACGTGAGGTCGCTGTTGCCGAGCAGTGCGCCGAAGGCCCGGAAGAGGACGGGCAGGTCGGCCGAGACGGTGACCGACACGACATCGTTGGTCCGCTCCGGAACGACGACCTCGACGTCGTTCACCTCGAAGCTGGCGCGGTCGCGCACGTAGGCCTCGACCTCCTCGGCGTCGGGGTACTGCGCCGGGCAGCAGGCGGGGATCGACGCGAAGCGGACCCCATCGCGGGCGGCGCCGGTGACCGACGAGCGCACCGTCATCATCCAGAGCATCGAGAAGACGGCGCCGACGACGAGCACGAGGAGGGGCAGGACGAGGCTGAACTCGACGAGCGCAGCGCCCCGCTGATCGCGCAGCGCCTTCATCGCACCAACCGCGCCTTGTAGAGCCCGGGGGTGCTGAGCACCGCGACCGGGTCGATGGGCTGGAGCCGGTAGGAGTCGCCGTCGCGCACCACGAGCGCGGGGAGGACGTCGAGGGCGGGGACATAAGTGGTGTCGGTGACGAGGTGCGGGTCGAGGAGCGGCCACACCTCGGGCCCGTACACGTCCTCGAGCGGCAGGGGCCGCAGCCCGCCGATGATCCAGACCGGGTCGCCGGTGCCGGCGTGGTAGCCGAGCACCTGGTCGATGGTGGGGGTCGATCCCGGCGGCGGGTCGGTGGCGTCGCGCACGTCCTGGAGGAACGGTCCGAACAGCCGGCCGGTGTCGATGGGGTCGTCGGGCACCGTGCAGGTCTCGCCGGTGGTCTCATAGGCCTCGCACACCGCCGCCGACAGCTCGCCGTCGAGCGCCTCGAGGGCGTCGAGCACGTCGTCGCGCACCTCGGCGGCGTCGCGGTGCAGCACGCCGCCGTCGACGACGATGTCCTCGGCATCGGGCATGCGGACCGAGGGCAGCACGATGGCGCTCTTGATGACCCGCCGGGCCGTCGCCGCGGCGGCCACCTCGAAGGTGAACGG
>DATLFP010000215.1:0-30721 GCA_035540955.1 Acidimicrobiales bacterium
GCAGGCATCGCCTCGTTCACGATCATCGCGTCGAAGGAGCTCGAGCGGTACGGCGTGCGGGTCAACGCCATCGCCCCCGGCGCGCTCACTCGCATGACCGAGAACCTGGGCATGGGCCAGCGGGCGGCCGAGCGCAAGCCCGAGGAGTTCGACACGATGGCGCCGGAGAACATCGCCCCGCTCGTGGTGTGGCTCGGCTCGGGTCTGTCGGCGGGCATCTCCGGCCGGGTGTTCAACGTCGCCGGCGGTCAGATCAGCATCGCCGAGGGCTGGCACCGCGGGCCTGGCGTCGACAAGGGCGACCGCTGGGATCCCGCCGAGCTCACTGAGACGGTCCAGAAGCTGGTCGCCGAGGCGGCCCCCCTACCCGGCCTGTTCGGCTGAGACTGAGGAGGAAGACCGATGCCGCTGAACCCTGATGCCGTCGGCGCCACCGGTGACCCGATCGAGCGGTCGTGGACATCGAAGGACTGCCTGCTCTACGCCATCGGCGTCGGCGCGGGCCAGATCGATCCGGTGAACGAGGAGCTGGCGTTCACCACCGAGAACTCCCAGGGCGTCCCTCAGCAGGTGCTGCCCACGTTCGCGGTCATCGCCGGGATGGCGGGCATGGGGGCGATGAGCAAGGCCGGCACCTTCGACCTGGCCATGATGGTGCACGGCGAGCAGGGCGTGCGCCTGCACCGGCCGCTGCCGGTCGAGGGCACGGTCCGGGTCACCGGCAAGATCACGGGCATCTACGACAAGGGCTCCGGTGGGGTGATCGCCACGGCGAGCGAGGCGATCGACGCCGCCACCGGCGAGCCGATGTTCACCACCACGGCGTCGCTGTTCGTTCGCGGCGAGGGGGGCTGGGGCGGTGACCGCGGCCCGTCGACCTCGGCGAACGCCGCGCCCGACCGCGCCCCCGACCACGAGGTCACCTACGAGACCCGTCGCGACCAGACGCTGGTGTACCGGCTGTCGGGCGACCGCAACCCGCTGCACTCCGACCCGAGCTTCGCGGCGCTGGCCGGCTTCGATCGTCCCATCCTCCACGGGCTGTGCACCTACGGCTTCACCGGCCGGGCGCTGCTGCACACGCTGTGCGGCTCGGATCCCGCCCGGTTCGTCTCGATGGACGCGCGGTTCTCCAAGCCGGTGATGCCCGGCGACGCGCTCACGGTGAAGATGTGGGTCGACGGCACGAGCGCGGTCTTCCAGACGGTGCGACAGGACGGCGACGTCGTCGTCGACCAGGGCCGCTGCGAGTTCCGTTCGTGACCACCCAGCTCGCGCTCGAGGACGGCTACTTCCACCTGCCCGACGCCGCGCACCCGCGCCCGCGGCTGATCGGCTCCTACAGCCCGGGCGCCGACGAGCACTTCTTCCCGCGCCGGAAGCGGTGCCCGATCACCTTCGGCCCCGTGGAAGACCGAGCATTGTCGACCGAGGGCGTCCTCTACTCCTGGACGTGGCTCCAGACGATGAAGTACGGGACGATGAGCGGTGGCGGCGAGCCCCACGGCATCGGCCAGGTCGACCTGCCGGAGGGAGTCCGGGTCCAGACTCGTCTTCTCGGCGCCATGGGCGACTGGGAGATCGGCATGCCGATGGTGCTCGACCTGCTGCCGGTCACCACCGATGACGACAGCAACGAGCTGTGCACGTACTGCTTCCGGGCCAAGCGCGAGGGTGACTGACGTGGCGCTCGACGACGTCTACGTGATCGGCGTCGGGATGCATCGCATCTCGGGCGAGCCGATCCCTGTCCGGGACATGGCCTACGAGGCCGGCATCAACGCCCTGCGCGACGCCGGCATCGAGTTCGACGCGGTCGGGTCGCTGTACAACGGCTACATCACGGGCGCGCCGATGCTGGGCGTCACCCTCGCCAAGGACTTCGGGCTCACCGGCGCGTCGGTGACCCACGTCGAGAACGCGTCGGCCACCGGCTCCTCTGCGTTCCGCGAGGCGGTGCTGTCGGTCGCGGGGGGCCACGCCCGCTGCGCCATGGCGCTCGGGTTCGACGCCAGTCCGGCGGCGATGATGCAGGGAGGTGGCCGTGGCATGGGCGGCGGCTTCGCGTCCATGTTCGGGCGACCGTCGGTCGAGAGCGTCCTCCTGCCCGCCGCGTTCTTTGCCTTGTGGGCGGTGCGGCGCATGCACGAGGCGGGCACGACGGTCGAGACGTATGCCGCCATCGCCGCCAAGAACTGGAACCACGCTCGTTTGAACCCCTACGCACAGCGCCAAGCCGATCACGACGTCACGGTCGAGGAGGTGCTGGCGTCGACGATGATCGCCTACCCGCACACGTCGATGATGGCCGCGGCCGTGGGCGGCGGCGCGGCGTGCGCCATCGTCGCCGACCGCGCCATGGCCGAGCGGGTGCGCGCCTCCACCGGGCACCCACTCGTCCGCGTCCTCACCAGTCAGCTCCAGTCCGAGCGCTACACGCCCGGCCACGTCTTCATGGGTGCGGTGGTCGGCCCGCCCGAGCTGACCCGCAGCACGAGCCACGCCGCCTACGAGGCCGCGGGTGTCGGACCGGCCGATCTCGACCTCGTGCACGTGCACGACGCCTTCCCAGTGGAGGAACTCCAGTACTACGAGCTGCTCGGCATCTGCGGGGACGGCGAGGGCGACAAGCTCGTGGCCGAGGGTGCCACCTCGATCGGCGGCCGCATCCCGTTCTCGACCGACGGCGGGCTCATCGGGCGGGGCCACCCGGTGGGCCCGACGGGGCTGGCCCAGATCTGGGACACCGTGCAGCAGCTGCGGGGTGAGGCGGGCGCCCGCCAGGTCGAGGGTGCGCGCACGGGCCTCGCCCACATGATGGGCGCCGGCTCGGTCTGCGTGATCCACATCCTCCAGCGGGCCTGAGGAGGCGCCCCGGGTTCAGCCGACGGTCGCGCCCGCGGCGTCTCGGGGCAGGTGCGGAAGCACCTTGTCGGCGAACAGCTCCATCGACCGCATGACCTTGGTATGCGGCATGTCGCCGACCTGGAACATGCCCATGAAGATCCCGGCGCCGCAGCGCTCCATGTTGCTGACGAGCCGCTCGCCGACCTGGTCCGGGGTGCCGATGAGCACCTCACCGGCGTTGAGGTCGGGCGCGGCCTGGGGCCCGCCGATCCCGCGCGCCTCGAGCATGCGCCGGAACGATCCCGAGGTCGTGTAGCCGGGCGGCATGAGCATCTGGGGCGGCAGCGCGAAGCATCGCTCGGTGAAGTACCGGACGTGCGGTGCGACGGCGTCGAGCGCCTCCTGCTCGGTCTCGGCCACGTAGATGAGCGACGTCCACCCGAACTGCTCGGGGCCGGCCGTGTAACCGAAGCGCTCCTCGGCGAGACGGCGGTACTCGTCGTAGTAGCGGATGAGCTGGGGCATCGGCGTGTACGTGCACACGTAGGGGTAGCGGTGCTCGGCGGCCCACTCGATCGTCTCGGAGGATCCTTGGGAAGGCACGAAGATCGGCGGGTGGGGCTGCTGCAGCGGGCGCGGCCACACGTTGACGTACTTGTAGCTGTAGTGCTCGCCGTCCCACGCGAACGGCCCCGGCTCGGTCCACGCCTTGACGATGAGGTCGTGCGCTTCGTGGAAGCGTGCCCGCGAGGTGCTGGGGTCGATGTTGAGCGAGAAGTACTCGGCACCGATGCCGCGCACGAAGCCGGAGATGATGCGCCCGCCGGTGATGACGTCGAGCATGGCGATCTCCTCGGCGACCCGCAGCGGGTTCTCCCGCAGGGCGATGCCGTTGCCGAGGATGGCGATCTTGGCGTTCTTCGTCCGGCCCGCCAGCACGCCGGCGATGATGTTCGGTGACGGCATCGTGCCGTAGCCGTTCTGGTGGTGCTCGTTCACGCACACCGCGTCGAAGCCGATCTCATCCGCGAACACGAGCTGGTCGAGGTACTCGGCGTAGAGCCCGGTGCCCTCGACGGGGTCGTACACGGTGTTGGGCATGAGAACCCACGACGACGTGTAGCGCTCGCGCACGTCGGCCGGGATCTTCGGCCACGGCATGAGATGGAAGTTGAAGAGCTTCACGAGGGACCTCCGATCGAGGCGAGCGCGAACTCGGTGACGAGGCGGGCGAAGGCGTCGGGTGCCTCGAGCGGTACGACGTGGCCGACGCCGTCGAGGATCTCGACGCGGGCGCCGGGGATGAGGTCGGCGAGCCGCCGGCCGTGCTCGGCCGGCAGCAGGCGATCGTCTCCGCCCCAGATGACGAGCGTCGGCATGGTCAGGTGATGCAGTCGCCGTTCCAGGCGCGGGTCGTAGGACCGCTTCCACATGATGCGGGCGGCCGCCGCCTGCTCTTCGTACATGCGCACGATCATGTCCATCGGGTCGCCGCCGTCCGCGCCCGGCGGTGGCATGGGCGGCGGCCCGTTGAACAGCACGCCCATGGCCGCGGCCGGCTCCATGATGAACAGGTCCGGCATCGGCGACTCGGGACGCAGGCCGAGCGCGTCGACGAGCACAAGCGCGTCGACGAGGTCGGGCCGGTGCACGGCCAGGTCGGTGGCGATCCAGCCCCCGAGCGAGATGCCCACCACCGTCGGCCGATCGAGGCTGGTGGTAGCGAGGAAGTCGACGTAGTGGAACGCGAGGTCGTGCACGTCGCGCACCCAGTCGGGCAGCGGCGTGCCGGCGAAGCCCGGGTGCGCCGGCGCCCACACCGTGAACGCCGTCGCCAGCGCGTCCTGGGCGGGCGACCACGAGTCGCTCCCGCCGGCGCCGTGCAACCACAGCAGCGGTGGGCCGTCGCCCCCGACGAGGCACGGCACCGTTGTGCCGCGGACGTCGATCGTCGTCGTCCGAACGTCGGCGGTCATCGGACCCTCGGGTTCTGCGGTAGCTCGCGGAACGGGGTGTTGCGATCGGGACCCGGTTCCTTCGGAAGGCCCAGCACCCGCTCGCCGATGATGTTGCGCTGCACCTGGTCGGTGCCGCCGTAGATGGACGGAGCCGGCGACATGAGCGTGAGCTCCTGGATGTCGCCGCCACTCGCGGCATCATCACCAGTGACGGTGGCGTGCGGGCCGAGGATGGCGCACCCGAGATCGCGCGCCAGGCGGGTCATCTCGCTGTTGCGGATCTTCGCGAGGTTGCCTTCGCCGCCGGTCCGGGCGCCACCCGACTTCATGCGACCCATGTGCCACCCCGTGATGGCGACCAGGGAGTGGAGGAGGGCCAGGTCCTGGCGGATGACGGGGTCGTCCAGCTTCCCGCGCTCGCGGGCGAGCTCGACGAGCTGGCGGACCCGAGCATGACCGACGCCACCTCCGCCCATCGCGGTGCGCATGCCGGCGAAGCTGCCTGCCGGCTTTGCGAGGTGGCCAGCGATCGTGCCGGCGACCGCCGCGCTCGGCGTGGCCGCATTGGCCCCGCCGATGCCGGCCCGCTCGACCATCAGCGTGGTGTTGGCCACCTTCCACCCGTCGTGCACGTCGCCGATGACGTCAGCGTGGGCGACCCGGGCACCGTCGATGAAGACCTCGTTGAACAGGGCTCGTCCCGTCATCTCCCGGAGGGGGCGGACCTCGACACCGGGCTGGCGCATGGGGAAGGCGAAGTAGGTGAGTCCACGGTGCTTGGGCAGGTTGGGGTCGGACCTCGCCACGAGGATGCCGTAGTCGGCCCACTGCCCACCCGAGGTCCAGACCTTCTGGCCGGTGATCCCCCACTCGTCGCCGTCGCGCTCGGCGCGGGTCTGGAGGCCGGCGAGATCGGAGCCGGCGCCCGGCTCGGAGAACAGCTGGCACCAGCCGTGCTGGCCGTCGAGGATGCTGGGCACGAACCGCTCGATCAGGTCGGGCGACCCGTGGGCGAGGATCGTCGGCACCGCCAGCATCATCCCGATGCCGGTGGGCGGGCCGAGGGCTCCGCGCCCGGTCATCGCCGACGCCAACGACGCCGCCTGCTCGCGGCTCCAGCCGCGCCCCCACGGCTCCGGGAGCATGGGGTTCGCCAGCCGCGCCGCGGCGAGCCGACTCCACCACTCGGCCACGGTGATCGACGGATCCCACTGCTCGTCGAGCCACTGCTCGGTCTCGGTGCGCACGTCGTCGATGGTCGTCACAGGCCCTCCTCGCTATGCAACATGAACGCTAGTGTGTCTCGCGTCGCGGACGAGGGGAGCAGCGTGGCACGCCAGACGATGGAAGAGCGGTACGACCCGGCGATCGCCGACCGGTTCCTGGCGATGGCCGGCAAGAGCGGTGCCGGCGGCCTCCCCGACTACCTCGGCATCGAGCTCGTGCGGTTCGAGCCAGGCCGGCTCTGGTGCCGCGCCACGATCCGCGACGAGCTGCTGACACCCTTCGGCAACGTCCACGGGGGCGTGATCGCGGGCATCGTCGACCACATCACCGGCGTGGTCGTCTACCCGCTGATGAAGCCGGGGCAGTGGGCGGCCACGACCGAGGTGAAGCTGAACTACATCGGTCCGGTGCAGGCGGGCGTGGTCGAGACGGAGTCGACCGTGCTGGCGATGACGAACCGCAGCGCCGTCGTGCGAGGCGAGCTCTACTTCGGCGGGCGGCTCGTCTGCGCCGCCCAAGGCACCCTCACGATCGTCGACCCCAAGCCGTGACCGCGGCGCTCGCTCCTCGGGCGCTCGCTTTCCGTACGTACATCGCGGCATCGGCTCGGGCAATCAGCGTCTCGTAGGTGTCGCCGTCGTCCGGGAAGATGGCGGCACCGATGCTGGCGGAAATGGCCAGCACGTGGCCCCCGATGCGGAGTGGTTCATCGAGCGCGGCGCGCAGCTTGCGGGTGACGGCGTCGACGGTGGCCGCGGTGCCCTGGGGGAGGATCACCACGAACTCGTCCCCACCCAGGCGGGCGAGGACGTCGGCGTCACGGAGCGCGCTGCGCAGCCGTTGTGCGAGGGACCGGATCACCTCGTCTCCGATCCGGTGGCCGAGCGTGTCGTTGATGTCCTTCAGGCGGTCGATGTCAGCGAAGAGCAGCCCGACGTGGTGGCCATCGCGACTGGCGACGCGCAGGGCTTGCTCGGTGAGCTCGATCAGCAGCTCACGACCCGGGAGACCGGTGAGCGCATCGTGCATCGCCTGGTGGCGCACCTGTTCGAGCAGCATGGCGTTTTGCAGCGCGACCGATGCCTGCGCGGCGATGCCCCGGACTCGCGCGACGCCGTGGGGATCGCCTCGGAGCGGCGACGTCGCGCTGGTGGTCCCCGCGCACACGATGCCGAGGAACCCGCTGGCGCCCATGATCGGGACGGCGACCACCGACGTCGCGCCCGATCGGTGCAGCACGTCGTGCATGAACGGGTTCTCGGTCGCGGCGTCGATGAAGTGTGGCGTGCCGTCGGCCATCAGGTTCGCGAGCAACGGCGTGTCGGTGCGGCTGATGGTCAGATCTCGCATCAACGCGTCGGCCGCCGGCGGGAGGCCGTGGGAGGCCGAGGTTCGGAGGACCTCGTCGACCGGGTCCCACAGCATGACCACCGATCGTTCGGCGGCGATGACCGTTGGCACGGCCTCGGCCAGTCGCACCGTCACATCGCCTGCCGAGCCCACCTTGGCCAACGCATCGGCGAGCGCCAGCAGCACGCTGGCGGTCTCGGCCTGACGGCGCGCCTCGTCGAGGGCGGTGGCGGCGTCGAGCGCGGCGGCCGCCAGCCCGGCATACGCTTCCAGGAGCACCCGCTCCTCCGGGAAGTAGGTGCTCCCTGGCGGGTAGCACGCGACGAGCGAGCCGTAGGTCCGACGACCCGACCGGACCTCCACGACGAGCAACGAGTCGTCGAGTGCCGGCTCTTGTCCCTGCACCCGGGCGGCGAGCTTGCCCGCTTCGTCCGCGCTCGTGAAGCCGTCGTGGTGGATCCGCGGCGGCTGGCCGGGCTCGGTGGCCAGCACCAGGAGGAACCTGGGCGCGCGCACGGCGATGCCGGCGCGGGCCGTGACCCGGGCGAGGACGGTGTCGAGGTCGTCGCCGGAGACGAGGTCCGCGGCCGCCGCCCGCAGGTTGTTCAGGCGGGCAGTCAGCAGCGACACCTGGAGCTCGAGGTTGCGGTGCCGCAGGACGGGCTCGTCCCGCTCATCGACGGTGGGGTCCCACGTCACGCGGAAGACGCAGCGGTCGTCGCCCCGGTGCTGGCACGCCTCCTCGATGACCGTTGCCGGCTCGAACCCGAAGAGGATCGGTGCCGAGCCCATCAAGCCGGCCGTGAAGTCGCACAGAGCGGGGTACCGAGGGAACTCGTCGGTGCCCGTGGCCGCCACGACCGCGAAGTCGTCGGCGACCTGGACCGCCTCCATCCTGGCGACTGTCAGGTAGCGCGTGGCGACCACGTCGATGTGCTCGAAGATCTCTCCCGGCGAGCCGAGCGTCTGGAAGACGCGGGTGGTCTCGCCCCCGACGCGGTTGGCCCGTCGCCGGTTGGCGTCGTGGACCGCCGAGAGGTCCCGGAAGGTGTGGGCGTCGCCGAGGACCTCCACGGCGGCGTCGAACAGGGCGCATGCCTGCTCGTAGCTGCTCCAGCACGTGTCCTGTTCGAGCTCCTGCGCCGAGCGCCGGTCGCCGGCGGCGGCGAGTACGCGGGCCACGGCGTCGTCGCCGCCCTTGGCCCGGACGTGCGACACGATGATCCTGGTGGTGTCCCCGGTGGCGTGCCGCGCCCCGCTCGCCTCCGTCCCCGATGAGTCCACGAGAGTCCCATCGGCACCCCACCGGGCACCTTGAGCGTCTCGGCCCCGGGCCTTCGACGGTCGTCCGTGTGGCGAATGCCACACGAGACGATGTGCGGCTCCTGTTGCAATGGTGCACCCGTTCGGGTGAAGAATGCGTGTTCATGAGCGACGCGACACGGGCTGAGGCCCGCGCCTGGTTCGAGGAGGCGTGGGATCCTTCTCTCAGCCTCGGCGAGTGGTGGGAGCGGTTGGCGGCGTCGGGGTGGGGCTTCCCGACGTGGGACCCGAACTGGTACGGCAAGGGCCTGAGCTCCCAACAGGCTGCCGTCGTGGCGGAGGAGCGGGCTCGCGTGGGCGCGTTCGGACCGCCGAGCGGCATCGGGGTGATGATGGCGGGACCGACGATCGTCACCCACGGGACCGACGAGCAGCGGCGCCGGTTCTTGCCCGCCATGGTCACCGGCAAGGAGGTCTGGTGCCAGCTCTTCAGCGAGCCGGGCTCGGGATCGGACCTCGCCAGCCTGCAGACGCGCGCCGTTCGTGATGGCGACGAGTGGGTCGTGAACGGGCAGAAGGTGTGGACCTCGGGTGCGCAGTTCTCGCGGTGGGGGATCCTCATCGCTCGCTCCAACCCCGACCAGCCCAAGCACAAGGGGATCACCTACTTCGTCCTCGACATGGACCAGCCGGGCGTCGAGGTACGCCCGCTGAAGGAAATGACCGGCGGCGCCACCTTCAACGAGGTGTTCTTCAGCGATGCCCGTGTGCCGCACGAGAACGTGATCGGCGACGTCGACGAGGGTTGGGCGGTGGCGGTGACGACGCTCGCCCACGAGCGCAGCTCGCTGGGTGCCGGATCCATGGGTGGGACGGGCGGCGGCGCGATGTTCGGGGCGACCGATCTCGACGCTCGCGTCGGCGACCTGGCCAAGGGGTCCCCGGGTGGCGAGATGGCGGGGATGGCGGCTGCCTTCGGCGGCGGGGGCGGGGCGATGGTCAAGTCACTTCCGCAGCTGTTCGGCCGCGGCGGCGACGCGGTCGTCCGTCAAGAGGTGGCTCGCCTCTACTCGCTCCTCGAGATCGCTCGGTACACGGGTCTCCGAGCGCAGGCCGCGGCCGCCCGGGGCGAGCGCCCTGGCCCCGCGGTCTCGACCGGCAAGCTGATGGCCTCGACGATCGTCCGGGCGCTGCGCGACACCGGACTCTCGATCGAGGGCGCGCACGGCATGCTCAATGGGACCGACGCGCCCATGGGCGGCATGCTCCAGATGCTGGCGCTCTTCAGCCCTGCCGTGTCGATCGCCGGCGGCACCGATCAAATCCAGCGCAACATCATCGGCGAGCGGGTGCTCGGCCTCCCGGCCGAGCCGAGAGTCGACAAGGACGTCCCGTTCCGCGACCTCAAGGTCGGCACCCAGCGCGCCGGCTGACCACCTTTCCTGTCCAAGCCAACAACGAGGAGGCACCACCCCATGTCCCACACGTTTCTGTCCAGCGACTGGTTCGAGGCCGTCGACAAGCTGCGGGCCGAGCTGGGCGACCCGCCCGTCCCGGCGGCGATGGCCGACCTGAAGCTCAACATCACCGTCACCGGCGGTCCTGACGGCGACAAGGAGCTCAGCATGCAGGGCGGCCAGTTCGTCCAGGGCCCGGCGGCCGACGCCGCCACCAAGCTGATCGTCCCGTTCGATGTCGCCAAGTCGATGTTCATCGAGGGAAACCAGCAGGCGGCGATGCAGGCGTTCATGTCGGGCCAGATCAAGGTCGAGGGCGACATGAGCAAGCTGATGGCGATGCAGGGCGGCGCCGCCCCCGGGCCCGAGCAGCAGGCGTTCCAGGAACGCATGAAAGCGATCACCGCCTGAGCGACGCAGCCGCGACCGGCGACAACATGTAACGGGTGCCGCATCGTGTCTCGCCCGCCGTTGACACGGTTGAGTGTCATGTGCTCGCACCAGCCCGAGCGACTCGATGGCGGGCGCTCGGGCTGGGGGGGTCCATGGCGACCGTTCCTGTCGGTGGTGGCGTGGGCGACGATCGCGTGCCGATCGGCGGCCGGCCGCCGGTGGATGTCGACGCTCCGCACTTCCGCGCCGTCCTGCATGTCGCCGACAGCGTCCGGCGCTACCTCCCGATGTACGCGGTCCTCGCCGTCTTCGCGGTGGTGATGGCGAAAGCTCTCGGCGCGGTGATCCGTCGCGGTGCGAGCGACGATCCGGTCGGCGGCGTGGAGGCGTGACGGGCATCGGGCGCAGGTCACGCGCAGGGTTGACACCGAAAGCACTCAGGCTCAGACAGCGGCCGCATCATCGTCACCTGCACTTGGTCCCCGCCGACGTGCCCGAGTCGGCCCGGCTTGGCTCGCTGTTCGACGAGGCGGCAACGCCGCTGGAGTAGCGACCACGGTCGTGCGGCCGCGTACCGGTTCGCCGGAGGCTGATCTCGGCGCACCTGACGGCGCCCGACGACCTCGTATGTGTCGAGTCGCGCGTGCGGTCAGACGATGCGAGATTCGGTCTTGCCCCAGTAGCGGTCGCGCAGGATGCGCTTGTACAGCTTGCCGGTGGGCAGGCGTGGCAGCTCGTCCTCGAAGTCGACCGAGCGCGGCACCTTGTAGCCGGCAAGGTGTTCGCGGCAGTAGGCGAGGAGCCGCTGGGCGAGCTCGGGGCCGGCGGTCGCCCGGTCCGCCGGCTGCACCACCGCCTTGACCTCTTCGCCGAACTCCTCGTTGGGGACGCCGATCACCGCCACGTCGGCCACGTCGGGGTGCAGGACCAGGACGTCCTCGATCTCCTGCGGGTAGATGTTGACGCCTCCGGAGATGATCATGAACGTCGCCCGGTCGGTGAGGTACAGGTAGCCCTCGTCGTCGACGTAGCCGACGTCGCCGAGGGCGGTCCAGTTCGGGTGTTCGGGGTGCTCGGCCTTGCGCGTCTTCTCGGGGTCGCCGTGGTACTCGAAGGGTCGCTGCGGCAGCTCGAAGTACACCAGCCCGGTCTCGCCGGTCGGCAGCTCGGCGCCGGACTCGTCGCAGATGTGGATGGTGCCGAGCACCGGACGGCCGACCGAGCCGCGGTGGGTGAGCCACTCCTCGGAGGTGATGTAGGTGAGGCCGTTCACCTCGGTCCCGCCGTAGTACTCGAACAGGATCGGCCCCCACCACCGGATCATCTGCTCCTTCACGCCCACCGGGCACGGCGCCGCGGCGTGGATCGCGACGCGGTGCGAGGAGAGGTCGTGCCGGGTACGGGTCTCCTCGGGGAGCTTGAGCATTCGGCTGAACATGGTCGGCACCCACTGGCTGTGGGTGACCCGGTGCGCCTCGATGGCGGCGGGCGCCGCCTCGGGGTCGAACTTCTCCATGATCACGACAGTGCCGCCCAGCGTCTGGACACCCATGGAGAAGCCGAGCGGCGCCGAGTGGTACATCGGCGCCGGCGACAGGTACACGGTGTCGGCGTCCATGTGGAACAGCGGGCCGAGCAGGCTTGAGATGCCGGCGCTCTCGCCGACGTGGCGGCCCGGGAGTGGCCGCTTGATCCCCTTGGGCCGCCCGGTGGTGCCCGAGCTGTAGAGCATCAGCTCGCCCATCGGCTCTTCGGCCAGCGGCCCGGCCGGATGGCGGGCGACAGCGTCCTCGTAGGACTCGTAGCCCTCGGCGACGCCGTCGGCCATGAGCCGGACGGGGCACCCGGGGACGCGCTGGGCGACATCGACGGCGACGTCCCGCAGCGCGGCCGAGGTGACGAGCACCTGGGCGCCGCAGTCCTCGACGATGTACGCCGCCTCCTCGCCGGTGAGGTACCGGTTCACCGTGGTGAGGTACAGCCCCGAGCGGGTCGCCGCCCAGTACACCTCCGGATAGCGCACGTGGTTCTCGAGCAGCACGGCCACGTGGTCGCCGGGCCGCAGGCCCGCCGCCCACATGAGCTGGGCCAGGCGGTTGGAGCACTGGTCGAGCTCGCGGTAGGTGACCCGCTCGCCGGAGCCGGTCATCACATGCGCCACCTTGCCGGGCGTCGACTTCGCATGGGTTCCTGGGTACACGGCGCGCCTCCTTCAGCTGAACCGTGGCAGGACCTCTGTCGCCAGCAGCTCGAGCGACGTGAGGATCTGGCTGCTGTCGTGGATGCCCTGTGGGATGAGGAGGAACATGTCCTCGAACGCGAAGGTTCCGGTCGCCTCCTCGATGCGCCGGCTGATCGTGCCGGGGCTGCCGATGAGCATCTCGGGCCGACCCTGGCCGAACGGCGTCGACCACGTGTCCCAGAACCAGAGCATGTCCTCGGCCCACTCCCGAGCGATGGCGTCGGTCGGGGCCACGATCGCCAGCCCACCCCAGCCTGCCTCCTCGCCGGGAGCGATGTCGTGGCCCCAGCGTTCGGCCTCCTCCCGGTAGGCCGCCCAGAGGGAACGGCAGAACTCGAGGTCGGAGGCGAGCACGATCGGCTTGCCGGCGTAGCGGGCCCAGAAGATGGCGGTGCGCATCGAGTTGGTGAACCCGCCGTAGAGCGGGGGATGGGGTCGCTGCAGCGGACGGGGGGCGATGCCGATCTCGCGGATGCGCATGTCCTCGTCGACGCCGGCACCGAAGCGCGTGTACACGTCGTGACGGTGCGGGTTCACGAAGTCCTCGGGCGGGAACCGCCAGAACTGCCCCTCGTAGGAGAACGTCTCGCGCGTGAGGGCGGTCACGACGATGTCGACGAACTCGGCGAAGTAGTCGCGGTTGCGGTCGTCGTCGGCCGAGTCCTTGTTCCACGGCCCGACGGCGGCGAGGTCGGGACGGATCTTGAAGTTCTCGACCCATCGCGCCTGGTAGCCGCGCACGAGCCCGACGCCGAAGCGACCGCCGAGCATGTGGTCGAGGGTGGCGATGCTCTCCGCCGTGCGCAGCGGGTTGTGGGTCGTCGACACGAAGCCGCACGTGATGACCCGCAATCGCTCGGTGTGCTGCCCGAGCCACATCGCCATCAGCCCGGGGTCGTTCGACGCCTCGAACCCCTCGATCTGCAGATGGTGCTCGGGATGGCCGAACCCGGCGAAGCCCGCTTGGTCGGCGACGCGTGCGTACTCGGCGATCTCGTCGAGCATTCGCTGGTAGAGCTCGGGGCGCAGACCGGCGAGGCCGGCCTCGAGCTCGGCTCGCCGGCCGACGGTGCAGTACATGAAGAGGTTGAACCTCACCGCGCGCCCTCGCCCTTCGATCGATGCGTCACGAGGCACAGTTTGTCGCGTGCCGCGTGAACGTGCGGGGTGTGTTCCTCCTCGACTTCGAGTCCGCCGACCTCGAGCGCCACCGGTGGGTGGCCGAGCGCTTCGTCGGGGGCGGCGAGACGATGCCGCTCAGCTTCCACACCTTCGCCCTCGCCGTCGGCGACCGCCGCATCCTCGTCGACACCGGGGCGGGAACCACAAGCCCCGCACCGGGATCGGCGCCGACCTGTTCAACGGGCTCGACACGCCGTTCCTCGACCGGCTCACTGGCGGCGGGGTTCGCGCCGGAGTCGATCGACACCGTCGTGTGCACCCACCTCCACGTCGACCACGTCGGGTAGAACAACCCGGCTCGAGCACAGCCGGGCCATCGTCCGCCACTGCCGCCTGTACGACGACGCCTGCTTCCAGACGAACGTGACCGAGCTGCGGTGGGACGAGACCGAGGCGCGCTGGATCATCAGCACCGACCGCGCCGACCGCGTGAAGGCGCAGTTCGTCGCCATGGCCAACGGCCCGCTCAGCCGGCCCAAGTTGCCCGGCATACCGGGCATCAACGAGTTCAAGGGCTATACGTTCCACACCAGCCGATGGGATTACGGCTACACGGGCGACGAATCGTCGGGCGACCTCACGAAGCTCACGAACAAGCGGGTCGGCATCATCGGCACCGGGGCGACGGCTGTGCAGTGCATCCCGCACCTCGGCGAGTGGGCTGAGCATCTCTACGTGTTCCAGCGGGCGCCGTCGTCGGTCGACGTGTGCGCAACAACCGGGAGACCAACCCGGTGTGGGCGGCGTCCCTCGAGCCCGGATGGCAGCAGCGGCGCATGGACAACTTCAACATCCTCGTGAGCGGCGGCGACCAGGACGTCGACGGCCGACTTCGCCGAGGAGGCCGAGCGGGCCGGCCGGGAGCCGGGGCGGGGCTCCTCGCGGCCCGGTGAGGCAGCCGGCTCAGCCGGCCGGGCTGAAGACCGGCAGGTTGCGCCCGTCGCTGAGCGCCTCCCAGTCGACGCGCACGGCCATGCCCACTGCGACGTCATCCGGGTCACAGCCCACGACGTTGGTCGCCATCCGGACTCCCTCGTCCAGGTCGACGAGCGCCAGCACGTAGGGCACACGGTCGGCCATCATCGGGTTGCCGGGCTGATGCAGCACGCTGGCGGCGTACACCGTTCCCGTACCGACCGAGGGCCGCCAACCGAGGTGCTCGTCGGTGAGGCACCGCGGGCACGCGGCCCGGGGCCAGTAGATGCCGGCATCACACGCCTCGCACCACTGGACGAGCAGGCGCCGCTCTCGCGTCGCAGCCCAGAACGGCTCGGTCAGCGCTGACGCCGCGGGCTCGATCCGCGGCATCAGCGTGTCGCCGCCGTGCCGAGGAGGACCGTGGAGGTGGCGGAGAGCACCCCGCCGCAGCCGTGGGCGACGGCGACCTCGGCTCCGTCGACCTGGCGGTCGCCGCACTCGCCTCGGAGCTGCCTCGCCGCTTCCACGAGCAGGAAGATGCCGTACATGCCGGGGTGCGTGTAGGAGAGGCCGCCGCCGTTGGTGTTGGTCGGCAGGTCCCCTCCCGGCCCGAGGCGGCCCCCTTCGACGAACGCGCCTCCCTCGCCCTTGGCGCAGAAGCCGAGGTCCTCGAGCGCGAGCAGCACCGTGATCGTGAAGCTGTCGTAGGTCATCACGAGGTCGACGTCGGACGGCCCGACACGGGCGATCGAGAACGCCGCGGGCCCGGAGACGGCGCCCGCCGTCACGGTGAGATCGGGCATCTGGCTGATCGACATGCCGTGGGTGTGCGAGGTGGCGGCGCCGAGCACGTACACCGGGGGCTGCGCCAGGTCTGCCGCGCGGTCCGCCCGGGCGAGCACGACGGCGCCGGCGCCGTCGGTCACGAGGCAGCAGTCGAGCTTGTGGAGCGGGGTGGCGACGTAGGGCGAGGCGAGCACGTCGTCGACCGTGATCGGGTCGCGGTAGCGGGCCGACGGGTTGTGGGCGGCCCACGCCCGCGTCGACACCGCGATGGCGGCGAGCTGCTCGGACGTCGTGCCGTACTGCGCCATGTGACGGCTGGCGGCGAGGGCGTAGCTGGCGGCCGGCACCCCGAAGCCGTAGGGCAGGTCCCACTCGAGCATGGGCATCTCGCCGCCCATCCCGGCCATGGCGCCCGACATGCCGCCCATGCCCTGGCCCCGGCTGCGAGGGGTAGCCGCGTACACGATGAGGGCTACGTCGCAGAGGTCGGCGGCGATCGCGGCGGCGGCGTGCTCGACGTGGACCTCGAAGCTCGACCCACCCGTCATCGTGCTGTCGGTCCACCGAGGCTGGATGCCCAGGTACTCGGCGAGGTCGACCGACGCCATCATCCCCGTCGCGCAGCAGATGCCGTCGACGTCGCCGATGCCGAGGCCGGCGTCCGCGAGCGCCTCGGCGATGACGTCGATCTCGAGGGCCCGGCCGGAGCGCTCGAGCTTGCCGGTCGGACTGGCGCGGTCGGCGACGCCGACGATTGCGGAGGCACCCCGGAGATCGGTCACGTTCGAACCCTATGCGACGATCGGCCGCGGATGTCTCATCCAGGTGGTCCCGGCGCGTGCACGCGAGTCAGCGGGCCAGCGCGTCAGCGACGTCGCCCCACCGGGGGAGGTTGGCCGGGTCGAACGCGCCGAAGTAGACGACGACACGCGCGACGATGCCGTCGTAGCGCGCCCTGATCGCGTCGGCGGCGCCGCTCCAGTCCGACTCCACCACGAAGTGGGCGAGGAGGTCGTCGTCGATCACCGACGCCATGCCGGCGAAGTCGCCCGCCTTCTGCTTCTCGCGCACCTTCGCGGTGGTGCCCTCGCGACCGAGCTGGTCGAAGATGAACGCGTAGTTCGGCGTCGAGCCGTAGAACGCCACCTGGTTGCGGGCCAGCTCGCGCCAGCGGTCCTTCTCCTCGTCGGTGTCGCCGACGACCGTGAAGCACGGCACGATGAGCTGCACGTCGGCCGCGGCGCGCCCGGCCTTGGCTGCGCCGGCGGCGACGTTGGGCAGCACCGTCTCCCGCAGGTAGGTGGCGTTGTTCAGGGGATGGACGTGCACCCCGTCGGCGACCTCGCCGGCCATGCGGAGCATCCACGGGTTGACCGCGGCGACGTCGATCGGTGGCGCTGGCACGTCGATCGTGCCCGGTGACCACTGGGCCGGCAGCAGCGTCATCGACCAGTGCTCGCCCTGGAAGTCGAGCTTCTCCTCACCGGTGAACGCGCGGAAGCACGCCCGCACCGCCTGCACGTACTCGCGCAGGCGCGGTCCGGGCGGGGAGAACGCCGATCCGTAACGGCGCTCGATGTGGGCCCGCACCTGCGTGCCGAGCCCGAGCCGGAACCGGCCCCCGCTCGCCTCGGCCAGCTCCCACGCCACCGCCGCGGTCACCATGGGGCTCCGGGGGAAGGCGACGGCGATGCCGGTCGAGAGCTCGAGCCCAGGCGCGGCGAGGGCGGCCGCCGCGCACGACAGGTAGGCGCTGCGGCTCGTCTCGGTGAGCACCAGGCCGTGCAGCCCGGCGCCGTGCACGTCACGCGCGAGCTGCTGCACCTGCTGCAGCCGGGCCGGCCCGGTCATGACGTCGACCCGCAGCGGGCTCATGCTGTCCGCTCCTGGCGCTGACGCGCCGGCCCGCTCGGGCCACGCTCACTCGTTCCTCGCTCGCTCACGACGAGACCTGGCGGACCGTCGCCTTGCGGCCGGTCGTCCCGTGGGAGACGCCGGCGATGACGCCGCCCCGGCGGTTGGCACCGATGCCGAGCCGCTCGACGATGTTGGGGCCGGCGGCCGTGAGCCCGCCGTCGACGACGATCGCCTCGCCGGTGATGAAGCGGGCGTCGTCGGTGGCGAGGAACAGCGCCGTGGCTGCGATGTCCTCGCCCCGGCCGTGGCTGGGCCAGGGCTGGGCGGCGTCGAGGCGCTCGGCG
Source organism: Acidimicrobiales bacterium (assembly GCA_035540955.1). Classification (GTDB taxonomy): domain Bacteria; phylum Actinomycetota; class Acidimicrobiia; order Acidimicrobiales; family CADCSY01; genus DATLFP01. The sequence continues at coordinate 17,825 of DATLFP010000215.1, forward strand.
ATCCCCGGCGCGTCCACCCGCCCCGCGAGCGGGGTGAGGATGACGCCCGGGCAGATGGCGTTGACCTGGATGCCTCGGGGGGCGAGCTCGATGGCGGCCGCCCGGGTGAGGTTGATGACCGCCGCCTTGGCTGCCGAGTAGGCGTGGGGACCGCTGCCGCCCGACAGGCCGGCCACCGACGCGGTGCTGATGATCGACCCGCCGTGGCCGGCGGCCTGCATGGCACGCGCCCCGTGCTTGACCCCGAGGAACACGCTGCGGCACAGCACCGCGAACGTGTAGTCCCAGTCGTCCACCTCGACCTCGGTGATCGGGCCGAACGCCCCGCCGATGCCGGCGTTGTTGAACACGACGTCGACCCGGCTGTAGCCGTCGACGGCGGCGGCGATGGCAGCGGCGACGTCGGCCTCCTCGGCCACGTCGGTGCGCACGAACCGCACGGCATCGCCGTGGTCGGACGCCAGCTCCTCCACGGTCGCGGCGCCGTTCTCGGCGTTGACGTCGGCGATCACGACGCGGGCGCCCTCGGCGAGGAACCGCGCCACCGTGGCCCGTCCCATGCCGCTGGCGCCGCCGGTGATCACCGCCACCTTCCCGTCGAGCCGACCGTTGCCCATCGCTCTCACCCATCCCTCGCGGCGGCGCGCCCGGTGCGCCCTCGCCGCGAGACACAGTACGGTCACCGTCGCATGCCCCGCCTCACCGCCATGGACGAGCACTTCGTCCACCAACTGCCCGAGCCGCTCCCGATCACCGCCGCCCACCACCACCACTGGCGGGAGAGCTACTTCTTCGTGGTCCACGACCGGGCCCAGCCCGGCGACGTGGTGATCCTCGCCATGGCCCACTACCCGACCCGAGGCGTCATGGACGCACTCGTGATGGGCCGCCTCGACGGTGACCAGGTCTTCGCCCGCTACGAGCGCCCCTACGGCGACGACCCCCAAACGACCTCGGTCGGCCCGGCGTCGGTCCGCATCGTCGAGCCCTACCGCACGGTGGCGCTGGCGGTCACCGATCCCGCCAACCTCGAGATCGACCTCACGTTCTCCGCCCGAACCGCCGCCCACGGCCTCCCGATGTGGATGTGGCTGGCAATCCAGCTCGACGACGGGATGCTCGGCGTGTGGCACTGCGAGCTGGCCAACGGCGCCCGCGTCTACACCGACGGGTGCTGGGCGCCGGCGAGCGGCGGGGACCCGGTGCCGGTGGTCGACTTCCACCACGGCGCGGCGGTGACCGGCCTCGACCGCACCGTGCGGTTCATCCCCGACGGCGGCCGGGAGATCACCGTCGACGGCACCGGCACCTGGTGCGCGCCGTACCGGCCGTTCCTCGGCGGCGGCCAGCACCTCATGGCGGTGCGCACCGGCGACGGCCGCGAGGGCCAGGCCATCTACGAGGTGACAGGCTGCGACCACCACCGCTACTTCCCGGGATGACGATTGAGGCGGTGCTGTTCGACTTCTACGGCGTGCTCACCGGCTCGCCGTGGTCGACGCTGGCGTCGGTCGGCAGCGGCGGCGACGAGGCCGCCATCCTCGCCGTGCTGCTCGGCGCCTACGACACCGACGGCGATCACCCATGGCACCGGCTCGAGCGGGGGGAGGTGGCGTTCACCGACTACCTCACCGAGGTGAGCGCGCTGGGCGAGGCGGCCGGCATCACCATCGACTTCGGCCGCGCCGCCGGGGCCGATCGGCGCATCGCGGTGAACGAGTCGATGGTCGACGCCGTGCGCCGGCTCCGCAAGGACGGCTACCGCACCGCGGTGGTGACCAACAACGTGCGGGAGTTCAGCCACGGCTGGCGGGCCCTGGTGCCGGTCGAGGAGCTGTTCGACGTCGTGGTCGACTCCTCCGACTGCGGGCTGCGCAAGCCGAACCCGGCGGTGTTCCACCACACGCTCGAACTGCTCGGTGGCGTCGCCCCCGACCGCGCCGTGTTCCTCGACGACTCGCCCGGCAACGTCGCCGGGGCGCGCGCCGCCGGCCTCCACGCCATCCACGTCGAGGACCCCGACCTCGCCCTGGCCGAGCTCGACGACCTGCTCGGCCGCTGACGGTCAGCCGGCGGGGTCGGTGATGGCGGCCATCGACGCCTCGAATACCAGCTCGGGCACCGACTTCTCGGCGCCCCGCACGTAGTCGGTCTCGCCGATGCCGACGAGGGCGGCCTGCCCGGAGATCGACGTCGTCACCGGGTCGTCTCGGCCAGCACGTCGACGCCGCGGCGCAGGCACGCCTCGGCCTCCTCGGTGATGCGGGCCACCAGCTCGCCCGCCGGCACGACCTCGTCGATGGCGCCGGTGCCCTGGCCGGCGGCGAAGATCTCTTTCGTGGGGTCGACGCCCTGGGTGCCGGGGCCGCCCCCGATGTGCATGGCGCCGTCGGCCATCGACCGGCCGATCTGGTCGGGGAACGGCTGCAGCTCCTCGGGGTGGGCCTCGAAGTGGTCGGTGTAGGCGTTGCGGATCGTGCGCAGCGTCTTGCCGGTGTAGGCGCGGGAGATGACGGTGTCGCGCTCGCTGGCGACGAGGATCGCCTCCCGGTAGCCCCGCACGACGTTGGCCTCCGGGGTGGCGATGAACCGGGTGCCGAGCCATACACCCGACGCCCCCAGCATGAGCGCGGCGGCGAGGCCCCGCCCGTCGACGATGCCGCCGGCCGCCACCACCGGCACCCGGTCGCCGACCGCATCGACGATCTGGGGCACGAGCGGCATCGTGGCGACGGCTCCGGTGTGCCCGCCGGCCTCGGTGCCCTGGGCGACGACGAGGTCGCAGCCGGCGTCGACGGCCCGCACGGCATGGGCCACCGTGCCGCACATGTTCACGACCAGCACGTCGTGGTCGTGGCAGAGGTCGATCACCTCCGACGGCACGCCGAGGGCGCCGACGAAGGCGCGGGCGCCGCCGGCGATGATCGCCTCCACGTGGCCGACCATGCTGCCGGGCAGGGCGGTGAGCAGGTCGACGCCGAAGGGCTTGTCGGTCAGCTCCCGCACCCGCCGGATCTCCTCGACCATGTCGGGGTAGCGCAGCGGGGCGGCGCCCATCGTGCCGAAGCCGCCGGCGGCGCTGACGGCTGCCACCAGCTCGGCGTAGGAGACGCCGCCCATACCGGCGAGCATCACCGGGTGCTCGACGCCGAGCAGGTCGGTCAGGGGCGTGCGCATGGCAGTTCCTCACGAGAAGACATGCGACGGAGTATGGCGCATGACACGATCGCCGTTCGATGGATGCGATCGAGTTCCTCCGGGGTGCGCCCCAGCCCGACGGCAGCTGGCGGTTCGACATCGGTCGGGAGCGCCACGGCGCGTTCGGCGGCGCCTTCGGCGGGCTCCTGGCGGCATGCACCGTCGCCGTGGCGCGCGCCACCGTGCCGGGTCGGATGGTGGCCAGCCTCGACGCCCGCTTCCTCCGCGGGCTGCCGGCAGGTGAGGCCCGGTTGGTGCCGACCGTCGTGCACGCCGGACGCAGCCTGACCTGCGTGCAGGTCGACGTCGTCGACGGCCGCGGACGGCTGGCGACCCGCTCGACCCTGTACCTGGTCGACGCCGCGCGACTGCAGCCGCTCGAGCACCCGGGTGACGGGGGCGCGGCGCCGGTGGCTGCGCCATGGTCCGACGGGACGCCGTGGCGGAACCCGCCGGGGACCGACGTGCCGATCGTGACGACCTTTGCCCCGCGAGCGGTGGGCAGGGGCGAGCACGGGATCGCGACGGCACTGCGGGTCCCGTGGGACGACGACGGCGCGGGGGCGGAGGCGGCATGCCTTGCCGCGGACATCTGCGTCGGCCCGCCGGTCGGCGGGGCGTTCCCCGGCCGGCCCACGCCGGCGCCAAACCCCGATCTGTCGTTGCGTTTTGCCGGCGAGGTCGCCGGGCCAGAAGTCGTGGGGTGGGGCCAGCTCGAGCGGATCCACAACGGGCTCGCGATGGTCAGGATCGAGGTGCGCTCGGGCGCACTGCTCCTCGCGACGGGTGTGTCCTGCTCCCTGGTGCTGCGAGCGGAGACGTCCCCGGCCTGAACGGTTGGACGTATCGTCCAAACGTTGTGACTGGACCTCGCGCCCGACGGGGCCTAGGGTCGAGGATGGTGGAACGGGTGCCGGCGTCGATGGTGGAGCGCCTCGCTCGTGCTGCGGACGCGTTCGCCGAGCATGGGTTCGAGTCGGCTCGGATCGAGGACATCGCCAAGGCCACGGGGATCCCCCGGGCGACGCTCTACTACCACTTCCGCAGCAAGGAGAACGTCCTCGGCTTCCTCCTGCAATCGATGCTCGACGAGACGACGGCTGCGGTCGAAGCCGCGGTCGCGTCGAAGGCGAAGGCGCCCGTCCGGCTGCGTCGGGTCATCGAAGCGCACCTGGCGGTGATGGCGGCGAACCCGGCGACGGCGCGCCTGCTCGTGGGGAACCTCACCGGCGCCGGTGCGCTCACCGACATGGCGGCGGCGATCAAGTCGTCGTTCAGCGATCCGGCCTCGCGACTTCTCGCCGAGGGCATCGACGACGGTTCGTTCCGCGCGGTCGACATCGAGCGGACGACCTCAGCCCTGTTCGGCGCGGTGGTGGTCGCGGGCCTTCGTGAGCTCGTGGTCGCCGAGGGCCTTGATGTCGCCGCGGTGACCAGCGCCGTGGTGGCACTCGTGCTCGACGGGCTCGCCAAGCCGAGGGGAGCCCGCCGGTGAGAGACGCGCTTGCACCACTGGTCGAAGCGCTGCCGACGCACGTCGCTCACGTCGAGCTGCCGACGCCGTTCCCCGTCGGTCCCGTCAACTGCTACCTCGTCGCCGGCGATCCGGTGACCCTCGTCGACCCCGGGATGTTGCACGACGACACCTTCGACCTCATCGGTGGGCTGCTGGCCGCCGCCGGCCTGCGGGTCGCCGACGTCGAGCGCGTGGTGGTCACCCACGCCCATCCGGATCACTACGGCGCCGCGGGATGGGTCATCTCGCAGTCGGGTGGTCGGATCGTGTGCGGACGCGCGGAGATCGCGAAGCTCGAATCGCGGTTCGATCGGCCCGGCTACCAGGACCTGCTCGGCGTGCTCGGGATCCCCGATGACATCCGTGCCGGCTTCGGTGACCTGTACGGAGGGATCCGGGCGCTGGTGCACGACATCCCCGGCGAGTCGCTGGATCCGGTCGATGACGGCGACTGCCTGGTCGTCGGAGGCACACCCGTCGTTGCCCATGTGACACCTGGGCACGCCACCGGACACCTGTCGCTCTGGGACGATGCCTCGCGCACCTTGTTCAGCGGCGATCACCTGCTGCCGCGCATCACGCCCAACCCCGTCCTCGAGCCCGACGACAGCGACCTCGGCCGGCGCCGCAGCCTTGTCGAGTACCTCGACTCGCTCGACCGCTTCGTTGCCCTCGATCCCGAGGTCGTGCTCCCCGGCCACGGGCCCGCGTTCACCGACCTCCCCGCGCTCGTCACGGGGGTCCGGTCCCATCACGAGGAACGGGCGGCAGTGATCCTCGACCTGGTCGAGCGCAACCCCGGGTCGTCACCGCACGAGCTGAGCGGGCGCCTCTTCCCGACCCTCAGTGGCTTCGGCGTCATGCTCGGCGTGTCGGAGGTCATCGGTCATCTCGATCTCCTGCTCGACGCCGGCGCGGTGATCGAGGAGCGCGGTCCGGTCCTCCGGTATCTCGCGTCATGAATCGTTCGTTTGGACGTACGGTCCAAACAGCGATCTAGACTCGCGCCGCCTGGGGAGGTCATGGTGCTCGAGCGTTTGGCCCGGTTCTGTCATCGGGAGCGATGGACCGTGGTGGTTGCCTGGTTGGCCGGGCTCGTCTTCGTGGCCGGCACCGCCAACGCCTTCGGTGGCGAGCTCGCCAACACGTTCGAGGCGCCGGCGTCGGAGTCCCAGCGGGCGTTCGACCTGTTGTTCGAGCGGTTCCCGGAGCAGGCGGGCGCCGGCGCGGAGATCGTCTTCCGGGCCGACGCCACAGTCGACGATCCGGCGGTGGCGGGTCGGATGCAGGGACTGTTCGCCGAGATCGAGGCGCAGGAGCGGATTGCCGACGTCGTCAGCCCGTACGAGCCCGAGGGGGGCTTCCAGGTCTCGGGCGACCGGCGCGTCGCGTTCGCTCGCATCCGGTTCGACGTCACCACCCTCGACCTGCCGATCGAGACGGTGCGCGCCGTGCTGGACGCGGTCGAGGCAATCGATGTCGAGGGTCTGCAGGTCGAGGTCGGCGGCCAAGCCGTGCAGTTCGGCGCCCGGGAGCAGGGATCGCGCGAGGGCATCGGGCTCCTCGCGGCGGTGATCGTGCTCCTCTGGACGTTCGGTTCGGTGGTGGCGATGGGCCTCCCGCTTGCGACCGCGCTGCTCGGGCTCGGCGTCAGCGTCTTGGCCGTTCCGCTTGTCAGCACCGTGATCGACGTGCCGATCTTCGGGCCGTCGCTGGCGCTGATGATCGGGCTCGGCGTCGGCATCGACTACGCGCTGTTCATCCTCACGAGGTTCCGTGCCTGCCTCCATGGCGGCGTGAGCAGCGAGGACGCGTGTGCGACCGCGCTCACGACGTCGGGGCGGGCGGTGCTGTTTGCTGGCATGACCGTGTGCATCTCCATGATGGGCCTGTTCGTCATGGGGATCTCGTTCGTGCAGGGCATGGCGGTGTGCGCCATCGTCGCCGTGCTCCTCACGATGCTCGCGTCCGTCACCCTGCTGCCGGCACTGCTCGGCTTCGCCGGACCCGCCGTCGACCGTCTCGCCATCCCCGGCCTCGGACGGCGCGACGAGCACGACCGGGCCTCGGCATGGTTCCGATGGAGCCGGTTCATCCAGCGCCACCCGTGGCCGGCCGCGCTGGGCGCGTTGACGGTCCTTCTCCTCCTCGCGTCGCCGGTCGTGTCGATGCGGCTCGGTTCCGCCGACGCCGGGTCGAACCCGAAGGGGTCAACGACCCGAGAGGCGTACGACCTAATCACCGAGGGCTTCGGGCCGGGCTTCAACGGCCCGCTCCTCGTCGCGGCGGAGGTGCGCGGCATGGAAGATCTCGCGGCGCTGGAACGCGTCGCCGTCGCCGCCCGCGAGACGGACGGCGTTGTCTTCGCGCCCCCGCCACAGGTCAATCGGGCAGCCGATGCCGCCATCGTGCTCGTCATCCCCGAGAGCGCACCCCAAGCCATCGAGACAGAGCAGCTCATCGACCGGCTCCGCCACGAGGTCGTGCCCACCGCGCTCGCCGGCCATGACCTCGTGGTGAACATCGGTGGCGTCACCGCCATGTACAGCGACCTCAGCCACATCCTCGCCAAGCGACTTCCGCTGTTCATGGCCGCCGTGATCGGATTGTCGTTCCTGCTGCTGCTCGTGGTGTTCCGGTCGGTGCTCGTCCCGATCAAGGCTGCGGTCATGAACCTGCTGTCGATCGGTGCCAGCTACGGCGTTATCGTCGCGGTGTTCCAGTGGGGCTGGCTGTCGGACCTGGTCGGCATCGACAGGACCGGACCGATCCAGTCGTTCGCGCCGATGATGTTGTTCGCGATCCTCTTCGGCCTGTCGATGGACTACGAGGTGTTCCTCATCTCGCGCATGCGCGAGGAGTACCTCCGCACTGGCAACAACGCCGTCGCCGTCGCCGACGGTCTCGCTGCCACCGCCCGCGTGATCACCGCGGCGGCCGCCATCATGATCACCGTGTTCGCGTCGTTCGTGTTCAACGCCGACACCATCCTCAAGCTGTTCGGGCTCGGGCTCGCCACGGCGATCCTGATGGACGCAACCATCGTCCGAACCGTGCTTGTGCCGGCCACGATGGAGCTGCTCGGTGACCGCAACTGGTGGTTCCCTGCGTGGCTCGATCGCTTGGTGCCGCGCGTCAGCGTCGAGGCGGCGGAGCCATCCAGCACCCCGATCGCGATGGCGCCGGCAGGCCGATGACAGCGCGCGGTGCGCCAACTCGGCGCCGCCACGCTCGGCGACAGTCGCGGCGAAAGAGAGGCTCACCCACGAGGAGGAGCGAGGTCATTGTGAACGAAGTGATGACCAAGGCAGTGGCGCGGGTGATCCCGCGTCGCATTGATCGAACCGGCGTGTTCGGTGCGTGCTCGACGCAGGAGCTCTACCGCATCCAAGGGCGAGGCGACGTCGTCGCGGTCGAGGGCGGCAAGCTCGTCCAGGAAGCGGCGCGATTGCAATGGGTCTACATCGCATTCGACGGGACGTTGGCAATTGTCGGAGGCGAGCATGCGTGCGTCGTCGACAGCGGCGGTGTGATTGGCGCCCGGACCGCACTGGTCGGGGACCCGCCGACTGTGTCCGTGACGGCGCTCACCGACGCGACGTTCTTCGTGACGACCACTCGTGAATTCCTCGGGCTTCTGCACCGCTCGCCGGGACTCGGCTTCGGCATCGCTCGGCATCTGGCCGCGGAGCCGGGCGCAGTCTGAGGCTCAACGCGACACCGCGGCATCACGTCGGTCGGTGCCGCTTGTTCGCCGGAGCGCGTCACCTCGGGCCGTCGCGAGAGTCGTACGGCTTCGCTTCCGGCGTGGACGAGCGGTGAGGTCAGGGCGCCCAGCAGTTCTGTCGGCGAGGTGACGCAACTGATGTCGCCGATCCGACATCCGCATGGCTTGTGGTTGTCATGCCCGGCTAGTCGAGGTCCGTCCTTCGCGGACGCGGGCAATTCGACTGACGTTCACCCGTGGCTCTTGGGCCTTGAGCAGGAGCGCGCTCTCGTCTCGCACCAGTTCGACAGCACGAACTCGGGGAAGATGACGATGCCCGGCTGGGTCGATCGTCTGGGTGGGTGGTCACTCCGCGCATAGCAACGACGAGGTGGACCCCCGTGTGTCTGTGCGCGCGCTTGAAGGCCTTCGGCAACGGCGCCGGCGCCCAGCAGGGGAACGCCGCCCTTGGCCAGTTGACTGAGACCACGACCTTCTACTGTTCCTTCTACTGTGCCGCTCAGGATCGGACGTCGCGCAGCGACACGGCGTGGTACGACCGATGCGCGAAACCGCAGGCCAGAGGTACGCGAGGTACAGGGCGGGACTTGGCGGCACGTTGACCAACGGGCTCATAACCCGAAAGGGTGGCGGCCGCCGTCTGCCCGGCCCAAGCAGCGCGCCGGCGAGGGCCGATCGGCGCGCTTGCCGGCCGCCGGCAGCTGAGTCGAAGACTCGCCTTGGCCGGCATGATGATGCCGATGGCGACCGAGGCGCAGGGAGTGCCGGTAGGCAACTCGGTTGGAAGGTGGGCTTACACCGGCTGGACGAGGCAGGCGCGCCGGACCCCGAGAACGTTGCTCGGCTGTAGGAGCGAGGTCTCACCGAGCGGGAGATCGCGCGTGAGCTCCGCGTCAGTCGCCAGCACGTCTCGGACGCTCTATCGAGCGCTGGGGTAAGCCGTCGCGAGGCGGCCTTACGGTGTCCCGTCGGCGTCGAGGAACTGCGTGCCCTCGTCGTCGGCGGCTTGAGCCAAACGCAGCTCGCAGATTGTTTCGGCGTTGCCAGCGGCACCGCCAGCCGTTGGCTCGCGGAGTGCGGCATCGGCGCACCGGATGCACGTACGGATGTTGCACGACTTCGTGAGTTGTACGTCGACCAGCGACTGACGGTGCGTGAGGTCGGCTCGCAGCTGGGGATGTCGCACCACCGAGTTATCCGCGAACTGGCGCTTGCGGGCATCCCGCGACGGTCGCGTCACGATCGTCGACCCCGCGACCGCCGCGCCGAGGTGACGCGAGAGGCGCTCGAGGAACTGTACGTCGAACGCGGTCTGTCGGTGCGCGAGCTCACCGAGGTGTTCGGCGTCAGCGACGAGTACCTGCGAAAGCGGCTTCGCGAGTGTGGCTTCGCGAAGCGGCGAGGCACGTTCCGCCCGAAGCTCTCGCGTAGCCGCGATGAGCCCGCGAACGAAGCTGCACGCCTCTACGTCGAAGTGGGCATGTCGCTCCGCGATGTCGGCGCGCAGCTGGAGGTGAGCGCCAGTCTTGTCAGGGAGATGCTGCACGAGGCCGGCGTAGCCATCCGGCCTCCCGGACGGGGAGCCTCCGGCAGGCATCGCCAGCTGCTGCACGATCTCTATGGGGACACCCAGGTCGTTGACGCGCTGCGCCGGTTCGGCGTTGCTCTCCAGGACCCGGACGTCTGGTCCCGACCTGGGCCGCTCGAGGCGATCGCGCCGCTGCCGCTGCCGTACGACTTGCTCGAAGAGTTGTACGACAGTCTGGGGCTGAGCGCGTTTCACATCGGGATCTTGTGCGGCGTCGGGGCGCTCGCCGTCATGAGCGGGCTCCGAGCGGCGGGCGTCGAGCCTCGGCCATCTGGACAGCCATGCCCCTGGACGATTCGGAGCTACGGGTGACGTCCGCGTGATCCCGTAACGTGCACACCTGCTGGTTGCAGGCGCATGAGCTCAGGCAGTCGGTTTCTAGTTTTCGAACGTAGACGAACGTGTACAGGTTCACCCTGGACTGACCCTCCGGTTTGTGCGGTGCGATCAACCGGAATCCGGTTGGAGCGACCGCACAAACGACCGAGCGTCTCCGCTGTGTGAGGAAGGGCTAGACATCGCGAGATGACCGCCGACCGGCCACCCACTGAACCGCTGCGACCGGTGATGCCTCTGGCCGACCGATTCGTTGAGGTCGACTTCGACGGCCTGTCTGTCGGCGTTGCCGAGTACGAGGAGGGCCCGACGGGCTGCACGGTCATCGCGCTCGACCGCTTCGCCGCGGTCGCACTCGACGTTCGCGGCGGCGCGCCGGTCGTGCACAACGGACACTCTCCCGTGGCGGAGGCCTTCTGCTTCGCCGGTGGTTCGATGCTCGGTCTCGACGCGTCGTCCGGCGTCGCCAAGGCACTGTACGCCCGCCACGGCAGCGATCCGGGTCGTCTGCCCCTGGTGGCGGGCGGCGTGATCTACGACTACGCGCCAGCCGGCCGAACCGGGGTGTATCCAGATGCTCAGCTCGGTGCGGTTGCACTCGACGCTGCGGTCCCGGGTCGCATACCCGTCGGATCGATCGGCGCGGCTCGGTCCGCGACCTGCGGCAAGATGGGTCGGCAGGGATGGGCCGAACCTGGGGGACAGGGCGCCGCCTGCGCGTCGGTCGGGAACGTCACGATCTTGGTGTTCGTGGTCGTGAACGCCCTGGGCGTCGTCGTGGACCGCATGGGAACCGTCGTCCGCGGCAACCGCGATCCTGCGACGGGTCAGCGCAGCCACATCGCGCTCGAGGACATGGCACACGGGGATCGACGCCGGCGGGAGCGCTTCAGCCGGCGCCCACCCGAAGCGACGACGCTGACGCTCGTCGTCACCGATGCACGCTTCGCTAGCCGAGATCAGCGGCAGCTGGCGAAGCAGATCCATGCCTCGCTCGCGCGCTCGATCCATCCGTTCCACTGTCCTGGTGACGGCGACGCGCTCTGGCTGGCGTCGACGGGCACTGTGGCTGAACCGAGTCTGGTTCCGACGGCCATCGGCGCGGCAGCCGCGGAACTCGCGTGGGACGCCGTCCTCACCGCGGTGCAGTGACGGACATGTCTTCCAGATCTCCGCGCGAGACGAACGTGTACCGGTTCACGCCGGAACCCTGATCTCAGTACTGGATGTCCAGCGCGTAGCGGAGCGCGCGATCCAGCCGCACGCGAGCGTCGAGATCCAGCCGGCCGACCGGAGCGGGGTCGAGGACTGCTGTGGGCACGGTGATGAGGTTGTCGCAGCTGATGACGCTCGACTCCGGCAACCCCTCGCCAGGGCCGACCTCGACCTCGGATCGGATGCCGCGGATCGTGCGGGTGATCGGCGCGCACGTCAACGCAGCGAGCACCTCGATCGCGGTGTCGCGGGTGAGCACGCAGACCGGTCGACGGCCGGCAGGCGGGCCGAGGTCGGCCCAGATGACGTCGCCGCGTGCTACCACTCGGGCGTTGTGTGCGCGGCCAGGCGCTGGGCGCTGGCGACGAGCGCCGGATCCTGCGGCACGCGGCGGTACGCGTCCCGAAGCGCGCGGTCAGCCTTGTGCAGCTCTGCCGCTTCGAGCACCGCAGACGCGCCGCGCCGCAGCAGCTCGGAGCGGTTGGTCCCCTCTGACTCGGCGAGCCGGTCGAGCCGCTCCACGAGCTCGTCGTCGAGCTGGACCAGCACCTCTCTGCGACCCATGACCATATGGTATGGCATATGGTGAGCAGGTGAGCGCGGTGTTTCGGATCGCTCGCAACCCCGATCCCGAGTCGACGCTCCCGTACATCCTCTGGGTCCCGCTGCCCTCGGCGCCGCTGGTCCTCAAGGCCAAGGAGACCTGGCCGCGGACCGGCAAGGTCTACTGCCACCGCGGCGAGTGGCCCGAGGACGCCGAGGTCATCGAGGAGACGCCGGTGCGGTCGTGCGTGCGCCGTGGCGTCGCCGTCGACCTCGTGCTCGACCGGCACCGGGAGAACCGCTCGCAGTTCGTCGTCACCGTCCTCAAGGGCGGGCGCGAAGGCATCTTCTGGCAGACGGCGAGGACGACGCGCAAGACCCGGCCTGGCATGCGTCTCCCGACGCGTCGCAGCGCCGCCGGTGTCCTCGAGATCGTCGTCGACACCCGCGAGCGGTACGCGTGGAAGTTCGAGCATCAGCAGGTGACGCTCGCCAGGCGGGCGCTTGCGATCGGCGACTACGCGGTCGAGGTCGACGGCGAGGTCGCCGGCGTGGTGGAGCGCAAGAAGCTCGCCGAGCTCGCCAGCAACGTCGTGGACGGCAGCCTCCTGATCCGCCTCGCTGAGCTCGCCTCCGCCCGGCGCGCTGCCGTCGTGGTGGAGGACCGGTGGGCGGACGTCTTCCGCCTCACCTACGTCGCCCCTTCGATGGTCGCCGAGATGCTCGCCGCCGCGCAGGTGCGGTACCCCAACGTTCCGATCGTCTTCTGCGAGA
>DATLFP010000216.1:0-2819 GCA_035540955.1 Acidimicrobiales bacterium
GCTGTCGTAGATGATGGGCGTCACCACCCCGCCGGGGAGGATGCAGTTCACCCGGATCGACTGGCGCCCGAGCTCGACCGCCGCCACCCGGGTCAGCTCGGCGACCCCCGCCTTCGCCGCGCCGTAGGCGGCGAGGCCGGGAAAGCCGAGGATGGCGGCCACCGACGCGGTCGAGATGATCGACCCGCCGCCCCGCTCGGCGAGCCGGGGCGCCGCCAGCTTGATCCCCCGCCACACCGCCTTGAGGTCGACGTCGAGCACGCGGTCGTAGACCTCGTCGGGGCAGTCGACGATCGAACCCTCGGCCCCGCCGATGCCGGCGTTGTTGAACATGATGTCGAGGCCCCCGTAGCGCTCGACCGCGGTGTCGATGGCGGCACCGAGCTGCTCGGCATCGGTGACGTCGGCGGGCACGAACGTGGCGTCCACGCCGAGCCGGTCGGCGATGGCGACGCCGTCGTTCGGCCCGCCCCGCTCCCGCCGCGAGTGGTGCAGGCGGGCGGCGGCGGCGCCCATGCTCGCCGCCAGCGCGTCGTGGTCGACGGCCGGCAGGTCGCAGAACACGACCTTGGCCCCCTCCTCGACGAACCGCTCGACGGTGGCGAGGCCCATGCCCGACGCCCCGCCGGTGACGACGGCGACCTTCCCTTCCAGACGACCCGGCAACGTGGTTCCCTCCTCGGCGCTCACGCGTCGATGGTCTCGGCGAACAGCCGGAGCATCGACGCCCACGACCGTTCGTCCGCCGTCTTGTCGTACTTGATGCCGGGCATCCCGAGCGCCTCGGCGTCCTTGTTCGTGAAGCTGTGGCCCACGCCGCCGTAGAGGTCGAGCTGCCAGTCGGCGACGCCGGCGGCGGCCATGTCGCGCTCCCACGCCAGGCGCTCCTCGAGGGGCACGAACGGGTCCTCGGTGCCGAGGCACATCAGGACGCTGCCCTTGATGTTCGCCAGGTCGGTCCGGCCACCCCCGATGCCGGGATGGAACCCGACGATCGCCTGCACGTCGGCGCCGGCGCAGCCGATCTCGAGCGACATCGTCCCGCCGAAGCAGTAGCCGATGGCGGCCACCCGGCCGGCGTCGGCCTGGGGCCGGTCGACGAGCACGTCGAGACCCGCCAACCCTCGCCGGCGGGTCGCGCCGGGGTCGGCCATGAGCGCGCCGAGGCGCGCCATCATCTCCTGGAAGTCGGGGATGGCCACGCCACCGCCGTGGTAGTCGAGGGCGAACGCGCAGTACCCCATGCCGGCGAGGCGCTCGGCCCGGCCCTTCACGTGGTCGTCGAGGCCGGGCCCCTCGTGCGACAGCAGCACGGTCGGGCGCTTCCCCTTCTCGGCGTCGTCGTAGGCGAGGTGACCGACCATCTCGATGCCGTCGACCTCGTAGGCGATGTCTTCGATGTGCACGGGGATCACTCCAGTCGTTCGAGCAGCAGCTGCATCGCCGCGGTGGCGAAGGCGATCATGTTCGATGGGCGGTCGTCGATGCCGGTGAGGACGTGGCGGGTGACGACGTCGTCGGGCCCGGCGACGGCCACCCACGCGTGCCCGGCCGGGTCGCCGTAGGGGTTGGCGGGGCCGGCGGCGCCGCCCTCGCCGATGCCCCAGGTGGTGCCGAGCACGGCGCGGGCGGAGGTGGCGAGCCACGTCGCCCACGGCTCGCTCGCGCCCCGCAAGCCCGCCGGCGTCTCGACGGCGTCACCGAGGAGCGCCTCCTTGGCGGCGCGGGTGTAGATCACCGAACCGCCCACGTAGTACGCCGACGCGCCCGGCACGGCGAGGAGGGCGGCGGAGATCAGTCCACCGGCGGCGCCCTCGGCCACGGCCACGGTGTCGCCCTGCGCCTCGAGCCGCTCGGCGACGCGCTCGGCGAGGGCGGGATCGACCATGGCGGCGGAGCGTAGGTTGCGGTCATGCCCGAGCGCGTTGCCTACGACGAGTTCTCCTACTTCCACGAGAACGCCGAGGAGTACGGCCTCCCCTACGACGGCCCGCCGGCGGTGCGCCGCGAGTCGGTCGACCTCGGCGACGGTCGCCGCCTCAGCGCGCTGGTGTGGGGCACCGCACCGCCCGAGCTCGTGCTCGTGCACGGCGGCGCGCAGAACGCCCACACGTGGGACACGGTGGCGATGGCGCTCGGCCGGCCGCTGGTGGCCGTCGACCTCCCCGGGCACGGCCACTCCGACGGGCCGAGCGAGGGCCGGGCCACCGACCCCCGCAGCAACGCCGACGACGTCGCCGTCGCCGTGCGGGCCCTGGCGCCCGACACCCGTGGTGTGGTGGGCATGTCGCTCGGCGGGCTCACGTCGATCGCCCTGGCCGAAGCCCATCCCGACCTCGTGCGGGCCCTGCTGCTGGTCGACGTGACGCCCGGCGTCACCGGCAACAAGGCGAGCCAGATCATCGCCTTCGTGAACGGCCCGGAGAGCTTCCCGTCCTTCGACGAGATCCTGGAGCGGACGATCCAGTTCAACCCCACGCGCACGGTGTCGTCACTGCGCCGGGGCATCCTGCACAACGCCGTGCAGCGGGACGACGGCTCCTGGGTGTGGCGCCACGCCCGCCATCGGGCGATGCAGGCGGCCGACGAGGGTTCCCGCCCGCGCGACTACGGCTCGCTCTGGGACGCGCTCGAGCGCTACCCCGGTCCGGTCATGCTGGCGCGGGGCATGCGCGAGCAATCCGTCGTCACCGACGAGGACGAGGCCGAGCTGCGCCGCCGCCGACCCGACGCCCGGGTCGAGCACGTCGCCGAGGCCGGCCACTCCCTCCAGGGCGACACCCCGCTCGAGCTCGCCGCCCTCATCGACGCCTTCATCC
>DATLFP010000217.1:0-17616 GCA_035540955.1 Acidimicrobiales bacterium
CCAGTAACTGCCCCCGCCGCCCTCGCGCTCGAGGAGCCCCTCGTCCACGAGGTGACGGCGGACGGCGGCCGTGTCGGCGAACCGGCGGCCGATGAGGAGGTTCACCTGCGTCTCGGTGTACCGGACCCCGGGCTCGAAGTCCTGGGCGAAGACGTCGAGCACGACGAGTCGCTTGGCCCGGCGGGCCGGGAGCGCCCGCAGCCGGTCGCCGTCGAAGAAGGTCCGCACCACCTTGTCCCGCCGGCGATCGTCGCCCGTGACCGGCATCGCGCCGCCGTTCAGTAGCCGAGCTCGAGGTCGACGGTGCCCACGAGCGGCTCACCGGCCCCGAAGCGGCGCACGTTCTCCCGGATCCGGTCGGCCACGGCGCCCCGCACCATGTCGAGGGTGTTCGCCGTGTGCGGCGTGATCAGGCACCGGGACGCCGACCACAAGGGGTGACCCGGCGGGAGCGGCTCGGGGTCGGTGACGTCGAGGGCGGCGCCGCCGATCTCGCCGGCCTCGAGGGCGGCGACGAGGTCGTCGGTCACCACGTGGGCGCCCCGGGCCACGTTGACGAGCAGGGCGTGCTCCTGCATGAGGAGCAGCTGCTCGCGACCGATGAGCCCCGTCGTCTCGGGCGTGAGCGGGAGGGCGAGCACGACCACGTCGGCCGCCGCCAGCGCGGCGTGCAGCCCGTCGCGCCCCACTACCCGGCGGGCACCGTCCATCGGCGCGGCGTGCCGGCGCACGACCGTGACCTCGCACCGGAACGGCGCCAGCAGCCGCAGCAGCACCTCGCCGATCCCGCCGCCGCCGATGATCGCCACGTGCTTGCCGAACAGCGACTCGCCGCCCCGCGGCTCCCACGTGGTCGCCCGCACCCGTCGCGGGAGCTCGCGCAGCATCGCGAGGATCAGGGCGAGGGCGTGCTCGGCGGTGGCCTCGGCGTAGACGCCCTTCCCGCAGGTCCACTCCCGGTCGGGGGTGAGCATGGGCAGGTAGGGCTCGACGCCGGCCCACGGGAGCTGCACCCATCGGGCCGGGGACGCGGCCAACACCGGCCGGAGCGCGTCGGGCTCGAACGGGCCGAACCACACGAGCCCTTCCGCCTCGGCCGGCTCCACGAGCGTCCCGCCGCCCTCGACGATGGCGTCGGCGAGCCACGACGGCGCATCGGTGGGCGCCAGCGCGATCAGTGGTGCGGCCACTGCGCAACCGTACGATGCCAGCCGCTCATGGACGACCACCAGCGCCGCGTCGGGGTCCTGCTCTGCATCGGGTCGGCAGCCGCCTTCGGCGCCCTGCCCATCTTCGGCAAGATCGCCTTCGACCACGGCCTCGACGTCGTGACGTTCCTGTTCATCCGGTTCTCGATCGCGTCGGCGGTGCTGTGGATCCTCGTCGCCGTGCGCCGCGAGCGGGTGGGCGGTCACGCCCGCCGGCTGATCATCGGCGGGATCGTCATGGGCGTGGCCGGCTACGGGATCCAGTCGACGATGTACTTCCTCGCGCTCGAGCGCATCGACGCCTCGCTCAGCGCGCTGCTGCTCTACGCCTACCCGGCCATCGTCACCGGCGCCGCCATCGTCCTCGGGCGGGAGCGGGGCACACCCGCGCTGCTGGGCGCGCTCGGCGTGGCCTCGCTGGGCACGCTGCTGCTCCTCTCCGACGGCCTGCGGGGCGACGCCGACTCCGTCGGCGTGCTCCTCGGGCTCGCATCGGCCATCTGCTACTCGGCGTACATCCTCGCCGGCGACACGCTGGTGGCGTCGCTGCCACCCCTCGTCCTCGCCGCCCTCGTGACCGGCGGCGGCGCCGGGGCGTTCGGCGTGTGGGGCACGGCCACGCAGTCGTTCGACTTCGGCGTGGACGGCACCGCCTACCTCGCGGTCGTGGGCGCCGCCATCGTGGGCACGGTGCTGTCGGTGGGGACGCTCCTGGCCGGCATCGAGCGGGTCGGCGCGTCGATGGCCAGCGTGCTCTCGACGGTCGAGCCGGCGACGACGGTCCTGCTCGCCATCGTGTTCCTCGGCGAGTCGGCGGTGCCCATCCAGCTGGGCGGCGGCGCCCTGCTGATCGTCGCCATCGTCCTGTGCCAGCGGGCCCGGCGACCCTTCGTCGAGCTGGAGCCGGTGCCCGGGGTGCCGGCGTGATCACGCCGTGAGGGAGGACACCACCGGCCCCATCGACGCCATCGAGGACGTCGAGGACGCCATCCTCGAGGGCGATCGTCCCCTCGAGACGTCGGCCGCCCGGGCCGCCCTCGGTCACCGCGACTTCCGGATCGTGTGGCTCGGGTCGTTCGCGTCGAACATCGGCACGTGGATGCAGAACGTCACCCTCGGCGCGCTCGCCTACAAGCTCACCGAGTCGGCGACGTTCGTCAGCCTCGTCACCTTCGCCCAGCTCGGCCCGATGCTGGCGCTGTCGATCATCGGCGGCGCCATCGCCGACACCGTCGACCGGCGCCGGATGACGATCGTCGCCCAATCGGGCCAGATGATCGGCGCCGTCGCCCTCGGCGTGGTGGTGCTCGGCGACGATCCGAACCGGACGGCCATGGTGCTGACCGTGCTCGGCATCGGCATCTGCAACGCGCTCAACGCGCCGGCGTGGGTGGCGCTGCTCCCCTCGCTCGTCCCGCGTGCCCAGCTCCCCGGCGCGGTGTCGCTGAACTCCACCCAGATGAACGCGTCGCGAGTGGTGGGGCCGGCCATCGCCGGCGTGCTCTTCCCGCTCATCGGCGCCAGCGGCGTGTTCTTCGTCAACGCCGCCACCTACGTCTTCGCCATCGGCAGCCTGCTGGTGGTGCAGGCGCCGGCGCCACCACCCCGCGACGACACCACGCCGCGGGGGTTGCGGCGGCTGGCGTCGGGCCTCGCCGTGCTGCGGCGCGACCCGCTGGTGCGGCGGATCATCGGCGGCCTCTTCGTGTTCTCGCTGCTGTGCCTGCCGTTCATCGGGCAGATGCCCACGATCGCCGAGCGCAACCTCGGCATCGACGCCGAGAGCTTCTCCTACGGCCTGCTGTACGCGTGCTTCGGGCTCGGCGCGGTGACCGGCGCCGTGTCCATCGGCACGTTCCTCTCGACGGTGAGTCGCCGGGTCGTCGTCCTCCGCGGCCTGCTCGGGTTCACCGCGTCGCTCGCCACGTTCGGGCTCCTGCGCCACCCGCTCCCCGCCTACCTCGTCGTGGCCGTGCTCGGCTTCGCCTACTTCGCCACCGTCACGGCGCTCAACACGATCCTCCAGCTGCACCTCGACGACGCCGTGCGGGGCCGGGTCATGTCGCTGTGGCTCATGGCCTTCGGTGGCACCGTCCCCCTCGGGCTGATGCTGGCCGGTCCCATCGCGGAGGCCACGTCGATCACCCTCGTGGTCCTCTACGGCGCCGCCGTCGCCCTCCTGCTGTTCCTCTGGGTCCGGTTCATCGTCCCCCCGCCGACCGACGCCGCGTCAGGATGAGTGGATGAAGAAGTCGATCGACTTCGCGCTCGACGATCATCCCGACGGCGACGAGGAGCCGGGCACGGCGTGGGCGGTGGCCATCCGCGACGACTGCGACGCCTGTGACGACCTGCGGGTCGAGCTCACGATCGAGGAACGGGGCGCCCACGGCACCGGCATCGTCGCCCACCTCGCGCCGGCATCGGCCCGCCGAATCCAGGCCGCCATCGCCGCCGCCCTCCGGGAGCTCGGCGAGGCCTGATCCCATCGAGTCGCGCGTCGCCGAGGGACCAGGCGACCGGTGCGGATCAGTGACTCTTGTGGCGGTTCCTTTCGCCTGGCGAAAGGAACCGCCACAAGACGCGGCATCGGCTCGCGTTCGCGCCGATCCCCTCAGGCGAGGAGGGCGGCGGCGAGCGCCTCGAGCCCGGCGACGCGGCTGCCCTTCACGAGCACGGCGTCGCCGGCGCCGAGCTGCAGGGTGCCGGCGAGGCGGAACGCGGCTGCGGCGTCCTCGACGCCCTCGACGCCGTACATCGGTTCGGCGACGGCGACGACGCGGATGCCGAGCGACCGGGCCAGCGCCGCCGCTTCGCGGTGGGCATCCGCGGCCGACGGGCCGAGCTCGGCCATGTGACCGAGGAAGGCGATCCGACGACCGGCATCGACGGCGGCGAGAGACCGGAGCGCAGCCGCGACCGACAACGGGTTGGCGTTGTAGGCGTCGTTGATCACGAGCGCCCCCGACCGGGCGCGACCGACCTCCATCCGCCACGGCGACGGCGTCGCCGACCCGAGCCCGGCGGCGACGTCGTCGAGTGAGGCGCCGGCGGCCAGGCCGGCGGCCGCCGCCGCGAGCGCGTTGCCGACCTGGTGGACGCCCTGCATCGAGAGCCGCACCGCCGCCGTCCCCCACGGCGAGTGCAGCGTGAAGGCCGGCCGCAGCTCGCCGTCGAGAGCGACCTCGGTGGCGCGGACGTCGGCCGGCTGCTCGACCCCGTACGTGACGACGGCCGCCGGGGTCCGGTCCCGCATGGCCGCCACCCGCTCGTCGTCGGCGTTCAGGACCGCGGTGCCGTCCGCCGGTAGCGCCTCGACCAGCTCGGCCTTCCCCCTGGCCACGTCGTCCACCGACCCGAACAGCTCGGTGTGGACCATCCCGACGGCGGTGACCACGCCGATCGTGGGCCGCGCCACCTCGCACAGCCGGGCGATGTGCCCGAGGCCCCGCGCCCCCATCTCGACCACGACGGCCTCGGCACCGGGCGGCGCGTTCACGAGCGTGATCGGCACCCCGATCTCGTTGTTGAACGAGCGCTCGTTGGCGGCGGTGACGAACCGCTCGGCGAGCACCGCCCGCAGCGCGTCCTTCACCGTCGTCTTGCCGACCGAGCCGGTGACGCCCACCACCCGATCCGGGAGACGGTCGCGAGCGGCGGCACCGAGCGCCATCAGCGCGCCGGCCGTGTCCTCGACGACGACCGCGGTGCCGCCCGTCGGCTGCCGGGCCGTCAGGTACGCCACCGCGCCCGCCTCCAGCGCGGCGGCGATGAAGTCGTGGCCGTCCCGCGCGTCGACCAGCGGGACGAACAGCTGTCCGGGCCGAACCTCACGGCTGTCGAAGGCGGCACCGTCGACCTCCACGTCCTCGCCGACCAGCGCACCGCCGGTCGCCGCCGCGATGGCACCAGCCGTGAACCGCACGGCCGGTACGTTGCCATGGATGGCGCAGGTCGACGGTCCCCGGGTTCGCCTCGTGGTGCTGTTCGGCGGGCAGTCCGCCGAGCACGAGGTGTCGTGCGTGACCGCCGCCTCGGTGCTCGACGCCGTCGATCGCGACCGCTACGAGGTCGTGCCGGTCGGGATCACCCCGGCGGGCCGCTGGGTCGAGGCCGACGACGCCGCCGCCGTCCTCGCCAGCGGGGCTCGGGCGCTCCAACCCACCGGGCGGGAGATCGACCCGCTCCCCGCCGTGCTGCCGGCCGGCCCGACCGCCGAGCGCACCGTGGTGTTCCCCCTCCTCCACGGCCCCATGGGCGAGGACGGGACCGTGCAGGGCATGCTCGACCTGGCGGGTGTCGCCTACGTGGGTGCGGGCGTGCTGGGCTCGGCGCTCGCCATGGACAAGGGGAAGGCCAAGGCGGTGTTCGAGCGGGAGGGGATCCCGGTCGGCCGGTGGCTCGACCGGCGGGACGGCTGCATCGAGGCCGACCTCGACCGGATCGTGACCGAGCAGCTCGGCTGGCCGGTCTTCGTGAAGCCCTCCAACATGGGCTCCTCGGTCGGGGTGTCGAAGGTGAAGGCACCGGCCGACCTGGCCGCGGCGGTCGAGCTCGCGCTCGCCTACGACGAGTGGGTCGTGATCGAGGAGGCGGTCACGGGGCGGGAGGTCGAGTGCGCCGTCCTTGGCAACCTCGAGCCCCGGGCGTCGGTGGTCGGCGAGATCATCCCCACCGCCGAGTTCTACGACTACGACGACAAGTACTCCGGCGACGGCGCCGAGCTGGTCATCCCCGCCGAGGTTCCCGAGGCGGTGAGCGAGGAGGCCCGGCTGCTGGCCATCCGCGCCTTCGAGGCGGTAAGGGCCGAGGGCCTCGCCCGGGTCGACTTCTTCTACGAGGAGGGTGGGCGCGGCCTCCTGCTCAACGAGGTCAACACCATCCCCGGCTTCACGCCGTACTCGATGTACCCGCAGCTGTGGGCGGCCTCCGGTGTGCCCTACCGCGAGCTCATCGACGAGCTCGTGCGGCTCGCCATCGAACGTCACGACCGGCGCGCCGCCCGCGTCGGCCGTCCCCGGCCGCAGCTGGGTCAGCCGGGCACGTCGTAGGCGTGCCAGGCGAACGACGATCGGGCCGGCACCACGGCGTCCGTCGAGCCGTACCGATCCGTCAGCCAGGCCTCGACCCGCGCCGCCAGCTCCCGGAGCTCGGCCGGTGAGCGATCCCACATCCCCGACCAGATCCCCTGCTCGACGGCGGTGACGAGCTCGCCGACCGGCGTCGGCTTCGTCCAGGTCACCGAATCCAGGCTCCGGACGCCGAGCCCGACGCGGCGAGCCCCCTCGTCGATCTCCTCGATGGTGTGCGCGCCCACCGGCGCGTGGCGGATCGACAGGGCTGCATTCATCTCCCGCTCGACGTCGGTGGCGCCACTGCCGCGGACCGCCAGCACCACGCCCCCCGGCCGCACGACCCGCGCCAGCTCGGCGAGGGCCGCTTCCCAGGCCGGGATCAGGTGGAGCACGTGCGCCGCGTAGGCGGCGTCGACGCTGTCGTCGGGGAACGGCAGGCGCGTGGCGTCGCCCTCGACGAGCGGGACGGTCCCGTCCTTGGCGCGCAGCACCTCCATCATCGGTCGCGAGAGGTCGAGGCCGATCACGGGCACGTCGAGGCTGAGCGCGACGCGCCCGGTGCCGACACCGATCTCCAGCACGACATCGCGACCGCCGAGCTCGGCCATCAGGAGCGCTGACTGGCGCTCGACGACGTCCGGCGGCAGGACCCGGGTCCGGTCGTAGTACTCGGCGGCGCGATCGAAGCGGATCGACTCGGTCACGCGACCAGCGCGCTCCTGAGGAACTCGAGCAGCTCGTTGCGGCGACGCAGCAGCGACCGGACCGTCGGCTCGACGCCGACCGCTCGCAGCACCTCGACCTCGGTGGCGACCCCGATCACCGTCGAGTACGCCGACAGCAGCAGCAGGCGGGGGTCCTGCCGGCGCATGGTGCCGGCGTCCATCTCCGCCTCGAGGAACGACCGGGCCCGCTCGACGAGGGGGTCGAGGGCATCCATCAGGCGGGTCGTGGCCGGGGGGCCCAGCCGGCTCACCTCCCGCAGCAGGCCGAGCAGCTCGGGTCGCCGAGCCGCCAGCCGGAACACGGCCTTGACCAGCGCCTCGACCCGCAGGAAGCCCGGGCCGGCCTTCGCCAGCGCCCGCTCGAGCGCCTCGGCGAGGTCGGCGGAGGAGGCGTCGATCACTGCGTCGAGGAGCGCCTCCTTCGACCCGAAGTGGTAGAGGATCGTCTGCTTGCGGACGCCGAGGCCGGCCGCGAGTGCGTCGAGCGACGTCGCCTCGTACCCGCGGTCGGCGAAGGACACGACGGCGGCGTCGAGGATCCGCTCGGCGGTGGCGCGCTCAGGGACGCCGGTGTCCATCGTCCGACCGTACGCGCTCCCGGCCGCACGAGATCTCGGAGCACCCGGACCGGGACAGCCGGTCTGGGTGCTCCGAGATCCTGTGGTTCAGAGGCGGCGGCGAGCGGCGAAGAGCGCGGTCCCTGCGAGCCCGAGGGCCACAGCGGCCGCGCCCGCCAGGGGGGCACCGGTGGCGGGGAGCGTCTGCGCGGCGCCACCGCTCGTCGACCCGCCCGTCTCGGCACCCCCGGCACCGCCGGTGCTGTCGCCGCCGGTGTCCTCACCGGCCTCGCCCTCGGTGCCCTCGGCGTCGCCGCCCTCCTCCTCGCCCTCGGCCGGTTCGTCGTCCTCGCCGCCGGGCAGGCCGAGGCCGCCGCCGTCCTCACCCTCGCCGTCCTCGCCCTCGCCGTCCTCGCCGTCTTCGGCGTCGCCGCCCTCGTCGGCGCCCTCCTCGTCCTCGCCCTCGCCGCCACCGAAGAGCTCCTCGCAGCCCTCGGCCATCTCGGGGTTGGGAGCGTCGGAGCAGCTCTGGGCGGTGGCCGGCCCGGCGACGAGGAACGTCGCCCAACCCAGCCCGAGCGCGACGACCAGCAGGCGGATTCGCTTCAGCATCAGTGACCCCTCACGTCAGTTCTTCACGGAACTGTCACAATCAAGCACAGACCACGCGATTCGGTCAAGCACGCACGATTGGTGACGGGTCTCCCGGCCTCCTTACCAACTGGTAGACAGAGGCCGTGATCGCCGAGGCGCTGGCCGGGCGCCGCCTGTTCGTCACCGGGTCCACCGGGTTCCTCGGCACCGCCCTCGTCGAGCGGCTCCTGCGGAGCGTCCCCGGCTGCGAGCTCGTGCTCCTGGTCCGGCCCGGGCGCCGGTCGACCGCCCAACGCCGGGTCGAGCGCGAGGTCCTCCGCAACGACGCCTTCGACCGCCTGCGCCGCGAGGTCGAAGACTTCGACGCGTGGTGCGCCCGTCGCATCACCGTCGTGGCTGGTGACGTCGGTCGCGACGGCCTCGGTCTCGACGACGACGGACGCGCCGCGCTGGCGACCGTCGACACCGTGATCCACTCGGCGGCCACGGTCGCCTTCGACTCGCCGCTCGACAGCGCGGTCGAGGTGAACCTGCTCGGCCCCCTGCGCATCGCCGAGACCCTCCAGGCGATCGGCTCGACCGCCCACCTCGTGGCCGTGTCGACCTGCTACGTCGCCGGCAACCGGCGGGGCAAGGCCGTCGAGGCGCCGCTCGCCGATCAGCCGTTCTCGATGCGGCTCGACTGGCGCAAGGAGGTCGACGCCGCCCGCCGTCGACGGGCCGACGTCGAGGCCGAGAGCCGCACGCCCGACCTCCTCGCCGGCTTCGCGAAGGCGGCCCGCCGCGAGCTCGGCGCCGCCGGCACGCCCCTGCTCGCCGCCAAGGCCGAGCACCTCCGCGACGACTGGGTGGCCGAGCGCATGGTGGAGGCGGGCCGGGCCCGCTCGCGGAGCCTGGGCTGGCCCGACGCGTACGCCTACACCAAGGCGCTCGGCGAGCAGGCGCTGCTCGAGGGCCGGGGCGATGTGCCGGTCACGATCGTGCGCCCTTCGATCATCGAGTCGGCCCACCGGGAGCCCCGTCCCGGCTGGATCCGCGGCTTCCGCATGGCGGAGCCGGTGATCATCTCCTATGCCCGCGGCCTGTTGAAGGAGTTCCCGGGGATCCCCGAGGGCACCGTCGACGTCATCCCCGTCGACCACGTTGCGGCTGCCGTGATCGACGCCGCCGCGCGCGGGCCCGAGGACGAACCGACCGTGGTCCAGGTGGCGTCGGGGGCCGCCAACCCCCTCAAGTACCGGCGGCTGGTGAACCTCGTGCAGGAGTGGTTCGGCGAGCACCCGCTGTACGACACGAAGGGCCAGCCGATCCTCGTCCCCGAGTGGTCCTTCCCCGGGCGCGGCAAGGTGCAGGGCCAGCTCGACCGCGCCGTCAAGCTCATCGACCGCGCCGAGAAGGCGCTCTCGAGCCTGCCGCTGCGGGGCACCCAGGCGCGGTGGTCCGAGCAGCTCGAGGAGAAGCGGGCCGACGTCGACCGCGCCCGCACCTACGTCGAGCTGTACGGGGCCTACGCCGAGACGGAGGCCGAGTTCCAGGTCGACCGCCTGCTGGCCCGCTTCGCCTCGCTCGACGCCACGGACCGCGACGTGTTCTGCTTCGATCCCCGCGTCGTCGACTGGGACCGCTACGTGCACGACGTGCACCTCCCGTCGGTGGTCGAGCACGCTCGGGTCCGCACGACCGGCGGCGGCCATCACCGCGAGCACCGCGAGGACCGACTCCGGCGCCAGGTCCTCGCCCCCGACCGTCACCTCGCGGCGTTCGACCTCGAGAACACCCTCATCGCCTCGAACGTCGTCGAGAGCTACGCGTTCCTCGCCACCCGCCGCCTGGCGCCGGCCGACCGCGCCCGCTTCGTCATGCAGACGCTGGCCGAGGCGCCGGCGTTGCTGAAGCTCGACCGCAAGGACCGCGGCGACTTCCTCCGCTTCTTCTACCGGCGCTACGAAGGCGCACCGGTCGCCCAGCTCGACGAGGACGCCCAGGAGCTCCTGTCCCGGCTCATCATCACGAAGTCGTTCCCGGCCGGGTTCCGGCGCGTGCGCGAGCACCGCCGGCTCGGTCACCGCACGGTCCTCATCACCGGGGCCCTCGACGTCGTGGTCGAGGAGACGCTCCGGCCGCTGTTCGACGACATCGTCTGCGCCCGCATGGGCGTGGCCCCGGATGGCACCTACACCGGCGAGCTCACCAGTGCTCCCCCGACGGGCGAGGCCCGGGCGATGATCATGCAGGACTACGCCGAGGCCGAGGGGCTCTCGCTCGAGGAGTCGGTGGCCTACGCCGACTCGGCCAGCGACCTGCCGATGCTCGAGGCCGTCGGCTTCCCGGTGGCGGTGAACCCCGAGACCCGCCTCGCCGCCATCGCCCGCAAGCGAGGGTGGCTGGTCGAGCACTGGTCGAAGGCACCCGGCGGGCCCCGCCCGCTCCTGCCCATCGGACCGCAGACACGACGGACGTCCTTCGCCCGGCGAGCACCGGCATGAAGGCACTGGTCTTCGAGCGCTCGCTCCCCCGCTTCGCGGCGGCGAAGGTGGCCGGCGCGCTCGCCCCCGGACGGGGCGCCGGACCCGGCCCGCTGCGGCTCACGGAGCTCGACCCTCCCGAGCGGCCCGGCTGGCGCCGCGTGCGACCACGCCTCTCGGGCATCT
The DNA here is from genome assembly GCA_035540955.1 of Acidimicrobiales bacterium. GTDB lineage: Bacteria > Actinomycetota > Acidimicrobiia > Acidimicrobiales > CADCSY01 > DATLFP01. Next base: position 10,811 of record DATLFP010000217.1, read on the forward strand.
GCGGCTCCGACCTGTCGACCATCGACGGCACGTCGTCGCGCTACTTCGAGCCCATCGTGTCGTTCCCGTTCGTGCCGGGGCACGAGGTGGTGGGCGACCTCGACGACGGCACGCGCGTCGTGGTCGAACCGGTGCTGCACTGCGCGATCCGCGGGATCGACCCTGCCTGTGCGGCGTGCGCCGCCGGTCTCACCAACCGGTGCGAGCGGGTTGCCTTCGGGCACCTGGAGCCCGGCCTGCAGACCGGGTTCTGCGAGGACACCGGCGGCGGCTGGTCGACGGCGATGGTCGCTCACGACCTCCAGCTGCACGCGGTGCCGGACGACTTCACCGACGAGATGGCGGTGATGGTCGAGCCCACCGCGTGCGCCGTGCACGCCGCCGCTGCCGTGGGCGAGGGCGACGTCGTGGTGCTGGGCGCCGGCACGATCGGCCTCTGCGTGATCGCCGCCCTCGGCGATCGATCGGTCGTCGCCGCCGCCAAGCATCCCGTCCAGCGCGACCTGGCCGAGGATCTCGGCGCCACGGTGTGCGCGCCGAGCGAGATCGAGGGCGTGGTGCGCCGCCGCACGCGGTCGATGTTGATCGGCGATCAGCTCACCGGCGGAGCCGCGGCGGTCGTCGACTGCATCGGAACCGCCGACTCCATCCAGCAGGCCCTGCACCTCGTCGCTCCCGGCGGCACGGTCTACGTCGTCGGGATGCCCTCGACGGTGAGCCTCGACCTGACCGGTCTCTGGCACCGCGAGGTCGACATCCGGGGCGTCTACGCCTACACCCACGCCGAGTTCGAGCGAGCGTTCGCCGTCGTGCGCGAGCGCCGGCTCGACCGCCTGGTCAGCGCCACCTACCCCCTCCACCGGTGGAGGGACGCGATCCGGCACGCCGCCGAGGCCGGCCGCCGGGGCGCGGTGAAGGTCGCCTTCGACCTGCGCGACGAGAAGGAACGAGAGAGGACCTGATGGCGCATCGACCTGGGTTCGTGCTGGAGGTCGACCGATCGACGCCGCCCACGCTGTTCCACCACGGCGAGGGGTTCCGCCTGGAGCGGCTGCCGGCCGGCAGCCGCGTGATCTACCCGTCCGAGGCGCTGGCGCCGCTGAAGGACCCCGACGCCGCCATCCGCCACGCGCTGCTCAACCCCGTGGGCAGCGACCCGCTGCCGGCCCTGCTGAAGCCGGGCATGAAGCTGACCATCGCGTTCGACGACGTGTCGCTGCCGCTGCCCAAGATGCGCCGGCCCGACGTGCGCCAGCGGGTCATCGAGGCCGTGCTCGACCTCGCCGCCGAGGCCGGCGTCGACGACGTGCACCTCATCGCCGCCCTCGCCCTCCACCGCCGCATGACCGAGGCCGAGCTGCGGCACGCGGTCGGCGACCGGGTGTACGACGCCTTCGCCCCCCGCGGCCTGCTGTACAACCACGACGCCGAGGACCCCGACAACCTGGCGTTCCTCGGTGAGACCGATCAGGGCGAGGAGGTCGAGATCAACAAGCGGGCGGCGGAGTCCGACCTGCTCGTGTACGTGAACATCAACCTCGTCTCGATGGACGGCGGGTGGAAGTCGACCGCCACCGGGCTGGCGTCGTACCGGTCGCTGCGCCACCACCACAACGTCAAGACGATGCGTCACAGCCGATCGTTCATGGACCAGCACCGCTCCGAGCTGCACTCCTCGAACTGGCGGATGGGCGAGGTGCTGCGCAAGAGCGGCGTCAAGGTGTTCCAGATCGAGACCACCCTCAACAACGACACCTTCCCGAAGCCGTTCGACTTCCTGCAGAAGCGGGAGTGGGACTGGACGGCGCGCGATCGGGCGTCGTTCATCGCCGTCTCGAAGACGCTCGAGCGCACGCCGTCCCGGCTGAAGCGCTCGATCTTCCAGTCGATCGAGGCCCCTCACCAGATGACCGGCGTGAACGCCGGTGAGGTCGAGGCGGTGCACGCGATCACGACGGCGAAGGTGTTCGAGCAGCAGCTGGTGCCGGTCGACGGCCAGACCGACGTGCTCACCATGGGGCTGCCGTACATCTGCCCGTACAACGTGCACTCGGCGATGAACCCGATCCTCGTGATGTGCCTCGGCCTCGGGTACTTCTTCAACCTCTACCGGGGGAAGCCGCTGGTCCGGGAAGGCGGGGTGCTGATCATGAGCCACCCGACCCCGTGGGAGTTCCACCCCGTTCACCACCCGAGCTACATCGACTTCTTCGAGCAGGTCCTGGCCGACACGACCGATCCGATCGAGATCGAGAAGACCTACGAGAAGTCCTTCGCCGAGGACGAGTGGTACCGCCACCTGTACCGGACCAGCTACGCCTACCACGGCGTGCACCCGTTCTACATGTGGTACTGGGGCGCGCATGCGCTCCAGCACCTCGGCGGCGTGATCGTCGTGGGCGGCGACCCCAAGGCGGTGCGCCGGCTCGGCTTCAAGCCCGCCTCCACGCTGCGCGACGCGCTCGAGATGGCCACGGATGTGGTCGGCCGCGATCCGTCCATCACCCACCTCCACAACCCGCCGCTGCTGGTGGCGGACGTGACGTGAAGCTCCGGCTCCCGCGCCCGGCGTTCCCGTACTCGGCGCCGACCACGCCCCGCGGCGTCGAGCCCCTGCCGGGCGAACCCCGGTGGGGCCAGGCCTACGACACCGACTGGGCGCGGCGCACCCCCGCCCGCTACGTCCGGTTCTTCATCGTCGAGGGCCCGATGCGGGCGGTGGTACGGGCTCTGGCGTCGCCCGCCCGCCGGGGGGCCGACCGGCTCGACGCGGTGCGGGGTCCGGTCATCTTCGCCGCCAACCACCACAGCCACGTCGACACGCCGCTGCTGCTGACCTCGATCCCGGACCGCTGGCGCCACCGGACCGTCGTGGCCGCCGCCGCCGACTACTTCTTCACGAACCGCTACACCTCGGCGGCGTCCGCGCTGGCGATGAGCGCGTTCCCGATCGAGCGCAAGACCGTGAGCCGGCGGTCGGCCGATCAGGCGGCTCGCCTCATCGCCGAGGGATGGTCGCTGCTGATCTTCCCCGAGGGCGGTCGCTCGCCCGACGGCTGGGGTCAGGGCCACCGTGGGGGTGCCGCCTACCTCTCGTCGCGCACCGGCGCGCCCGTCGTGCCCGTGCACCTCGAAGGGACGGGACGGATCTTCGCCAAGGGCGACAAGCGGCCGCGGCCGGGGTCGACGACGGTCACCTTCGGCGCCCCGCTCGCCCCCGAGCCGGGCGAGTCATCGACCCGGTTCGCGGCCCGCATCGAGACGGCGGTCGCCGCGCTCGCCGACGAGGCCCGCACCGACTGGTGGTCTGCTCGCCACCGCGCCCACGCCGGCAGGTCACCGGCGCTCACCGGCCCCGAGACCACCTCGTGGCGACGGGTCTGGGCCCTCGGCGATCGCCGCTCCCGGCGCGCCCGCCAGGCTCGTCGGCGCTGGCCCGAACTCGGCTGAGACCGTCAGCGGTCCGTCGACTCGACCAGCGCTGCGAAGCCGTCCAGGTCGGCCGCGGTCGGCCGGTGGTCCCACACGTCGACCTGGGCGAGCAGATCGGCGTACGTGACCTGCTGCTCGGGGCGGACGACGACCCGTATCGGGAGGTCCTCGCGTCCGAGGTCGCGGTAGCGCTGGAGGATGGCACGGTGCTGCGGCCGGTCGAGGTCGAGCTCGAAGACGATGCCGTGGGCCTGCTCGAACTTCTCGCAGCCCGTGCCGCCGAGCAGCGGGCAGAGCGCGTGGAGGTCAGGTCCGTTGCAGACGATCACCGGGTGTCCGAGCCGCTCCAGCATGGACTGGTCGAAGGTGCCCTCGTCGTCGAGGACGTCGAGCAGGACGACGCCCCCCGTGTCCTTGTCCATCGCCCCTCCTCGAAGAGCTCGGTCAACGTGCGTGCCGTGATCGTCCGCCGACGGCGGCTCGACGACCAGGGCCGAACGGCCCTGACCTCGATCCCGACGGCGGCTCGTGCGCTAAGCATCCGCCCATGGCCAGCCTGCTGAACCTCGACCCCGACCAGCTCCTGACCACCACCCGGTCGGTGCGCAAGCGCCTCGATCTCGAGCGCCCCGTCGAGCGGGCGGTGATCGAGGAGTGCCTCGACGTCGCGCTCCAGGCGCCCACCGGCTCGAACAACCAGGGCTGGCAGTGGGTGTTCGTGACCGATCCGGACAAGAAGCGGTTCATCGCCGACCGCTACAACGACACGTTCCGCCTGTACATCCAGCAGCAGGGCCCGGCGTATGCCGACGGCGACACGCGCGCCGAGCACCGCGATGCGGTGCGGGAGTCGGCCATCTACCTCGCCGACCACCTCCACGAGGTGCCGGTGCTGATGATCCCCTGCCACCTCGGGCGGGTCGACGGCGCCGACGCCACCAGCCAGGCCGGCTACTGGGGGTCGATCCTCCCGGCCGTCTGGAGCTTCATGCTCGCCCTCAGGGCCCGGGGCCTCGGATCGGCGTGGACGACGCTGCACCTGCCGAAGGAGCGCGAAGTCGCCGAGCTGCTCGGCATCCCCTACGACCGGGTCACCCAGGCCGGCCTCTTCCCGATCGCGTACACGAAGGGCACCGACTTCAAGCCGGCGGCCCGCATCCCCGGCACCGAGGTCAGCCACTGGGAGCAGTGGTGACGACGAGACCGCATGATCCCGGGAACCACGTCGTGATCCCGATCGTCCAACGGCCGTGAAGCTCATCGGGATCCTCGCCGCCATGCTCCTCGTCGTGGGCCTTGCCGTCTCGCTCGGTGACGCCGGCGACCGGACCACGCCCTTCGCCCTCGGCGACGTCCGTCTCGTGTCGGTCGAGAGCTGCGACGAGCTGCTCGACTGGTACCAGTCGGCGGCCGCCACCACCGACCCCGCCGCGCTCGGCGGGTTCGGCTTCGCCGTCGGCGGCGGCCGCGAGATGTTCGCCACCGACGACGCCGCGGCCGAGACGTCAAGCGGAGCCGCCACCACGTCGGCGCCGGCGCCGCAGCGGACCGCAGCCGACGGCGACAGCTTCTCGGGCACCAACATCCAGGAGCGCGGCGTCGACGAGCCCGACGTGGTCAAGACCGACGGCGACGTGATCTACGCGGTGGGCTACGGCGGCGTGCGCGTCGTCGACGTCGGCGACGGCGAGCCCCGGCTGCTCACCACGATCCCGATCGAGGACGGCGCCGGTGAGCTGCTCCTCAGCGGTGACCGCCTGCTGGTCATGACCGGCACATGGCGCGAGGACCCGTCGGCATCACAACCGGGCTCGGACGATGCCCGCCTGATGATCGCGCCGGCCGGCAGCCAGGTGACCGTGCTGACCTCGGTCGACGTGAGCGATCCGAGCAACCCGCGCGTGCTCGAGACGCGCGAGCTCCCCGGTGGCTACCGCTCGGCCCGCGCCACCGGCGACGTGGCCCGGATCGTGCTCGTCAACATGCCGCACTTCCCACAGCCCGGCCCCGCGGTGTGGGAGTCGAACGACCCGGCCGTGCTCGAGCAGTGGCGCGACGCGGCCGTCTCCTCGATGACACTCGAGGACTGGGCGCCCGCCGTCGGCGACGACTGCTCCTCGGTTGCTCGCACCAGCGAGCCGCAGGGTGTCAGCACGACGACCGTCCTCACCCTCGACCTCCAGGGTTCGCTCGCGGAGCTCGACAGCGACTCGGTGGTGGCCGACGCCGGCACGATCTACGCGTCGACCGACCAGCTCGTCATCGCCACCTCGCGGTGGCAGCAGTGGTCGCAGCCGGCCGGCGAGGTCCGCACCGAGCTGCACGCCTTCGACATCACTGACCCCGCCCAGACGACCTACACGGGCTCGGGCGAGGTCAGCGGGTACCTCCTCAACCAGTTCGCGCTGTCGGCGCACGGTGGCCACCTCCGCGTCGCCACCACCGACGACGCTCCGTGGGACGAGGCGACCGGTGTCGCCCAGACCCACAGCGGCATCACCGTCCTCGACGGGGCACTGCAGCAGGTCGGCCGCATCGAGGGCCTCGGGGTCACCGAGCGCATCTTCGCCGTGCGCTACCTGGGCGACATCGCGTACGTCGTGACGTTCCGCCAGACCGACCCGCTGTACGTGATCGACCTGTCGGACCCGACGGCACCCCGCCTCGCCGGCGAGCTCAAGATCCCCGGCTACTCCGCCTACCTCCACCCGATCGACGACGGCCGCTTGCTGGGCGTCGGCCAGGACGCCGACGACGACGGGCGTGTGCTCGGCACGCAGGTCTCCACCTTCGACGTCTCCGATCCTTCGGCACCCACCCAGGTCGACAAGGTCACCATCGCCAACGGGTCCTCGGGCGTGGAGTGGGACCACCGGGCCTTCCTGTGGTGGGGGGCGACCCGTACGGCCGTGATCCCCGTCGAGATCTACGACGGTCGGGGCGTCGCCATCGACTGCCCGCCGAACGCCGACTGCGTCGCCCCCGACTTCCAGCAGCCCTACAGCGGCGCGGTGGCCTTCGGCGTGAGCGGCGACGGCTCGATCGTGGAGCGGGGCCGGGTCTCCCACCAGCCCTATGCCGACCCGAACGCGTTCTGGCCGGCGGTGCAGCGCTCGGTGATCGTCGGCGACGCGCTCTACACGATCTCCGAGGCCGGGGTGCTCAAGTCCGACCTCGCCAGCCTCTCGCCCCAGGGCTACGCCGCCTTCCCGGCGCCCGACTACGAAGACCGTCCCGTCGGGATCGCGGTGCCCGAGCCCGCCCCCACCGAGGGCTGAGCAACGAACTTTGTCGCGCTCGCCCGGCTCCGCCGGGCGAGCGCGACAACCTTCGAGGGAAGAGGGGGGTCAGTCGGTGCCGGGGCGGTGCTGCTC
>DATLFP010000218.1:0-4524 GCA_035540955.1 Acidimicrobiales bacterium
CCTCGACCTCGACGACGTCTACGACGGCGGCAAGTGCTGGTCGGACCTGCTCGACGCCGCCGGCGCGCCGACGCTCGACGCCGGGCCCGACGAGCCGACGCTGCGCCGCGCCATCGGCCGCCTGCTCCACATCGACGACCACGAGCGCATCGACCACTACCGGAACCACCTCGCGCACCCCGACCCGCCCCGGCTCGACCAGCTGCCGGAGCGGACCCGGCGACTGCTTCGCATGCTCGTCGCCCAGGTGGCCGACCGCGCCATCACCAAGGACACCTCGGTGCAGGCCGCCGTCGACCTGCTGTGGACCCATCCCCAGGTCCGGGCCGAGCTGGCCGAGCTGTTCGGCGTGCTCGGCGAGCGCGTCGACCACGTGCACGTGCCGCTGGCAACGCATCCCGACGCCCCGCTGCAGGTGCACGCCCGCTACACCCGCCTGGAGATCCTCGCCGCCATGGGCATCGGCACCGGCGCCAAGATCGCCGCCTGGCAGGCCGGCGTCTACGAGGCCAGGGACGCCAACGCCGAGCTGTTCGCGTTCACCCTCGACAAGACCACCGGCGGCTTCTCCCCCACCACCCGCTACCGCGACTACGCCGTCAGCCGCAGCCTGATCCACTGGGAGAGCCAGTCCTCCACCCGGGAGGACAGCCCCACCGGGCTGCGCTACCGCCACCACGAGCGCGACGGGCGAGCCATCCTGCTGTTCGCCCGCCTCCGCGCCGACGAGCGGGCCTTCTGGTTCCTCGGCCCGGCCACCTACCGGGGCCATGTGGGCGAGCGCCCGATGGCGATCACCTGGGAGCTGCACCACCCGCTCCCTGGTGACCTCTACGCCGCCTTCGCCGCCGCAGTCGCATAGCGGCAATCCCCCGGTCGGCGACAGCCGCCACCACTACCGTCGAGCGCCATGACGATCGAGCGGGAGGAGCCGGCCCTCACCGGGCTGGACGAGCGGACGTCGCTGCGACTCTGGCTCGACTACCACCGGGCCACGCTGCTCTGGAAGTGCGAGGGCCTCACCGCCGAGCAGCTGGCCGAGCGGTCGGTGCCGCCGTCGACGATGTCGCTCCTCGGACTCGTTCGCCACATGACCGAGGTCGAGCGGGGTTGGTTCCTACGCACCCTCGCCGGCGAGGACGCGCCGCCGCTCTACTACGACGAGCACAACCGGGACGGCGACTTCGACGACGTCGACCCCGCACGACACGACGACGACTTCGCCGCGTTCCGGGAGACGCTCGACCGGTGCCGGGCCGCCGAGGCCGCCGTGGCATCGCTCGACGACAACGGGGCGCAACACCACCGCGACGAAGGCCCGGTGTCGCTGCGCTGGATCATGGTGCACATGATCGAGGAGTACGCCCGCCACAACGGCCACGCCGACCTCCTGCGCGAGTGCATCGACGGCGCCACCGGCGACTGAAGCGAGCGCGGCGGTCCTCGCCGCTCGGGCAGCGGCCCGTCAGGCGGTCGGCCGGAGGCGGTATTCGCGCAGCACCGCAGGGCCGCGACCGGTCGCCGGTTCGAAGTCGCCGTGCAGCACATCGGGATCGAGGTCGACACCGTTCGGCCAACAGATCGTTCCCGTCTGCGCATCGACTCCCACGCGAGCGAAGAACGTCTCATCCGCGAGCTCAGCGAAGACAGCACCCGAGAGAGCGCCGTCGAAGTCGAGCTCGCGTACCAGCCCGTCGGTGAAGGTGAGTCGAAGCCGATACGCGCCGAGGTGCTCGACTTCGGTGATGCGAGGTAGCTGGCTCACGGGGTTCAGGCTACTGAAGAGGCTCGATCGGCGATCGCCGTGCGGCTACTACTCCGACCCGAGCGGCAACCGCTCGATCCGGTTGCTGTGCACCGCGTAGATGAACGGACCGTCCTCAGCACAGGCGGCGACGATGGCAGCGAGGTTGTCGAGGAACCGCATCGCCATCGCCGCGGCCGTGAGCTGCTGGCTCGAGAGGCAGAGCAGCGAACGTTGTGGGACTGAACGGCCTCCCTCTCGGCTCGTCGATAGCGGATCTGGGTGTCCTTCATGAGGACGACCCACCCACGGGAGCCGGCCAGCTCGAGCCAGTCCTCATCGGCGATGCCCTCGTCAGCGGGGATGCCGTAGTGCTCGGACAGGGTCACGAGTCGGAGCCCGGCCTCGCGCAGCAACCCGGGGACCTTGATCCGACCGAGGCTCCGGTCGAGGAAGAGGTCAGGCAGCCGGTCGGGATGCGACACGCAGGACGTCTTCGAGCTCGTCGACGGGCACGCCGAACTCGGCGCTCACGTCGTCGAGCGACTCGCCGGCCCAGAACCGCTCGAGCACGTCGTCGATCTTCGAGCCGCCTCGCTCGAAGATCGGCGCGCCGAAGGCGCGCCGCGGGTCGACCACGACCTTGGCCCTGTCGTACGCCGGCAGGTGGATGAGCGACGCGTAGCCGTCTGGTCCGTACTCGATCCGCCGCAGGTACGCATCGATGACATCGGCGAACACACGCTGGCCGCTGCGGACGACGACCAGGTCGCGTGCACGCTTGCCTTCGGGGCCTGAGCGGCCCTCGGCATAGTCGTAGAGGAGCTCGGCCCCGTCGGTGTAGAGCTTCTTGGAGGCGAGGGCGTGCTCGAGCCCGATCTCCCGCTGCAGTTCGATCAGCGCGGGACGGACCCGCTGCATCGGCACCCCGCTGCGCCGCACCGCGGCCAGCACCAGTGCCTCGGCGAGGCCGATGAAGGTGACCGATGGCTCTCCCCTGCGGCTCGGTTGGATGTAGGAGATCACCGGGTCACCGGTCACGTCGCGGCGGTCTTCGGAGTGTCGGATGTAGCCCTTGGCCCACGACCGAAGCGTGGATGGGGCGACCTCGACGATGCGCGCCACGTCAGCCACGGTGTACAGCGGCATCTCGAAGCGCAGCCGGTCGATGGTCAGCGGGCACCTCCCCTTCCGGCAACCATTCAACCAGCAGCGTGGGACACGACAACAGCAAAGGCCACGCCGGGGCAGGGTCAGCCGACTCGCCTCAATGAGCGGCGTGACCAGGTCGTCTTCCTCGCCGGCGCCCGTCGTCCGCCACGGCCCGATCTCTGTGGAGGTTCGCGGACAACTGCTCAAGGCTGAGGCGCCCGCGTCCGATGCCGCTCGGATGTCGGCGGATGACCGGCGGAGCTCTGCGGACGAGCTGGCCGAGAAATTCGAGGAACGGGCGAAGCGCACGCGGGCGGCGGCGGCCACTGAACGGGCGACAGCGACGCACCTCGACGATGCGCTCACGCCGTTCGGGTTCTACTGCCTGCACGACTGCCGCTGGCCGGGTTCTCGCCGAGCCAACATCGACCATGTGGTGATCGGCCGCACCGGTATCTGGGTCGTCGACGACAAGCGCATGACCAACCGGCTCTCGGTGAGCGCCAAGGGCGAGCTCTGGTCGGGCCGCCATCCGATGCGCAAAGAGCTCGAGAAGGCCGTGGCGCAGCGGGACGCGGTCGCCGGCGCGTTGGGCTCGACGACGGCGGCGGTGATCCTCTCCATCCACGAGGGCCTGCTGCCCGCGCCCGCGTTCAGGATCGGCGCCGTCCATGTTGCCAAGGCGCTGCATGCGACCTCACAGCTCATCCGTGACGGCGGCAGTGTCCTCGACGACGCCGAAGTCGGTCATCTCGCCGAGCGGGCCATGGCGGTGTTGCAGCCGCGCGAGACCTCACGACCGACCATGCGACCCCCGGAGCCCATCGGGCGCGCAACGCTCATCGAGCGGCCGTCACCGGTGCCGGATCGCGTGCCCTGGATCCGCGTCCCCTCGGCACCGCCCGACTTCTCGAGGCTGCCGCCGGCGCCCTCCGACGTCGTCCCGGCGGCCAAGAAGCGGGCGCGACCGCCCAAGCGCCGCCGCCAGCGATCGTCGAGGCTTCGGAGCGTCGCGTTCGGCCTGCTGGTGGCGTGGCTCGCCATCGGGTTCGGGGCCGAAGCCGCCCGCTGGATCGGCAACGTCCTCAACGAACGCGTCATGGCGAGCGTGGACGCGGCGAGCAACGACGAACCGACGTCCAAGCCGGTGTCCCAGCCCACGCTGCGCCATGTGTGCGACGCACCCGGCTCCGGCTGGACGCTGATCGTCGCCTGGAGCGGCTCGGTCTCGAGCGCGACGTGGAGCTCGACGCCCGAGGGGCCGTGGGAGCCACTCGCCAGCTCCGGGCCCCACGAAGGCCGCCGTGGCTACCTCCTCCCGGCGCAGGTGAGCCTGATCCGCCTCACCCACACCGCGGCTGACGGGTCGCCCGTCGACGCCATGCTCATGGAGCGGGCGCCCAACCAGAGCTGCTGACCACCCCTCGCAACTGAACGACCGTTCAGGTACGGTCGGTGGGCAGCCGCACGAGGAGCTGGGGGACTCGCATGCGCATCATCGACGTCGACGCTCACCTGCACGAGCCGCTCGACTGGGTCGAGCAGACCGACGGTCATCTGGCCGAGGCGCTCGGGCCGCCGGCCCGGTTCATGGAGATCGCCGGGAGCGTGTTCGGCTTCGCCGACTC
>DATLFP010000219.1:0-14197 GCA_035540955.1 Acidimicrobiales bacterium
CTATTGACCCCCTTTTTGCACGTAGGAGCGCACGAACTCCTCTGCAGACTCCTCGAGCACGGAGTCGATCTCGTCCAGCAGATCGTCGAGCTCGGCCTTGATCTTCTCGCCCTTCTCCGAGGTCGCCGGGGCGTCCTCGACCGCTTCGTCGTCCTGCCGCTGCGGCTGCGGCTTCCGCTTCTGCTCTCGCTCAGCCATCGCTTCCCATCACCTCTCGACTCATGCGCCCAGCTGCTCGAGCAGCTCGGCGGGGCTGGCGCACTGTTCCAGCAAGGCATCGACATGTGCGGCCGTTCCCCTGAGCGGCTCCATCATGGGCACCCGCCGGAGCGGATCGCCACCGACATCGAACACCAGGGAATCCCAGTTTGCCGCCACGATCGCGGATGCCCACTTCTGGAGGCACTTGCCCCGGAAGTAGGCCCGAGTCGTGGTCGGAGGCTCGGTCATGGCCGCCGTGACCTCGTCGTCTCCCACGAGCCGCTCCATCCGAAGCCGCTCGTGCAGCGAGCGGTCCGGCCGGAGGTCGTGATACTGCAGGTCGAGGGCCCGGAACCGGGTGTCGTCCCAGCCGATCCCGTCCCGGGCCCGGTAGCCCTCGAAGAGGCGGTACTTGGCCACCCAGTCCAGCTGACCGGCGAGGGACATGACGTCGGTCTCCAGCCCCGAGAGCACCTGCTCCCAGCGACGGAGCACGTCGGCGCCGACCTCCTCGCCCACCGCCTCGAGCCCGCGCGCCTCCGCGTACTTCTTCGCGTAGTCGAGGTACTGCCACTGCATGTCGAGCGCCGTCATCGTGGTGCCGTCGGCCAGCTCGAGCGGCTGGGCCAGGGTCGTGTCCCAGGACACCTTCCGCAGCGCCTGCACGGGAGCGGCGAGCGACAGGTCGCGCGGCAGCTCGTCGTCTTCGATCATGGCGAGCACCAGCGCGGTGGTGCCCACCTTGAGGTAGGTGGCGATCTCCGACAGGTTGGCGTCGCCCACGATGACGTGCAGGCGTCGGTACTTCTGCGCGTCGCAGTGCGGCTCGTCCCGGGTGTTGACGATCGGTCGCTTGAGGGTGGTCTCGAGCCCGACCTCCTCCTCGAAGAAGTCGGCCCGCTGCGACAGCTGGAAGGGCACCTCCGACGACGGCGTCCCCGGCGCCTCGCAGCCGACCTTCCCGGCGCCGGCGAACAGCTGGCGGGTGACGAAGAACGGCATGATCCCGTGGACGATGCGCCCGAAGGGCACGGCGCGGTCCATGAGGTAGTTCTCGTGGCAGCCGTAGGAGTTGCCCTTGCCGTCGCTGTTGTTCTTGTGGACGAGGATCTCCTGGCCGGCCGGGAGCAGGGGTTGGGCCGCCTCCATCGACGCGATGAGGACCCGCTCGGCCGCCTTGTCCCACACCACGACCTCACGGGCGTCGGCGCATTCCGGCGTCGACAGCTCGGGGTGGGCGTGATCCACGTAGTAGCGGGCGCCGTTCGTGAGGACGGCGTTGACCAGGTGGGTCTCGACCTCCGGCGGCATCGCCCCGTCGACGCTGAAGCCGCGGGCGTCGTTGCCCGGCGACTCGTCCTCGAAGTCCCAGCTCACGCGCTGGCGCAGCGACGACACGTAGGCGTTGATCAGCATCGACGACGCGGCGATGGGGTTCGACTCGCCGCCGCCACGGAGCACGATCCCGTACTCCGTCTCGACCCCGCACACCTTGCGGATCGCCACGGGATCGAACCTATCGCCCGGACCGGGCATCCAGGCGCCGCCGCAGCTCGGCGATCGCCGGCCCGATCTCCCCGAGCATCCCCTGCTCTCGGTAGTACTCGAGGGCGTGGAGGCTGCCCTTCCACCGGTAGAAGGCCATCCGGGGGGACATCGGCAGCCCCAGCTCGGCGTGGAGGGGCACGAAGTCGACCTCGGGGTCGCCGACGGTGGCGTCCTCGAAGTCGATGATGCCGACGGGCGCCCCCGAGTCGTCCACGAGCAGGTGCTCGAGGCCGAGATCGTCGTGCACGAGCGCCGGTTCGAAGTCGAACGACGGCGCGAACGCCTCGCGCACCTCGTCGGCGAGGTCGCCGTCGAGGAGCGGGAGCACCACCTCCTCGAACCGCTCCCACTGCCGGGCGAGCGCCTCCCGCCAGGTCGGGCGCTGCAGGATGCGCGCTGCCTCCTCCGCCGGGAAGGCGTGCAGCTCGTCGATCATGGCCCGCGCCCCGTCCAGATCGTCACCCCGGCGGAACGGACGACCTCGGATCTTCTCGTAGACGAACCATCCGTCACCGACGTGCAGGGGCACGGGCACTGCGAACGAGACGCGGGCCGCGAGCGCCGGGAGGAGCCGCAGCTCGCGGTGCATCGCCTCCTGCACCGAGGTGTTCCGCGGGAACCTCACGATGAGCGACTCGTCGAGCTCGAAGGTCCAGCTCGCCCAGCCGCCCTCGATCTGGTCGATGCGGTCGGGCCGGAGGCCGACGGTCGCCAGCCGCGCTCGAACCGCGGCGGCGTCCACCGCGTCCTAGAGGTACTGGCCGGTGGCGACCCGCTCGATGGAGCGGCCGCCGGTGGGCTCGCCCTCGGTCTCCTTGGAGATGAGCGTTCGCACGTAGACGATCCGCTCGCCCTTCTTGCCCGAGATCTTCGCCCAGTCGTCCGGGTTGGTCGTGTTGGGCAGGTCCTCGTGCTCCTTGTACTCCTGCTGGATCGACGCCAGGAGATCATCGGTGCGGATGCCCTTGACGCCCTCGCCGCTGATCTGCCGCTTGATCGCGAGCTTCTTCGCGCGGCGCACGATGTTCTCGATCATGGCGCCCGAGGAGAAGTCCTTGAAGTACATGATCTCCTTGTCGCCGTTCTGGTAGGTGACCTCCAGGAACCGGTTGGCATCGTCGGTCCGGTACATCACCTCCACCGTGCGCTCGATCATCACCCGCACCGCCTTCTCCGGGTCGCCACCGCCGAGGCTGTCGATCTCGTCCTGGGCGAGGGGCAGGTCGGTCTTCAGGTACCGGCCGAAGATCTGAGCGGCGGCATCCTCGTTCGGACGCTCGATCTTGATCTTCACGTCGAGCCGGCCCGGTCGGAGGATGGCGGGATCGATGAGGTCCTCCCGGTTCGAGGCGCCGATGACGATCACGTTCTTGAGCGCCTCGACGCCGTCGATCTCGGCGAGCAGCTGCGGGACGATGGTCGACTCCATGTCCGAGCTGATGCCCGAGCCGCGCGTGCGGAACAGGGAGTCCATCTCGTCGAAGAAGACGATGACCGGCACGCCCTCCTCGCTCTTCTCCCGGGCCCGCTGGAACACGAGCCGGATCTGGCGCTCCGTCTCGCCGACGTACTTGTTGAGCAGCTCGGGTCCCTTGATGTTCAGGAAGTAGCTGCGGGCGGCCGGCTTCCCGGTGACCTCGCTGACCTTCTTGGACAGCGAGTTGGCCACCGCCTTCGCGATGAGCGTCTTGCCGCAGCCGGGCGGGCCGTACAGCAGGATCCCCTTCGGCGCCGGCAACCGGTACTCGACGAACAGCTCGCGGTGCAGGAACGGCAGCTCGACGGCGTCGGTGATCTGCTCGATCTGGCTGTCGAGGCCGCCGACGTCCTCGTAGGAGATGTCGGGGACCTCTTCGAGGATCAGCTCTTCGACCTCGGGGCGGGGCAGGCGCTCGAGCAGGAGCCCCGACCGCGGGTCCATGAGGACGCTGTCGCCGGCGCGCAGGCCGGCGTCGAGGATCGCATCGGTGACCTCGCACACCCGCTCCTCGTCGGCCCGCCCCACGACGAGCGCGCGGCGACGGTCCTCGAAGACCTCCTTGACCGTGACGACCTCGCCGGCGATCTCGCGGCCGCGCGAGAGCACCACGTTGAACGACTCGTTGAGCACGACCTCCGCGCCGCGCTCGAGGTCCTCGTCCTCGAGGTCGGGATGCAGTGCCACCCGCATCTTGCGACCACCGGAGTACACGTCGACGGTGCCGTCCTCGTTGCGACCGAGGAGCGTGCCGTACGCCGACGGCGGCTGTGTGAGCTTCTCGACCTCCTCGCGCAGCGCAGCGATGTGCTCGCGCGCCTCGCGCAGGGTGTAGGTGAGCTTCTCGTTCTGCGAGATGGTCTGCGCGAGCTGTCCCTTGGTCTCGAGCAATCGCTCCTCGAGCGTGCGGACCCGCTTCGGCGCGTCCTGCAGCTTCCGCCGGAGCGAGGCCACCTCGTCCTCCAGCGAGGTCGCCTGCTCGCGGAGCTCGTCCAGCTCTTGCTCGTCATCCTGGGCCATGGCGGAACCTCCCTCTGGGCGACGATACACACGCCCATCCGGCGCGCCGCTGAGGCCCCTTCACCCGGGTTTGGGTTTTCACCCGAGAAGCCGTGTAAATTGGAGGACATGCCCATGAAGGTGTGGATCGACCAGGACCTCTGCACCGGTGACGGCCTCTGCGAGGAGATCGCCCCGGCCGTGTTCACCCTCCTCGACGACGGCCTGGCCTACGTCAAGGACGGCGACAAGATCCTCTCCGACCCCGGAGGCGCCGAGGGGCTCGCGCCCATCCCCGACGGCCAGCTCGACGCCGTGATCGAGTCGGCCGAGGAGTGCCCCGGCGAGTGCATCTTCATCGAGCCCGAGTGAACCTCACCGGTTCGTGACGCCGTGCCCCCGTGAGGGGGCACTCGTCGTTTTGGGGGACAATCGAGGCGTGGAGCTCTCCGGCCGGCTGCTCGTGGCCCTGCCCCTCCTCGTGGAGGACACCTTCCGCCGGACGGTCGTGCTCGTCCTGCGCCACGACGCCGAGGAGGGGGCGGTCGGCCTCGTCCTGAACCGCCCCACGGCGACCCTCCTCGCCCACGCCCTCCCCCGCTGGGACGACCGGGCGGCCGAACCGGCGGTCCTCTTCGTGGGCGGACCCGTCGAGCAGGGCCTCGCCATCGCCATCGGTGCGGCCACGACCGGCGTCGAGACGATCGATCTCGACGAGGACCCGGCCCTTCTCGGCGACCGCGCCGTCCGGGTCTTCGCCGGCTACGCCGGATGGTCGCCGGGCCAGCTGGAAGCCGAGATCGACCATGGCGCGTGGGCGGTCGTGCCTGCCGAGCCCGGCGACGCCTTCCGGCCCGACGCCGACGACCTCTGGGCGACGGTGCTCGCCCGCCAGCCCGAGCCGCTTCGCCGCCTCGCCTTCCTGCCCGACGACCTGTCGGTGAACTAGCGGGCTACAGGCAGCGCCCGGTGTCGGCGGCCGCGCCCCGCGGCGCCGAGAGCGCGACCTCGAGCTCGATCACGTCGAGGGCGTAGGCGGTGCGCGGGCGGTCGGGCGCGATGGCGAAGGCGACCCCCACCACCTCGCCGGCGGGATCGACGAGCGCGGCCCCCGAATCGCCGGGCGCCAGGTCGGCGGCGAGGATCAGCACCCGGCGCCGCGTGTCGCGGCGGTCGTAGAGGTCGCGGCCGACGGCGTCCACCTCGTCGCTGATGTGAAAGGGCGAGACCTCGAGGGGCCCGCCGCCGGGGTGGCCGAGCACCGCTCCGATGTCGCCGGGCTCGCCGTCACCGATCGGCAGCGCGGGCAGGCCCAGACCCGGCGCGGACAGCACCGCCAGGTCGCGATCGGGATCGAAGTGCACGACGGTGGCCGGCACCCGCCGACCGTCCTGGGTGATGAGGGCGGTCTCGGTCTCGCCGGCCACGACGTGGGCGTTGGTCACCACGACGTCGGGCGCCGCCACGAACCCGCTCCCCTCCTGGATCCGACCGCACGCCGGTCCCTCGACCCGCACCGTCGAGGGGATCACCCGGTCGAGGGTGGCCTGGTCGAGCCCCGACGCCTCGGGCGGTGGGCCCAGGTCGGGAGCCGGCTGCAGCCCGCTGAACACCTGGGGAAAGGCGGTGTCGCCGACGAGGCGGCGCAGGGCGAGGATCGCGTCGGGCGGCGCCGGTGCCACCCGGTCGATGGCGCCGAGCACCGCCGAGTTGCGAGCCAGCCGCGCCGTCGTGCCCGGCACCGATCCGAGGGTCGGGGCCATCAGCCAGATGCCCACCAGCACGCCCAGGACGCCCGCCACCGCCCCGGCGCTGCGGTCGAGCGGCCGACCGCCGGGTGGGAGCACGGTGTGCAGCTGGGCGCCGATCAGCAGGCCCACCGCCTGGCCGAGGAAGGCGCCCCCGAGCAGGACGCCGATGGCGATCATGAGCCGGCCCGACGGCTGCCCGCCCTCGAACCGCTCGAGGATCGACGGCAGGAAGCGGGCCGACAGGACGATGCCCAGCGCCATGCCCGCCCAAGAGAGGGCGCGGGCGAGGAAGCCGAGGCGGTAGCCGCCGATCCCCGCGCCGACCATCAGCAGCAGGACGAGCAGGTCGAGCAGGTTCAAGCCCGGGCCGCCGTCACTGCAGGCGCGGCGGCTTGAGACCGCCGGGGACCTCGCCGAGCAGGCGGGCCGAGGTGAGGAACCCGGTGTGGGCGACCATGCGGTGATCGGGCCGCACCGCCTGGCCCTCGACGTGCCACGTGCGCTGCATGATCTCGACGGTCTGCGCCAGGTGGAAGCCGCTGTCCTCGAACGCGTCGTGCAGCTGCATCACCTGCGCGATCGAGGGCGTGTAGGCCACGAGGATCCCGCCCGGGCGCATGGCCACGGCGGCATGTTTCACGACCTGCCAGGGCTCAGGGAGATCGAGGACGATCCGGTCGACATCCTTGACGTCGATGCCGGCATACGTGTCGCGCACCTCGACGTGGTAGCGGGTGGCCGCGTCGGGCCCCAGGAAGGACTCGACGTTGCGCCGAGCGCGCGCCGCGAAGTCCTCCCGCAGCTCGTAGCCGGTCACCGACGCGCCGGCGCGGAGCAGCGTCATCGAGAGCGCGCCCGAGCCGATCCCGCTCTCGAAGACGTGGAGCCCGGGCTCGATGTCGGCGAGGAGCAGGATCGGTCCGAGGTCCTTCGGATAGATGACCTGCGCGCCGCGCGGCATGCGCAGGACGAAGTCGGTCAGGGTCGGGCGCATCACGGTGTAGCGGGCCCCGGTGGAGGAGCGGACGGTGCGCCCCTCTCCCTCGCCGATGAGGTCGGCGTGCTGGACGATGCCGGTGTGGGTGTGGAACTCGCCTCCGTCCCGCAGCTCGAGGAGGTACTGCCTCCCCTTCGAGTCGACGAGGATGACGGTCTCGCCCGCCGCCAGCTCCTTCATCGGTCGCGACCCGGCCGCGGGGTGCCCGTGCTCACCTGCACCCGGGTGGCGCGCTCGACGATCCGGCAGAAGGCGCAGACCTCGCCGGTGGTCGGCGCACCGCACTCGCGGCAGGCACCGAGCCCGTCCCGCACCTCGCGCTGGTCGAAGACCGGCGCGATCCGGTCGAGGAACGCGAAGTAGAAGTGGGCCTTGGTCCCCGGCGAGGACGACTCGATGCCGTTCAGCGCCTCCTTGTACCCGAGGTGGCTGTTGCCGGCCGCCATCGGGCACTCCTCGACCTGGTAGTCGATCCCCCGGAGCACGCACCACGCCGCCGTCTCCCGCTCCGCCAGCCGCACGAGCGGCTTGACCTTCTTCGGGAACCCGGGCCGCGCCGGCAGCACCGGGAGCTGGCGCCCGAGGTAGGCGGTGTCCCAGTGCAGGACGTTGCCGAACAGGACGGCGGCCTCGTCGTCGAGGTTGTGGCCAGTGGCGACGGCATCGAACGCGCCTTCGAGGGCAGCCGCGTCGAAGAGGTGGCGCTTGGAGGTGCCGCACGCCGAGCACGGGACGCGCCGCATGGCCCGCGCCGCCCCCGGTACGTCGAAGCCGTACTCCTCCCGCAGGTCGATCTCCCGCAGCTTCAGCCCGCGCGTGGCCGCGAACGCCCGGGCGAAGGCGCCGGACTCGTCGCTGTACTCACCGATCCCGAGCCCCAGGTAGACGCCCTCGGCGTCGTAGCCGAGGTCGACCAGCACGTCCCAGAGGGCGAGGGAGTCCTTCCCGCCGGACACGGCGACGAGCACGCGATCGCCGGGCGCGAGCATGGCGAACTGCGAGATCGCCTTTCGCACCTGCTCGCGGCAGTGAGCCAGGAAGTGCTCGGCGCAGAAGTTGGCGTTGTGGCGGGGGATGTCGATCACGGCGGGGCCCCGGCAGACGCGGCACTTCATGGCCGTTCCCCCGCGCCCCCCGAGATCACCGGCCGGATCTCGACGGCGTCGGTGTCGGCGAGCACCTCGTCGCCGGGGACGAGCGTGTCGTTGCGGATGACCAGGACCGACTCGCGGTTGATGTCGAGGCGCGCCAAGAGGGCCGTCACCCGGACCGGGCCCGCGACCTCGATCGTCCGCTTCGGGTTCCGCAGCGTCACCTGCATCCGGAACCAGTCTGTCAGCCGCCTCCGAGGACCCGAGGTTCGCGGTCGACGCTCGACAGCAGGAGGGCCTCGCCCGGTCGCAAGGTCTCACTCAGCACCACCTCGGGCTTGTCCCGGGTCAGGCGCCGGACCAGCCGGACGGCGAGGAGGAGGGCCCAGACGGCGGTCCACTCCCGCGAGCCGCCGAACGGTCCTCGGAGCAGTGCGCGCCGGCGCACGAACGCGATCATCAGACCCGCCGGACCTCGACGACCGTGGTGCGCCGGCGACCCTTCCGGCGCCCGAGGAGGTAGGCGCCCGCCACGACCGCCGTCAGGGCGACGATCCCGGCGGCGAGCACGTAGCCCTTGCTCGCGTTCCCGACGTCCTCGACCTCGCCCCGGATCTCCCGCAGCTTCGACTCGATGTCGGCCCTGGTGATGGGCCGATCGGTTGCGGTCGCCTCGGTCAGTGACGCTGCCATGGTCAGGCCTTCCTCTTCCGGGTGAAGCGCAGGAGGAACATCATCACGATCGCGGACCCGGCAAGGGTGATGAGGTACGGCGCCCACGACCAGTTCCCCGTGAAGGTCGTGCCCGTCTCCGTCTGGAGCGCCCGCAGCCCGGCCAGGACCAAGAGCACCAGGCCGATCGACACGAGGAGCGACCCCGCGACGCCGAACGCCGCGGAGCGCCCGAGGCCCTTGATGGGCTCGACGGTCTCCTGCTTGGCGTAGGCGCGGACGAGATCCCAGAGCTCGGCCAGCTGCGCCGGCAGGGATCGGTCGGTGGTCGGTTCGGCGGCCATCGCAGTCGTTCCTATCCCCCGCCCAACCGGGAGGCAAGCACAGCCTCGACATCGGCGAGCGCGGCCGCCAACCGGATCATGCGCTCCTCGCCGTCCGGCGCCCTGAGGATCGAGAGCCGGTCGAGGTCGCCGATGGGGGCTCGATCCGCGAGGAGCCACTGGTCCCAGGTCCGGTCGCCGGGCAGGTCGAACAGGTGGGGATCGACCCGCCCGCCCAGCCGCTCAGCGAGGCCGGCGACGCGCCGGAAGCCGGCGAGGGCGTGCCCGAAGGCACGCTCGGCCGCCGCGTCCCACGGCGGATCCCCGGGACAGTCGACCTCGGCCATCGGGTACGGGTCCTCGGGCAGCCAGCGGTCGACCACCAGGCGGTCGACGCCCACCGCCTGGACCAGCCATCGGCCGTCGTCCTGCTCCTCGGCCTGGACGATCGACGCCGTGGCGCCGACGTCGAAGCGGGCGTCGCCACCGCCGACCTCGTGACCCCGTTCGATGAGGACCACACCGAACGTGCGGTCGGACGCCAAGCAGTCGCGCACGAGCGCCCGGTATCGCGGCTCGAACACGTGCAGGGGCAGCACCTGCTGCGGGAGCAGCACGCTGCCGAGCGGGAACATGGGAAGGCGCCTCACCCCGGCCCCCTGGAGCCCTCCACCAGCGCGAGGGCGAGCCGGTCGTGCAGCGCCTCGCCCTGCTCCCGGCTGGCGACGCCGTTGAGGACGTGCGCGAAGGTGAGCAGTCCCGCCGGCGTGTCGGCATGCCCGGCCAACGCGGTGACGCCGCTGATCGAGCCGGTCTTGGCTCGCACCCGCCCGGCGGCGTCGGTGCCCTGCAGACGGTGAGCGAGCGTTCCCGACTCGCCGGCCACGGGCAGCGACGCGGCGATCACGGTGTCCCCGCCCGCCAGCAGCGCCGCCACCAGCCGGCACGTCACTCGGTTCCCGCGGTCGTGCCCGGTCGCGTCGCGCACGACCAGACCGGTCACCGGGTGGCCGGCATCGGCCAGCACCGCCGCCACCCGGCCGAGACCGACCTCGGCACCGACGGCGCGCGCCGCGTCGTTGTCGCTCTCGCGCAGCATGGCTCGCACCTGTTCCTCGACCGCGGCGCCCTCGATGGCCCGGAGCGCGGCGCTCGCCACGACGACCTTCATGACCGATGCCGGCACGACGGCGACGTCGGCGTTGCGCTCGAAGACGACGTCGGCGCCGTCGGTGACGAGAAGGCAGGACACAGCCCGATCGGGCGACGCCGACCAGAGCTCATCGAGGCGCGCCAGATCGACCGGCGCCGTCACGGAAGCGGTCGTCGAGGGCGTGGCGGTGGTGATGATCGTCGCCGCTGGCGCGGTCGTGGCCGTCGTCGAGCCAGAGTCCCCGCCGCACGCCGCGGCGACGGCCGCCAGCGACGTCGCGACGAGCAGCGCGCGAGTCAGTCGAGCCCGCGGCGACGGCGCCACTGCGCGTACCGCCAGAGGTGGTCGAGGGCGGTCACGGCGCGGTTCGACGATGCGTAGCAGAGCTTGCCGGAGGCGCGGACGGCGACTGGCCCCGGGTTGTCGGGGATGGCGACCGCGAGCTCGGTGGCGGTGAGCACCGGCTTGTCGTAGGTCGCGCTGGCGGCGGCTGCTGCCTCCGCGAACCGCGCGTCCTGGCGCTCGTGGTACGCCACGATCCGCTCGAGCCCCTCATCCGGGTAGAAGCGGCCCTGCCGCATCAGCCGGGCCTGGTTCGACTGGATGCCGAGACCGAGGTAGATGACCGCGTCCACGTCGGGGTGGGCGGTGATCACGTCGAGCAGCTCGGGAATCGTGTCGCGCGTCTCGCCGGCGGCGAGATCGACGGGGTTGTTTCGGCTCCACCGTGGCGGGAGGCGCTGGTCGATCTCGGCCCGCAGGTCGTCGGGGAGCGCCACCAGCTCGAGCGACGTGTTCGCGAGCGCGTCGGCCGTCACCACACCCCAGCCGCCGGCGGTCGTCATCACCACCACCCGGTTGCCCCGCGGCAGCGGCTGCGTGGCGAACGTGGCCGCCGCCTCGAAGGCCTCCTCGACCGTCGCCGCTCTCGTCACCCCCGCCTGGCGGCACATCCCGGTGAAGACCGTGTCGTCGGCGGCGAGGGCACCGGTGTGGGATGCCGCCGCCCGCTGCCCGTACGCCGACGACCCCCCCTTCAGGAGGACCAGAGGCTTGCGTTCGGCGATCGACCGGACGCGGTCGAAGAAGGCCCGCCCGTCGCGGATCCCCTCCACGTACGCGAGACCGACGGCGGTGGCGGGATCATCGGCGTAGAACTCGAGGTAATCGGGAACGCCGGTCGCCGCCGCGTTGCCGGCCGAGACGGCGCGGCTGACGCCGACGCCGGACTGCACCGCGAAGTTCTGGAACGACGACACGAAGTTGCCGGACTGGCTGGCGATCCCGATCCGGCCCTCGGGCGGGTAGGGCGCCACGATCTGCGCGCAGAGCTTCGACGGCGTGGACACGACGCCCTGGCCGTTCGGGCCGCAGAGCAGGATGCCGAGCTCGTCGGCCAGCGCCACCAGCTCGTCCTCCATGCGCTTGCCCTCCTCCCCGGCCTCGCCGTAGCCGGCCGAGGTGAGGAAGGCGGCGCGCACGCCGATGGCGGCGCAGTCGCGGAGCAGGTCCGGGTTGGCCGACGCCGGCGTGCACACGAAGACCAGATCGGCGGCGCCGTGCGGCACGTCCCGCACCGAGGTGAGGGCGTCGATGCCGAGGACGGTGCCCCCGTCGCGGTTGGTGGCGAAGACTCGCCCCTCGTAGCCGCTGGCCAGGATGTTGTGCAGCGTGACGAACCCGAACTTCGCGGGGTGGTTCGACACACCGGCCACGATCACGCCCGCGGGATCGAACAGGCTGCGGAACCGCTCGTCGGTGCTCACGACGACGCCGCCCGTTCGACGAGGGCATCGACGGCGATCGGCGTCCCCCCGGCGGTCACGATGAGGGGGTTGAGGTCGGCCGAGACGATCGACGGATCGGCCTGGGCTGCGGACGACAGGCCGAGGAGCACGGCCGCGAGCTGGTCGCGGTCGACGGCCGCCTCCCCGCGGAACGGGCCGAGCAGGGCCTGGGTCGCGAGATCGTCGATCATCTCCTCGGCGTCGACGCGCTCGATGGGCACGAGCCGGAAGGTCACGTCCTTGATCGCCTCCGCCAGGATGCCCCCGACACCGAGCATGATCGTCATGCCGAACTGCGGATCGTCGTGCAGACCGGCGATGAGCTCGCGGTTGCCCGCCACCATCGGCGCCACCAGCACGCCGACCTCGCCGTCGTCGGGGCGGGCGGCGGCGAGCAGGTCGGCCGCCGCCGCCTCCACCGCCGCGCGGTCGCCGAGCCGGAGGCGGACGAGCCCGCGCTCGGTCTTGTGGGCGATGGCGTCACCGCACAGCTTGGCCACCACCGGGTAGCCGATGGCGTCGGCGGCCGCGCCCGCGTCGGTCGCGCTCTGCACCACCCGCTCGTCGAGCATCGGCACGCCGGCGGCCGCGAGGACGCGCTTCGACTCGGCTTCCGAGAGGGTGGGCATGGCGCCGTACGGTACCGACCGTGAGCTTCACCGGAGTCCTCGAGGGGTTCTATGGCCGTCCCTGGACCTGGGACGAGCGCATCGAGGTCTCCCAGTACGGCGCGGCGCGCGGGATGACCCACTACGTGTACGCCCCCAAGGACGACCCCAAGCAGCGGCAGGCGTGGCGCGAGCCCTACACGGACGAGGAGCTCGCCAACTTCCGGCGCATCGCCACCGAGGGCGGCCTCGCCCTCGGCTGCAGCGTCTCGCCCGGTCTCGACATCGACTACCGCAGCGGCGCCGAGCGGGCGCTCCTCATGGCGAAGATCGAGCAGTACCTCGATGCCGGCGCCACCCTCATCTCGCTCCAGTTCGACGACATCCCCCACCGGCCGGGCTTGGGTGAGGAGCACGCCGACATCACCACCTGGGTGCACACCCACCTCGCCGGTCGTGCCCTCCTGACCATGTGTCCGGTCGAGTACGTCGGCTGGGACCGCTCGCCGTACCTGGACGCGCTCGCCGGGGGCGTGCCGGAGGAGGTGTCGATCGCCTGGACCGGTCGCTACGTCGTCAACCGCTCGATCACCGTCGAGGATGCCGAACGGCGCGCCGCCGCCCTCGGCGGCCGCCGGCCGTCGCTCTGGGACAACTACCCGGTGAACGACGCGCTGATGAGCGACCAGCTGTTCCTCGGACCGTTGCGGGGCCGCGACCGCGGGCTGCGGGACGCGTGCGACGGCGTCATGTTCAACGCCCTGGTCCAGCCCCGGGCCGGCACGCTGCCGCTGGCCTCCATCGCCGCGTGGCTGCGGGGGGAGGACCCGGTGGCGGCCTGGGAGGCGGAGGCCGATCGATTGGGCTGGCGGGCGTTCGCCGAGGCGTGCGACGGCGAGGTGCCGCGCCGGCTGGCCGAGGCCCTCGCCGCTGAGCGGGGCGGGATCGGGTGGGCCGAGGTCATGCGTCCGCTGGCCCGATGGTTGCAGGCGGCGGCGGGGTGCGAGGCACCCGGCATCGAAGACGAGGTCCCGGAGTTCCTCGCCGCCGTCCACCGCGAGGCCGACCTCGCGCTGCACGCGTTGCGGGCGTACCAGGACACGAAGCCCGTCGCTCGCATCGCCGCCGACGGCGCCGGCCGCGCCGTGCCGCCCGACGAGGATGCCGCCCTGCGCCACGCGCTCCGGGTGCTCGCGGAGTGGAAGGCGGTGCGCCGGGGCGAGCAGCAGGTGCTCGGCGCCCGGCTGAGCCTGAAGGTCGCGTTCGGCTCGGCGTCGACGGGTGGGTTCTCCTTCGGCCCCGAGGTCGTGACCGAGGACGAGAGCGCCACCGACACGGTCGTGCGCGCCGCGCTCGCCGAGGCCGCCGCCGTCGAGTGGCCGCCGCCCCTCCAGGTCATGGCCGGCGGCGAGGAGGTGCCGGTGGCCGCCGACGGCACCTTCACCGTCCCCCCGGGATCGACCGTCGTCGTCCGCGCCGGCCGCGCCGCCACCCGCGTCACCGTCCCCGACGAGCCGCCCCTCCCCGAACGCCGCCTCCCCTGACCGAACCTTGTCGCGCTCGCCCGGCGACGCCGGGCGAGCGCGACAA
>DATLFP010000220.1:0-7252 GCA_035540955.1 Acidimicrobiales bacterium
AGCTAGGCGGCCGCGCCGGCGGGGGCGAGCACGTGCAGCCGTACGGCGGTGCCGACCGGGGAGCTGTGCAGCTGGACGAGGTCGCACAGCTGGTTCGCCATCCAGAGCCCGCGCCCGCGGTCGGCGTCGGACGTCGGCACGACCCGACCCACCAGCGGCTGATCGATGAGACCCCCGTCGCGCACCTCACACGCGACGGTCTGCCCGTCGTGCCAGACCCGCGCCAGGCCCCGGCCCCCACCGTGCTGCACGCTGTTGGTGGCGATCTCGTTCACGGCGAGGACGAGGTCGGCGGTGCGTGTCTCGGCGATCCCGGCGCGCGCCGCCTCCCGCTCGACGAAGCGGCGCAGCGCCCCGAGCTCGCTGCTCGAGAAGCCCATCTCCGCCACGGCCGCCGTGGGCTCGGGCAGCGGGTCAAGGAACGGTGACCGGTGGTCGATCGGCTCGTAGGCGTCGCTGCGGGCGATCTCGTCGTCGACGAGCATGGGGTGGGTGCGGCGGGCGCCGGCGAGCACCTGCTGGTCGAGGGCCCACGCGTCGTACGGGCAGAGCAGCTGGAAGTCGGCCTCGCCGGCGAAGGCCACGTTCAGCAGGGCCTCGTGGCGGTGGCACTCGTCGAGCACCGCGCCGCGGCGATGGGGGCCGATCGGCTCGCCGATGGCCCGGAGCGGCCGACCCGAGCCGGCGTGGTCGTCGACGAAGTCCTGCAACGCGGGGATGATGCGGGCCGGGTTGTGCCCGATCTCGCTCATGTCGGCGAAGACGACGTCGCCGGCGTCGGTCCCCAGCGCAGCTCTGATCGCCTCGTTCTTCGCCGGATCGAGCACGACGAGCGCGACGGCTCCCTCGTGAGCGCCGTCCCGGAGGAACGGCACGGCGCGGTCGAGGAGGTCGTCGAGCCCGCGGTAGAACAACGCTGCGTGGTGGAACCCCGCGCCGTCGGGTGCCATCGCGAGAGGCTACGCCTCGCGCGTGGTTGTTCCCGCTCAGCCGGTCTCGCCGCCCCGATCGCGCCGGCCGGTCTCGCTGGCCATCGCCGCGTGGCCGAGGATGTTGCGGGCCATCGACGATGTCTGCTCGGCGCTGCGCGCCCGGTAGATCTCGGTGCGGAGCCGGTGGGCATCGGCGGCGTCGGGCTGGGCCAGCACCGCGAACTCCACGGCGTGGCAGGCGAGGGCCAGCTCACCGGCGGCGAGCAGGGCGGCGGCCTTCGCCAGCACGTTGTCGAGCCCGCCCGCCAGCTCGACCCACAGCGCGGCCTGCTCGGCGCGCGGCGCCGGCAGCAGGTTGTCGGGCTCGCCGTCCCACCAGCCTCCGTAGCGCCGCCACACGTTGCGCACGATGAACTGCGGGTGGTCGTACACCGGCTGCAGGTAGGGCTTGCCGGCGAGGTGGGGCGGCACCTCGACCTCGTGGATGACGGTGTCGAGCGACGCGCCCTGGTTCATGAGCGCCAGCGTCTGCGCCTCGATTGACTCGAGCAGCTCGGCGGTGTCCTCCAGGGCGGCGACGATGCGGTCGCGCCCGAGCAGCGGGAGGCCGTGCCCGGCGAGCATCACCTCGGGCCCGAGGGCCGCCATCTCCCGCAGGGCGACGGCCCAGTCGCTCACGTAGCGCTGCACCTTCTGGGGGTTGCCGGCGTTGGGCACGGCCCAGATGAACAGGTCGCCGGGGGCGAGGATCTTGCGCTGCGGGCACCACGTCCAGGTGGCGTCGTCAGTCTCGCCGCGGGCGTGGCGCAGCTCGAAGGAGAGCTCGCCGCGCGAGAACGTGATCGCGTCGCGGTAGGTCACGTCCGGGTAGCGGTACCAGTCGGGCCACTGGAACTGCGGCAGGAAGATGCCGAACTGGCGCATGTTGATGGCGCGGTTCCACCCGCGCGTCTTCAGGTAGCGGTCGAAGTGCCGGGGCAGCTTCTCGTGCGCGTACACCGTCGGCTGGCTCCACCCGTTGGCCGTCGCCTCCTCCTCGAACTTCTTCGTGCCGAAGACGTGGTCGACGTGATGGTGGGAGTACACCGCGGCCCGCAGCGGGCTCGGCCGCCACTGGCGCACGCCCTCGAACAGCGGTCCGATGTCGAGCTGGTGGCCGGTGTCGAGCATGACGAGGCCGTCGCCGGTGTCGATCGTGTTGGCGCTGGCGATGCCGATGTACACGAGGAGGTTCTCGGCGATCTCCTCGGCCTGCGGGTGGCGGTAGCTGACGGGGTGGTGCTCGTGCACGAGGTCGGCCTCACCGGCCCACATCCGCTCCGACAGCTCGATGATCGAGGTCATCCCCCGACCCTTGCACGCGGCGGGTCGTGCAGGGCGTCGCGGGCGAGCAAGCCGGACTGCGAGCGTCAGCGAGCCGCGATTCGGCGCCGCGGAGGCGCGCAGACGCAGGATCGCCGGAGCGGTGGGCCGCTCGCGAGCGTCAGCGAGCCTCGGCGCCCCGGAGCGAAGGCAATCGTTTACGAATCGCGGGCGGCGATGAAGGCGGCGAGGGCCTCGAGCTCGGCGGTGGCGGTGGGGTCGAGGCCGGCGCCCGTGAGCGCCTCGACGGCCCGGCTGGTGAGCTCGTGGATGCGCGCCTCCATCGCGTCGCGGGCGCCCGTCTCCACCAGCACCTCCTGGAGGCGCCGGACCTCCTCGTCGCTGAGGTCGTGGGCGCCGATGCGGTCGAGCACGGCCAGCGCCGCCGGCGACGCCACCTCCCGGGCCGCCGAGACCAGCTCGGTCACCTTCCCCTCCCGCAGGTCGCCGCCCACGGGCTTGCCCAGGAGCAGCTCCTCGCCGAAGGCGCCGAGGAGGTCGTCGCGCATCTGGAACGCCTCGCCGAGGGGCAGGCCGTAGGCGCTGAGACCGGGGCCGAGGTCGTCGAGCCGGCCGGCCAGCGCCGCTCCCAGGTGCAGGGGCCGCTCGACGGTGTACTTGCCGCTCTTGAGCACCGAGATGCGACGGGCGCGGTCGCGCGCGTGGCGGCCGTCGGCGCCCGCCTTCACGTCGAGGTACTGGCCCACGTTCACCTCGATGCGCAGCTCGGTGAACACCGCCCGGGCCGCGGGCGACACGTCGTGCAGGAGCTGGTCGGCGTAGACGAAGGCGAGGTCGCCCACGAGGATCGCGACCGACTCGCCGTAGTGGCCCGAGCTGCCCCGCCACCCCTCGGCGGCGTGGGCGTCGGCGAACCGGGTGTGCACCGCCGGCAGGCCCCGGCGGAACGCGGAAGCGTCCATCACGTCGTCGTGCACCAGCGCGAAGGAGTGGAGCAGCTCGAGGGCGGCGCCGGCGTCGGTGGCGGCCCGCTCGTCGGCGCCTCCGGCGCCGGCGTAGGCCCAGTGGCAGAACGCGGGACGGAGGCGCTTGCCCCCGGCGGCGACGAACTCGGCGAGCGCGTCGAACGGCTCGCCCAGGTCGGCGTCGACCGCGGTCCACCGCGCCCGTTCCGTCGCCAGGAGCCCGGCGATGCGCCTCTCGACGCGGTCGCCGATGGCGGCGAGGCTCGACGGGGCCGGCCGGTTCACGGCCTCAGCGTAGGGCTGACCGTCGGGCGCGCACGTAGCCGGATCCGGTGACCGGCGCGCCCGACGAGCCGGTTCAGGTCAGTCGACCTTGATCTGCGCCATGAGCTCGGCGCGCTTGTCGGCGAAGTCCTCGGCGTCGATCAGGCCCTCGTCGAGCTGGATCGCCAGCGCCTCGACCTCGGCGAGCACCTCCTCCATGGAGCGCGTCACCACCGGCTCCTCGTCCTCCTCGCTCGAAGCGGCGCGCTCCTGGCGCTTCTCCTGCTTCAGCGACTGCTTCTCCTTCTTCGCCCGGTCCCGCTCTCGCTTCCCGAAGCTCGTCCCTCTGCTGGCCATGTCACCTCTCAGTTCCGGACGCGGTAGGGCCGCCGGCACGTGCCGGCGGCCCGGGTACGAATCGCCGGGTCAGACGATCCGAACGTTCTGCGCCTCCTCGCCCTTTCGGCCGGGCGCAACGTCGAACTCGACCCGCTGACCCTCCTCGAGGGTGCGGTACCCGTTGGCCTGGATGTTCGAGAAGTGCACGAACACATCGTCGCCGCCTTCACGGGCGATGAAGCCGTAGCCCTTCTCGTTGTTGAACCACTTCACGGTGCCAGTTGCCACTTCGTCTGTCTCTCTTCACTCTCGGACCGACCCTGGTGGCCAGACCGTTTCCGCCAGTCTAAGCGGTCAGGCGGCCGGGCACGGCTCGAGCAACCGGTCGAGCCCGGTGATCTCCAGCACCTGGCGGGCCAGCGGGGCCGGGTTCCGGAGGACGAGCGCCCCGCCCTGCGCCTCGAGCCGCTGCCCGGCGCTCTCGAACACCCGCAGGGCAGCGGCGGTGACCAGCGTGGTGGCGGCCAGATCGATGACCAGGGTGGTGGCGCCGGCCTCGACGGCCGCCTCGATCCGGTCGCGGACGCCGGGCAGCTCGGCCAGGCACAGCTCGCCCGTGAGGGCCAGGACGGTGTGGTGGGCGGGGGCGAGGGACGTGGCGGCCTCCATCACGGGGGTGAACGTCGGGCGCCGCCCGGGGATACGGGCCCGCCCCGGGTTCCGCGGGATCTGGCAGGCTCGGCCGGTGCCGGTCGACTCCTACGCCTTCCTGCCCCGCAGCTTCCGGGCGCTCTACGAGAACCCGCCGCGGCTCGAGGGGGAGGACGACGCGGTGTGGGCGCCCTTCGAGGGGCCCCTCGCCGATGCCACCATCGCCCTCCTGTCCTCGGCCGGGCTCTACGTGGAGGCGACCCAGCCGTCCTTCGACGTCGACCGCGAGCGCGCCGAGCCCGGCTGGGGTGATCCCTCCTGGCGCGCCATCCCCCGGTCGACCGGCCAGGGCGAGTGCGGCATGGCCCACCTGCACGTCAACCCCACCGACACCCTCGCCGATCACGAGGTGTCGCTGCCCCTGCGCGCCCTCGACGGCCTCGTCGCCGACGGCGTCGTCGGCGCCTCCGCGCCCACCCACTACTCGGTGATGGGCTACCAGCAGGCCGGTCTCGCCGACTGGCGGTCGACCACCGCCGCCGAGATCATCGCCCGCCTGCGCGACGAGCACGTCGACGCCCTCGTGCTCGCGCCCACCTGACCGGACTGCTGCAAGAACGTGCCCGTGCTGGCACGTCACGTCGAGCGGGCCGGGATCCCGACGGTCGTCGTCACGATGATGCCGGCGGTGGCCGAGTGGCTCCTCGCGCCGCGCATCGTCGGCGTCGAGTTCCCCTTCGGCCACACCTTCGGGATGCCCGGCGACGACGCCGTGCACCGGCGGGTCCTCGCCACCGCCGTGGAGCTGCTGGCCGGCGCCGACCACGCCGGGACCCGCGTCGACCTCGACATCGAGTGGCCGCAGTCGCGGGGCGAGGCCTACAAGTCGTGGCAGCCGGCGGAGCCGAGCCCGATCGTCAAGCTGATGCTGGAGCGGCGTTCCGGCGACCGATGAGTCCGGGGCCCGGGCGTCGTCCGACGGTCGTGCCCACCGTAGAGTCGCGTGCCGTGGCGGTCACCGAGCACCCCATCCCGCTGGAGGACATCGACGCCCACCGGCGGGAGCTCACCGCGTACTGCTACCGCATGCTCGGCTCGGCGTTCGAGGCCGAGGACGCCGCCCAGGAGGCGATCCTGCGGGCGTGGCGCAACGGGGCCACCTTCGAGGGCCGGTCGTCGCTGCGCTCGTGGCTCTACAAGATCGCCACCAACGTGTGCCTCGACATGCTCCGCAGCAGCCAGCGCCGGGCCCGGCCGATGGAGACCCGCCCGGTGGGCACGCCGGACGGCTTCGACGGCGCCCAGCGGCCCGAGCACGCGTGGGTCACCCCGGTGCCCGACGAGCGGGTGCTCGACCTCGACGGCGATCCCGCCGAGGTGGCGGCGGCGCGGGATTCGATCCGGCTGGCGTTCGTGACCGCCCTGCAGCACCTGCCGGCCCGCCAGCGCGCCGCGCTCATCCTCTGCGAGGTGCTGCGGTGGCAGGCGACCGAGGTGGCCGACCTGCTCGAGACGTCGGTGGCGTCGGTGAACAGCGCCCTGCAGCGGGCCCGCGCCACCCTCGCCGACCTCCAGGTGAGCGACGCGCCGGTCGGTGCGGTCACCGCCGAGCAGCGGGCCATGGTCGAGCGCTACGCCGACGCCTTCGCCCGCTACGACGTGGCGACCATCGTCACGATGCTCCACGACGACGTCGTGATGTCGATGCCGCCCTACGACTTCTGGCTGCAGGGTCCGGCCCACATGGCGCAGTGGTTCCTCGGTCATGGCATCGGCTGCAAGGACGGGCGGATCATCCCGGCGCCGGCGGCCAACGGATGCGTCGCTTTCGGCACCTACCGCATCGACCCCGACGGCGGGTACTTCCCGTGGTCGGTGCAGGTGCTCGAGCTCGACGGCGACCGCATCGTCGGCCACCACAACTTCCTCGACACCGACGCGCTGTTCCCGCTGTTCGGGCTACCCGCCCACCTCGACGCGTAGGCCGGCGAGGTCGAGCAGGGCGGCGAGGTCGGGGCACAGCCCGTCGAGGCGCACCGTGCACCCGAGGCGGCGGGCGTGCAGCTGCAGCTGCCCGAGCTCGTCGATCACCGAAAGGTCGAGGCGCACCGGGGTGTCGAGCGGCCACGACGTGAGGTCGCGGCCGTCACGGACGAGCACGACCATGCCTCGGATCACGTCGCTGTGACGCATGATCGATCGAGAACTCATCGCGCCGCGATGAGTGGAGGGTGGAAGAGTCGTCTTGATGACCATGAGCGCAGAGCTGGCGATCGAGACCCACGGTCTCGTCAAGACCTTCGGTGCGACGCGCGCCGTCGACGGGATCGACCTCGCCGTGCGGCCGGGCACCGTCTACGGCGTGCTCGGCCCGAACGGGGCGGGGAAGACCACCACGATCCGGGTGCTCGCCACCCTGCTGAAGCCCGACGCCGGCACCGCCCGCGTGCTCGGGCGCGACGTGGTGCTCGAGGCCGACGCCGTGCGGGGCTCGGTGAGCCTCACCGGGCAGTTCGCGTCGGTCGACGAGGAGCTGAGCGGCCGGGAGAACCTGGTGCTGATCGGCCGGCTGCTCGGGTTGCGGTCCGGTGCCGCCCGGGAGCGGGCCGGCGAGCTGCTCGACGCCTTCGGGCTGGGCGAGGCGGCCGACAAGCTGGTCAGCCAGTACTCCGGCGGCATGCGCCGGCGCCTCGACATCGCGTCGAGCATCGTCGTCACCCCCGAGCTGCTGTTCCTCGACGAGCCCACGACCGGTCTCGACCCCCGCAGCCGCAACCA
>DATLFP010000221.1:0-4237 GCA_035540955.1 Acidimicrobiales bacterium
CGGGGTCCTGATGCAGCTGGCGTCGATCCTCGAGAAGCAGGTCGAGCTGCGGCGCAAGATCAAGTCGGCCATGACCTACCCGGTCGCCGTGCTGTGCCTCGTGCTGCTGATCGTGACGGCCATGCTCGTGTTCGTCGTCCCGACCTTCGAGACCCTCTACGCCGACCTCGGGGGCACGCTGCCGCTCCCGACCCGGATGCTGCTCGCCGTGTCCGGCTTCGTGACGAAGTGGCTTCCGGTGATCATCGTGCTGGAGGTCGCCGCCGCGTTCGGGTTCAAGCGGTGGATCCAGTCCGACAAGGGGCGCGCCGCGTGGGACGCCTTCAAGCTGAAGGTCCCGATCTTCGGCAGCCTCGTGCACAAGACGGCGCTCACCCGGTTCTCCCGAACCCTCGCCGTGCTGCTCCGCTCGGGTGTGCCCATCCTCGAGTCCCTCGAGATCACCTCGGAGACGGTGAACAACTCGGTCATGGCCCGCGCCGTCAAGGACACCCAGGACGCGGTGAAGAGGGGCGAGTCGGTGGCGACGCCGCTCCAGGAGCACGCCATCTTCCCGCCCATGGTCGTGCAGATGCTGGCGGTCGGCGAGGAGACGGGCCAGGTCGACCAGATGCTCGAGAAGGTCGCCGACTTCTACGACCAGGAGATCGAGGCCACCGTCGACGCGCTCACTTCGCTCCTGGAGCCCCTGCTGATCGTCGTCATGGGTGGTGCGGTCGGCGGCATGGTCGTTGCCCTGTACATGCCGATGTTCCAGATCATCAACCTCGTGCAGTAGCGGTGGCGCCGCCCTCTCATCCCTTCCGGCGGAGGAGCCGGTGGGCGGTACGCACGGCGAGCGCCTGGCGGATCTCGCCCAGGACGTCCTCGACGAACTCGTCGCGGTAGACCTTGTCGGTGAGACCGACGACGGTGAAATAGAAACCCGAGAACGAGCTGAGGAAGCCCACGACCCGGAGCAGCTCCTCGGACACGTTGCGCTCGCCGAGCAGCCGGAACTCCGCCAGGAGGTTGGGTTCGCCGGCGGCGTAGGTCGCGATCGTGTCCGGCTGCATGGCGAGGACGCCGAAGAGGGTCAGAAACCCGCCGATCATCACGACCACGGCGAGGGTCTGCACGGCCTGGCTGAAGACGAGCACGAGCATGGCGTTCCACCGCTCACGCACGGAGAGCGGCTGGTGCTCGGGATCTCCCTCGGCGGGCACCTGGTCGGCATCGAGGGGGGTGCCGGCGAGCTGGGCCCGCACGTCGCGCCAGTCGTCGAACCGGGCGAGCTGGGCAACCTCGAGGGGCACCCGGAGGCACATGAACGCGATCCCCACGACCGCGAACAGCGAGATCGTGAGCCAGTAGCTGGGCCCGTGCAGGGCGCCGGCCAGCTGCCAGACCTCGGCGTTGAGGAACAGCACGATGATGAACAGCAGGAGCAGGGGGAGGGCCCGAGCGACCAGGCCGACGAGCTCGGTCGACTGCCGAGCGAGCCGCACCAGCGCCCACCGCGCCAGGGGCACCACGGCGTAGCTGGTGCCGGCGTAGATGGCGACGACGAGGCCGACGTTTCCGGCGACGGTCGTGAGCGGGTTCGAGCCGTGCAGCACCATCCGGGTGAGTCCGGGCACGAGCACGAACACCGCGAGCTCGATGCCGCCGACGCGCCCGGGTCGGGCGAACGCCGGCCGTCCCCGCAATCGGTTGAGGCCGGCCCACGCCGCCACCGCCACCGCGAACCCGCCGGACGCAGCGAGGACGTTGAGCCACCACGGCCAGCCGGCCTCGACGGCGAGCACGCACTCCAGCAGGAACACCACCGCGAGCAGCGGGGCGGCCCGGGTGAGCACGTCGCGTGACGCGCTGTAGCCGGGGATGAGGTGGGGCAGGCCCCGGGAGATGAACCAGTCCTCGACCCGCCGGTCGGTGGCCGCCGGGAGCTCCGTCTGCACCGGGGAAGTGTCCCAGCCGGCGGCGACCGCTGCTCACACTCGCGTCTTGTGGCGGTTCCCGTCGCCTGACGAAAGGAAGCGCCACAAGACGCGGGTTGGGCCGGGGCGCGGACATCCTCGATCGGACGAATCGGGGCGTCCACGATGGAGCGGTGACTGCCACCCTGGCTGCGCTCCTCGAGGAGGTGGCCACCGCGCCGGTCCCGATCGCCGATCCGGGTCCGGTGATCGACGAGCTGCGGGACCGTCTCGAGACCGCGGCCACGGAGGCCGTCGACGGGCTCGGCGCCGAGCACCTCCCGGTGCGCCTGCCCAAGGCCCGGGTGGCCGAGCTGCTGGCGTGCGAGCAGCTGGCGGTCACGGCATCGGCGAGCGGTCGGAGCCTGAGCGAGCCGGTGGTGCGGGGGCGGATCCTCGACCGCCTCCTCCATCATCACGTGCACGGCGGGGGTCCGGCTCCCGGGCCGGCGCTGGCGGTGGCGGTGGGGGCGTTCGAGGCCGAGCGGGACGACGAGGTGGTGGCGTGGCTCGACCACGACCCCGACCTGCGGGCGCGGCTGGCCGAGGACGCATCGGGGTTCGCGGAGCGGTTGCAGACGCTCGGGCCCATCGATCCTGCCTGGTGGCCGCGCTGCGAGGACCGGCTGCGGGTCGACTTGGCGGACGGCGCGGTGGTCTGCGCGGCCCAGCTCGATCTCGTGGCGGGCGGCGGCCCCACCGGGCGGCCGATGGTGATCCTCGAGGCCAAGTCGGGCCCCTTCACCGCTGACCACCGCGACGGGCTGTTCTGGTACGCGCTGCTTGCCGCGCTGCGCCACGGGTCCCCGCCGCGTGGTGTCATCGGGTGGTCGGCGTGGGAGGGCCGTGCGTGGTGGCAACCGGTGACCGCCGATGTCCTCCGGGGCGCGGCGACCCGCGGCGAGGAGGCGCTGGCGCGTCTGGCCGCGCTGCTCGGCGGGCGGGCGCCGGACCGCACCGCGTGCCGGGCGTGCGCGTGGTGCGCAGAGCGGCCGACGTGTCCCGCCGCCCGGCCGCTCGACGGGGGCGAGGACGGGGGCGGGTTCGGCGATGGGTGGTGAGCCGCGGGCGCTGACGCTCCGGCGGGAGGCCGCGGAGGTGCTCGCACCGCTCGCCGGCCTGACCCTCGTCGTGGCGCCGGGCGCCGCAGCACCGTTCGACCAGCTGGTGCGCATCCGCGAGCACCAGGTCGACCGGGCGGCGGAGTGCCTGGCCAGCCTGGCGCACGAGAGCGAGTTCGACGGCTGGCGGGCGGCGTTCGCCCGCCGCCGCCTCGGCCTCGCCGTGCTCGAGCGGATGCGCAAGGGCGCCAGCGCCGACCCTTCGAGGATCGCCCGTGACGTCGTCGACCACGAGCGGCGCACGTCGCAGTCGGGGCTGGCGTCGTGGCTCGGAGAGCTCGGACCGGGCGGGGCGGCCGCCGTCGTACGGGAAGCGGTGTGGTTCGCGGTGGCCACCCGGGCGGCAGTGCGCTCGTGGCCTCCTGGCGACGGCACGCGGTTCGGGGATGCCTTCACCTGGGACCTACCCGGCCGCGCGGTACGGCTGGAGGCGGCCGTCGACGCCGTGACCCGACCGACACGATCGCTCCTCGTGCTCACCTCCGCGCTCGACGACGACGAGGGGGAGCGGCGGGACCTGGCGTGGCCGGCGTTCGTCGCCACGCTCAGCACGGGTCAGATGCCCAACGACGTCACCCGCCTCGACCTCACCTCCGGCGACCGCCGGCGGATACCGGTGACCGACGACGTGCTCGACGAGGGGCTCACGTTGGCGGCGAGGGCGGTCGAGGCGGTGACCGCGGCGTGGTTCGGCCCGCCGGCGCCGACCGCGCCGGGACGCTGGTGCGAGCGGTGCCCCGGCCGCGACACCTGCCCGCCCGGCCGGCGGTGGCTGGACGGCGGGGCAAGAAATCCACACGCGTCGTGAGATTTCCACTCAAGGTCGCCACCGTGGTTGCCGTTTCTTGTCCCTGCGAGCAGGTGCTCTTGACAAGGGCAAACCGGCCGGGAGGCCGGGGCGCAACGCCACGGAGCCGACACCGGACAGCGTTGTCCGGAAGGCCAGCCGGGCTACCGGGAGACCTCCCTGCGTGATGCAGGCGGGCCACCCCAAGCAGGACGGCTCGTACCCATCCAATTGAACAGGGAGGAAACACCCATGCTCGAGATGCTCCGCCGACGGGCCAAGAACGAAGAGGGCTTCACCCTCATCGAGCTCATGGTCGTCGTGCTCATCATCGCCATCCTGATCGCCATCGCGATCCCGACCTTCCTCGG
>DATLFP010000222.1:0-18906 GCA_035540955.1 Acidimicrobiales bacterium
GTCGAGGACGGCCGGATCTCGCGCATCGGCCGGGACCTCCCGGCCGACGGCGCCGGCGTGCTCGAGCTGCCGCGCGGCGCGATCGTGGCGCCCGGATTCATCGACGCGCACGTGCACCTGCGGGAGCCCGGCCAGGAGCACAAGGAGACGGTCGCCACCGGCGCCGCCGCCGCCGTGGCCGGAGACCCCGCCCCAGGAGCCGTCCCGGCCCCGGTGGCCCCTCGTCCTCGGCGCCGTCGCCGTCGTCCTCCTCGTCGCCCTCGGGGCCTACTGGGCGACCAGCCGCGACGGCGGCGAGGTGACCGGGCCGGGCGCGAGCACAACCACCGTGGAGGCCACCACCTCGACCACCCTGGCGCCCGTCACCGTGGCGTCGATCGACCCACCCCGCATCGCGCAGGGGGCGACCGACCAGATCCGGACGCTGCACGGGTCCGGGCTGCGGGACGGGATCACGGTGTCGCCCGGTGCCGGCGTGGCGGTGCGAGTCGAGCGGGTCTCGTCCGACGGCGACACGGCGACGCTGCGGGTGACCGTGGCGCCGGCCGACGCCGGCCTGGGCGCCCGCGACGTCGTCGTCACCGACGGCGGGCGCTCGGCGACCTGCCCGAGGTGCCTGGAGATCACTCGGCGGCCCACCATCACGTCGGTGAGGCCGGTCCGGGCCGTGGTGGGGTCGACGGTGAACGTGACGATCAGCGGCCGGGGGTTCGCACCGGGCGCCACGGTGACGGTGAGCGGCACCGGCGTGAGCGTCCGGAGCTACCGGTCGCGCACCGAGACCGCCATCGTCGTAAGCATGGTCGTCGAGGGCACGGCCGCCACCACCGCACGCTCGGTCACGGTCGACAACGGCGACGGCGGCACGGCGGTGTGCGCCGCCTGCTTCTCCCCGTACACCATCGATTAGCGGGTCCGTCGAGCGGCGGCGTGCGACTCTTGCAGTGGCGCCAACGGTCCCGGCCGAACTCCGAGCGGGCGTCACCGTGGTCACCGTCCCGGTGTACTGGGATGGTGCGTGGCCGGGTGGCCGGAGGTTCATAGGAGGCAGTCCGGCCGTAGGAGAGTGGCGCGGCCGTGGCCTTCGAACATGTCGCAGACCGGGCACTGCTCGTGGCTATGCGGTGTCGCCCGGATGGGGACATCGCCGACGACTGAAACGTCCACGGGGGAGGCTGACCGTACAAGGCAATGTGTTCTCTCACCTTGTAAACTCAAGGGCCATGCGACAGACAGGTGAGCTCCGGGTGTCCCAACGTGGCCAGATGAGCCTGCCGGCCTCGACGAGGCACCGATGGGGTCTGGACGAGGGTGGCGAGGTCGGGTATCTCGATCTCGGGGATGCGGTCCTGCTCATCCCGGGGGGAGTGGCCACCCTGCGTCGCCACCTGCTGGATGCCGTCACCGAAGCCGACTGGGCGAGCGCCCGAGCCGGGTTCGGCGACGACGACCTCGCCACGGAGTGACGCTTCTCGTCGACGACCACGTCCTGAGCGCCGTCCTCCGAGGAGACGGCCTCCCCGCTCCGGTGGACTCGGACCCGATCATCGCCACGACCGGATACTGGTACGTCCGCCTCTGCCAGGCTGTGCTGGGAGTCGCCGACAGGCCCGGGACGCTCTCGAGGCCTTTCATGGCCCTATCGAGTGGCCGCCGCGAACAGGCGCTCGGCGCCGTCCTTGAGCTGCCCGAGGAGATCGGACTCGTCAGCCTGCGCGAACTCGGGCCCGTGATCGGTCTTCTTCGGGCCCGGCATCAGCTGAACATCCTCAGCGCCGAGGCTGTTGCCGCAGCGGTGCACCTCAATGCCACGGTGGCTCTGTCGGCGCGCTCGCCTCGCCTCGAAGAGGCACTGCGCGCCGAGGGCATGTCGTTCCACATCGTGGCCTCGATGCCTTGAGCTGCGGACCGAGCGCGCGTCGAGGAACCGGCGATACGTCGGCGACTCCTGTGGGCGGCACCCTTATGGGGCGTGGTCCGTTTGTCACTGCCCTTCGGGCACACCGAGCGCCACCTCGGGCTCGTGCGCGACCCTGGGGTGTGGATGGAAGGCCCTCTCCAGCATCCCTTCGAGCGCGACCCACGGGTGATCACCCATCCCGACGTCGAAGGACCGCCTTTGACCGACGCGATGGTGACCCGAGCGGACTCCGTTCTGGGCCTGTCGCTTCCGAGCGCCTATCTCGCGCTGATGCGGCGCTGCAACGGCGGCTACCTCAAAGACACGGCCGTGCCGACGTCGCGTCCGACGAGTTGGGCCGCGGATCACGTCTCAATGTCGTCGATTCTCGGCGTACCGGCGGTAGGCGACGAGGGAAGGTACGGCACCGGCAGCGGCATCCTCTGCACTCCCTACATGACGCGCGAGTGGGGCCTGCCGCAGCGTCTGGTTCTGCTCGACGGGGACGGGCATACATGGACCGCGCTCGACTACCGATTGGGAGCCGGCGAGCCGTCTGTCGCTTGGCTCGACGTCGAGGCTGGACATGAGCTGCTGATCGCCAGCTCGTTCGAAGCGCTCCTCAACAGCCGGCGGTAGGTGGCGAATGGCGGGGACGGCTCGCGCACGTGGTTATAGGCGGGCCCAGCGCACGCCAGCTATCCGCTGGCTCTGATATCCTGGGGAGATGTCTAAGACATCTGTCGAGGTCGATCCGGATATCGTCCGTCAGGCTGCGGCCATCCTCGGAACTCGGACCCTGCGCGAGACGATCGACGCCGCCTTGCGCGATGTCGTGAACGCGAAGCGGCGGCTTGAGCTCGTTGCCCTGCTGAGCGAGGAGGGGAGGTTCGACTTCGACGCGGTAGAGGGGGCGTGGGGAGGCGACAGCTAGGTGGCCCGCACTCGCTATCTCGTCGATACGAGCGTCTTCGGGCGGTTGTCGAAGCCGCAAGTAGCTGCCGCGTTCGCACCGATGGCCGCAACCGGCTTGGTCGGCCTCTGCGCACCGGTGGCATTCGAGCTTGGCTACACGGCGAGGGGCCCCGAGGACTACCGGGCGATGGCAGACGGACTCGGGTCGTTCCCGCAGATTCCCACGACCGACGCAGATCACCGGCGCGCTCTCGAGGTCCAGGCAGCCCTTGCTGCACGAAGCCACCACCGAGCCCTCTCGCTCGTCGACGCGCTGGTTGCCGCCGCCGCCGAGGCTCGGGACCTGGTGGTGCTGCACTACGACGCGGACTTCGAGCTCGTCGCCGAGATCACGGGCCAAGCCCAGGAATGGGTGGTTCCACGCGGTACGGCGGATTGAGAGCCTTCGGCCCTGTCGCGGGCCCGGCGTTCTGTGACGGGTCCGCACCGCTCGCAGGGACGCGGTTCTGGGGCAGGCGAATCGGGAACTGGGCCTTGCCTCCGCCGTGTGACACGGGGACGATTCCTGGATGAACCTGAGGCTGGCGGACGAGTCGGATCACGCCGCGCTCGAGGAACTGCTGCTGGAGGCCGTCAACTGGAGCGCAGAGGGGACCCTCGTGACGCTGGACGACCTACGAGCGAACGACACGCTCGTCCGATACGTCGACGACTGGCCACGGGATGACGATGCCGGTGTCATCGCAGAAGAGGCTGACCGTGTCGTGGGCGCTGCCTGGTTCCGACGGTTCAGTCAAGACCGTCCGGGGTTCGGGTTCATCGATGAGTTCACCCCCGAGGTGTCGGTGGCCATCGCTCCAGGCTGGCGCGGCAAGGGCGCCGGATCACAGTTGCTGGATGCGCTCATCGAGATCGGGCGAGAGCGGGGCTTTGAGGGACTCTCGCTGAGTGTCGACTCCCGGAATCAGGCCGTTCACTTGTACCGTCGTCTCGGATTCGTAGTTGATCGTGACGAAGACGGCTCGTACACCATGCGGCTCCAGCTCTGATCAGGAGACGGGCGCGCTGCGTGCGCGCCCAGCCGGACTGTTTCGGGGCGCGCTCGGCACGGCGACGGTGATGTCGTTCAGGGGGGCACTGCGAGGCCAGCGTTCCTCCTGAGGCATCAGTCATCGCTCACGCCGTCGTGACCTCCGTCCTCACCACGCCGGGCGTCGGCGGCGATCGACCTGACCCCGATCGCACGGATGAAGTCGGACTTCGCGTCGGTGTACGCCCGACGGTCCTCCCGATGAGCGGCAGCAAGGGTCAGCTTGAGTTCCGCATACCGATCCCGGTCCTCGTCGTGCGCTCGAAGCCAGTCCCGAAAGCGGATGTGTCGATCCCACCACTCCGTGTTGGAGCGCTCGATGAGATGCACCTGGTGGCTTCGGCGACCGCCGATCCATCGCCTGAAGTAGCGGCGATCCGGCAACTCGTCCTCGAACTCGGGAACGTACTCGTAGCCGAGCGATTCGACCGCGGAAACGATCTCCACGCTGTCGTCAAGGGTCCGAATGCCGACCTGGATGTCGATCACCGGCTTCGCCGCCAGGCCCGGGACGGCGGTGCTGCCGATGTGCTCTATCTCGA
This sequence comes from Acidimicrobiales bacterium, assembly GCA_035540955.1. Taxonomy (GTDB): domain Bacteria; phylum Actinomycetota; class Acidimicrobiia; order Acidimicrobiales; family CADCSY01; genus DATLFP01. The sequence continues at coordinate 4,448 of DATLFP010000222.1, forward strand.
CGACGAACGGAGCGAGGGCGACCCGGAGCTCCCGTTCGGCGTCGGCGAAGAACTCCTCCCAACGCTGGTCGTAAGGGACCACCTCGATCGGGTCACCACGTTCTGGCATCGACCTGATCTACACCTCGCCGCAGGATCGGTCAACGGTGATGGGTCCCGTTCCGTCGGCAGGCGACGCTCCGCGTCCTACCTCTCCGCCGGCGTTGAGGGATGCGCCCTGCTCCCGGAGCCGGTGGGTTATCGGGACGCGCCGCCGGTGGCTCTGAGCGCCGAGAACGCTGGCGGCCGACGGCCGGAACGGGAAAGGCTGGGGTGGTGCTGACCGAAGCAGAGATCGGACAGTTCGTCGCCGACGGATTCGTGGCGATCCGCGACGCAGTACCCAAGCATGTCGCCGCCGCGTGCGTCGACGTCGTCTGGGCAGACCTGGGCGAACTCGGAATAGAGCGTGAGGACCGGGCGACGTGGACGAGGCCGCTGGTGTGGATTCCTTGCCCGGAGGGCGGCCCCTTCGTCGAGGCAGGGACGTCGCCGGTGCTGTGGGATGCCTACGACCAGCTGATCGGCCCTGACCGGTGGCCACCGAGGCAGGGCGTGGGTGGCCACATCCCCGTGCGGTTTCCCGCCGAGGTGGACCCCGGGTACGCGGGGTGGCATTTCGATAGCGGCACGCCTCGGGGAGACAAGACGTGGGCCAGCGTGCACTCGCCCACCCGGGCCCTGCTGTCGCTGTTCCTGTTCACCGATGTGGGCGAGGACGACTCGCCCACCCTCCTCCTGCGAGGTAGTCACCTCGATGTGGCTGCGGTACTCGGAGGCGCCGGGGATGAAGGACTGGAGTGGTACTCGCTCGAGTCGCTCCTGCCGCCGGCCGCCTTCGAGCGGGAGATCGTGCCGGCCACAGGAGCGGCCGGCGACGTCTACCTCTGTCACCCTTTCCTGGTGCACCGGGCGTCGTGGCCCCACCGCGGCCGGACCCCACGGATCATCGCCCAACCGAGCGTCTGGCTGAAGGAGCCGTATGCGCTCGTCGACCCGGAGGCAGCCCTCCCTGTAGAGCAGGCGATCCTGCGCGGCCTCGGCCGCCCGTTGAGCACAAGGATGGCGGAATGAGCGACTACGTCGCCGTGAACCGGGCGAACTGGGACAGTCGGGTGCCCCACCACGTCGCCGCGTACGGGCTGGAGCTGTTCCGGGACGACCCTGAGCACCTGTCGGGCGTGGTGCGGTTCGACAGGCCGCGGCTGGGCAGTGTCGAGGGGCTCGATGTGGTGCACCTTCAGTGCCACATCGGGACGGACACCGTGTCGCTGGCCCGGCTCGGGGCGCGGTCGGTGACGGGGCTCGACTTCTCGGCTCCGGCTCTGGTCGCCGCGGCGGAGCTCGCGGCGACGGCCGGCGTCAAGGTCGACTTCGTCGAGAGCGAGCTCTACGCAGCGGTCGGGGCGCTGGGGGCCGGTCGGTTCGACCTGGTGTACACCGGGATCGGCGCGCTGTGCTGGCTCCCCGATGTCCGGCGATGGGCCGAGGTGGTGTCGGCGCTGCTTCGCCCCGGAGGTCGGCTGTTCATGCGCGAGGGGCACCCGGTGCTCTGGGCCCTCGACGATCCCCGGCCGGACGGTCTCCTGGTGCTCGCCTACCCGTACTTCGAGACCGAAGGCGTTCCGTTCAGCGAGCCGGTGAGCTATGTCGAGCATGCCGGCACCCTTGCATCGCCAGAGATCGTCCACTTCAACCACGGGCTCGCCGAGATCATCACCGCCGTAATGGACGCCGGTCTACGGCTTGTGGCCATCGAGGAACACGATTCGGTTCCGTGGAACCCACTGGGTGCCGCCATGGAGGAGATCGGCGGTGGCGAGTACCGGCTTCGTGAGGCGCCGGAACGGCTACCGGTCACATACACGCTCCAAGCCCTCAAGCCCACCTGATGAACTCCGGCCGTACCCGCACCCCACCCCGACCCCGAATAGTCCGAGCTGTAGCTCCCGTCGAGGCGCAGGGCGGCCCGCCAGCCGGCGATCTGGGATGGTGCCCCCTGCTCTACCGCGTCGTTGTCTAGGGACGGGCGCCGGGTTCCGTGGTTGACAGGCCGCGTTTGTCCGGCACCGCCGTTTTCCGATCAGCCGTCAGTCGTCACTTCCCTGAGCACGGGCGGCCGGGTACACACCGAACTTCTCGAGCATGAAACGCCAGAAGAGTGGGATGGCATCGGCGGTCGGACGTTCGATCTTGTCGTCCCGCCCGGTTACGGTGCTCGATCAGCACGCACCCGGCAGTTGGTGGGCGAATTGAGCTCGGGGCGCGCACTACTACGAGGTCGTATGGCGGCTCGCGCACGGGAGTGCTCACGACGAGGATGTCGTGCATCGAGGTGCAGCCGGCAAGACGGTCGGTAGAGCCGGAGGCAACGACGCTGTCGGCACCGCTGCCATGTGCCCGAACTCATCGGGTGGCGTCCCATGCGCGGCGAGCCTGCCGAGAAACCGGGCGATGTCCTCCCAAGGGGTTGGACGGAACGGGTAGGGCCAAGGCCCGGTCGCCATCGATCCAGCTTGCAGAGCCCGTCACGGACGCATGCGAGTGTGCGTCCGCCGGCCGGCGTTGGGGGCGGCCTTTCTGTCAGTTCGGTTGACCGGGGTTATGGGCGTATGTCTGCGATGCTTCTGCACTTCACGCCCGGGAGGTCGGCGAAGGCGGTGTCGTCGGCGCTCACGACCGTCCGGGTGGCTGCCCTGGCAGTAGCGGCGATGATCAGGTCGTGCGCTCCGCGAGGCTTGCCCTGGTGTCGGACATGAACGAGCAGCTCGGCGTGAACCTCTGCCACCGCACCGTCGTAGTCGATGACGGGGATTACGGCCAGGACGTCCTCAAGAAAGGCGAGGCGGGCCGCTCGCTTCTTTCCCGAGGACAGGAGCACACCGACTCGTAGCTCCGCCGCGGTGATGGCGGCGATCGCCACCTCGTCGTCATCACCGACAGCATCATCGAGGTCGATTGCCGAACGTTCTGCGTCGATCAGGAAGGTTGTGTCAAAGAGGAGCCTGGTCAGGGCCGCTCCTCGATCTCGACGACGGATCGGACGTCAGCGAGGTCCTTCGACCACTGAGGATCGGGTCGGTGGCGGCGCAGCAGCGCCTTGACATCGGCACCGTGGCCATCATTCATCGGCTCCAGGGTCGCAATCGCCTTGCCTCGTCGGACGATGGTGAAGCGCTCGCCACGGTGTTCCACGGCGTCGAGAAGGTCGGCGAAGCTTCGCGCCGCCTCGGTGGCTGTGATCTCCGACATCTAGATCAGATTATCAGACTGCCGGATTCACCGGCGATGCGCGTCGGCAGCTCATGGAGAAGGAAGTCGCAGTCGAGGGGACACCGACTGCGCTGCGTTCCTCGGGGAGCAGTTCATCGAGCCGGTCGAAGAACGAAGGGACGACGCCGACTTGTCGCCGAGCGCTCACCCGGTGGCGGGACGAAGCTGCTCGGCCAACCGGGTGGCCGTCGCCTCGACGCGCTGCCGGAACCCGTCCGGAAGCTCGTTCGGGTCAGTCACGATGTGCTCGCGCACCACGTGGGCGCGCTCGTCCGGCGACATCGAGTCGAGTTCTTCGGCGGTGATCACCTTCGCTGCGTCGGCCACGTCACCACGATGTCCGTGACGAAGCCGGCACAGGTGCCGGGTGCCCAAGCCCGTGTCGTTGCTTGCCGTTTCGACCAGTTCGGCTTGGTCAGGCGTCCTCAAGCAGCTTCCGCAGGCGCTTCGGTCGCGGCGCAAGCTATGAGTGAGCCACCATCCCATCAAGGGCTGCGCGGCTCGGGGGATGCCCTCCGGTTCGAGCTCGATGTCGTAAGTGAACGTGGCAGACCCGGGGGTTCTGCCGCCCTCGACCGTTCGCCCTCCTTGCACCTTGCCGCTGGTGCCGCTGCCGGCGAACCGGTAGCGCAGTCCCGGACCAACCTCGGTGACCGCGGTGTGGGTGGTGTACTCCCGGCCCGCCAACCTGAGGACCTCCCGCACGTGGCCCGTCGCTCGTCGACCCGCCGGCGAGCTTCCTTCCAGGGGATAGGGAGCTCGCCCGCGGTCGCCGTCCAGAAGGCGAAGGTCGCCTTCTTCATGTGCGGGCGCATCGACGCCATGGCCGACCGGTGCGGGTCCTGCCCCACCGAACTCCTCGACGGCCTCCCGGCTGGTCCAGGCCGAGAGCGTCCAGAACGTCCTACGGAACAGCTTGGCATCGAGCGAGTACCCGACGAGGCCGGGCGCCTCAGCCAGGTGGCCCCGGATCCATAGCGTCCAGCGGAGGAAGCCGGGAATGTACCGGTACCCGCGGAGCGGGAGACGCGATGCCATGACGACAAAGGTCGGCGGCAGGGTCGGCGACCGAGATGTTGAACCAGGGCAGCGCAGGCATGAGACGACGTCCTTTCGACTAGAGGGCGACGGCGATGGCGGCGACCAGGAAGAGGGCTTGCATGGCGGCCCGCGGGCCCAGAGGTGTCGCCGGCTGTCCACCAATGGTGAGGTGACGGTTGGCAGCCCGGGCATTCGCCGGGAACATGGCGATGAGCAGGCCGGCGAACAGGGCGCCGCCCCAGGTGGCGGTCGCGTCGAACAACACGGCGGCCGCCACGGCCAGCTCCAGCAAGCCGGTCAGGGTCACCAGCAGCTCGGGGCGGGGTAGCCGGCGCGGCACCATGGCGACCAGGTCCTCGCGGCGTGAGCCGAAGTGGGCAGTGGCCGTGAGCAGGAGCATTGCGGCCAGCGCTCCCCGCAGGGCGGGTTGCCAGCCGTCGAGAGCATCGACGCCGGCGAGGCCGAGGCCTCGCAGCACGGCGAAGGCGATGGTGAGAACGAACATCGGAGCCACTTGGGACACCTCCAGGCTCGGAACTGAGTGGATGGCGCCACTCTGCGCCTGGCCCATGTCCCGCCCATGTCCTCAGCAGAGCGCCTGAGGACATCGATGAGACACCCGGTAACCGGAGGCTGTGGGCGTTCGGGACGGTCTCGGACAACCCATCCGGAGGTAATCCAATGTCAGAGTTCCTCTTCCGACTCGGCCGCCTGACGGCGCGCCACCCCTACCGCACCCTCACGGTGTGGCTCCTGATCGGCCTGGCCGTGTTCTCGCTGAAGTCCTCCTTCGGTGGCGAGGTCAGCAACGACTTCCGGGTGCCCGGGGTGGAGGCCCAGCGGGCACGCGACCTGCTCAAGGAGCGCTTCCCCACCCAGTCCGGCAGCGCGGGCCAGGTGGTGTTCCATGTGCCGGGCGGGAGGCTCGACGAACCGGCCCGCAAGGCCGAACTGGCCGCCAGCCTGGAACGGCTGCGCACCGGTGAGCATGTGACGCTGGTAACCAACCCGTTCGACCCGGCGGGCGCGACGGTGAGCGTCGACGGCCGGACGGCCTTCACGAACATCCAGTACGACAAGCAGACGCTCGAGCGAGCCGACTATGAGCATGTCGCCACCGCCATCGGGCCCACCCGCGCCGCCGGCATCCAAGCCGAGATCTCGGGCTCCATCGCCATGGCCGCCAACGAGGTCGAGAGCCGGGAGGGCATCGGCCTGATCGTGGCCGTGATCGTGCTGCTGGTGGCGTTCGGTTCGGTGATCGCCATGGGCATCCCCATCGGCACCGCCCTCCTCGGCCTCGGCATCGGCCTGGGGGGAATCGGCCTCCTGGCCGGGTTCATCTCCGTGCCCGACGTCTCGCCCATGCTGGCGGCCATGATCGGTCTCGGGGTCGGGATCGACTACGCCCTGTTCGTCGTCACCCGCCACCGCCAGCACCTGCACGCAGGCATGACGGTGACCGACGCCGCCGGACGGGCCAACGCCACGGCCGGGCAGTCGGTCCTTTTCGCCGGCACCACCGTGGTCATCGCCCTCGTCGGGCTGATCCTGGCCGGCATCCCGGCCATCACCACCATGGGCGCCGCGGTTGCGATCGTCGTCATCGTGGCCATGGCCATGGCGGTAACCATGCTGCCGGCGTTCCTCGGCATGGCCGGGACGAGGATCGACACGCTGTCGGTGCGCCGTCGCCGCAGCGCCACCACGGAGACCGAGGGCCCGACCGTCTCCGGACGGTGGGCATCACACGTCGGGCACCGGCCCTGGCCCTACGCCATCGCCAGCTTGGTGGCCCTGGCCGCCCTCGCCGTCCCGGTCGGCAGCCTGCGGATCGGCTGGGCCGACGACGGCAACGCCGCCTCCTCGACGACCCAGCGCAAGAGCTACGACCTGCTCTCCGACGCCTTCGGCAAGGGCTTCAACGGCCCGTTGTCGATCGTCGTCGACGGCGGGAACGCCAGCGTCCGGCCCGCCCTCGACCGGGCCATGGGGTCTTTGAAGGCCGACCCGGAGATCGCCTCGGTCAGCCCGCCTCGCCTGAGCGACAGAGGCGATACGGCGATGTTCCTTGCCATCCCGAAGTCGTCGCCCCAGGACGAGGCCACGACGGAGCTGGTCAAACGCCTACGCAGTGAGGTCCTGCCGGCCGCGCTGCAGGGCAGCGGTGCCACGGCGCTGATCACCGGCCAGACCGCCTTCTTCGAGGACATCTCCCAGAAGCTTTCCGACCGGCTGCCGATCTTCATCGCCGCAGTGGTGGCCCTGTCCTTCCTGCTGCTGACGGTCGTGTTCCGGTCGATCCTGGTGCCGCTCAAGGCGGCCCTCATGAACCTGCTGTCGATCGGTGCCGCCTACGGCGTGGTGGTCGCCGTCTTCCAGTGGGGGTGGGGCAACGGCCTGGTCGGGATGGAAGACACGATCCCGGTCAACCCCTTCGTCCCCCTGATCATGTTCGCCATCCTGTTCGGGCTCTCGATGGACTACGAGGTGTTCCTCCTGAGCCGGATCCGCGAGGAGTACGTGCGCAGCGGCGACAGTCACGGCAGCGTGGTGCGGGGGCTGGCCTCGACGGCCAGGGTGATCACCTCGGCCGCCCTGATCATGATCAGCATCTTCCTGGCCTTCGTGACCAGCAGCGACGTGATGGTGAAGATGTTCGGGGTCGGGTTGGCCACCGCGGTCTTCCTCGACGCCACCCTCGTCCGGATGGTGCTGGTGCCGTCCACCATGAGCCTGCTCGGCCGGGCGAACTGGTGGCTGCCCCGCTGGCTCGACCGGATCCTGCCCCGGCTGGACTTCGAGGGCGATGACCGGTCGGAGGTGACCGAACGGCCCGAGCGGGAGCTGGAGCGCCTGTCAGCCTGAGGGGGCAATCAGCTCGGAACGAACCGCCGACGCCGCCGCCGGATCCCCGGCGGCGGCGTAGGCGTCGGCCAGGACGCTGAGCACGCCGTTGACCGTGTGCCGGTCCTGGGTACCCAGGGCGGCGGTACGGGCCTGTTCGAGGCAGGCGACGGCAGCCTTAGCGTTTCCCTCGGCCAGCCACGAGCGACCCACGTCGAGGAGGCATTCGGCCACGGCGATGCCCACTCCCAAATCCCCGAACAGGCGGGCGGCCCGTTCGAGCTCGGCCCGGCCTTCCTCTCTCCGGCCGAGGCCGATCATGGCCCGGCCCCGGGCCTGGGTGGCCACGCCGACAGCCGTCGGCGATCCGAGCCCCGCCTCGTCGACGGCCTGGCCGGCCATCTCCACCGCTTCCTCGCACCGTCCTTGGGCGCCGCGGATGAGGGCCAGCCGAGCCTGGCCCACCGTGAGCATGGCCAGCCGCAACGGCGTGCCGGCCAGGGCGTCCCGGAACCTGGTCGCACCGGCCACGCCTTCCTCGAGCGCGGCGGCCGCATCGTCGAGCCGGCCGGCTCGCTCGGCCAGATAGGCCCGGGGGATCGACGCCGTGAGCGCCATCCAGTCGTCGCCGACCAGCCGCATGGTTGCCACCGCCCGGTCGAGGAGGTCCACCGCTTCTGCAGCCCGGCCGTCGTAGAGGGCGACGATGGCTTCGAGCACGTCCAGGTACCCAAGCCACCAGCGCTCGCCGGGACCCTCGAGGCAGGCGCGGGCCCGGGCCAGCGACGCCTGCACCTCTTGCACCGCGCCGTGCTGCACGTCGGCCAGGGCCATGATGGCCAGGGCCCGCCCCCGTACGGCAGGAGGCCCGTCGGCGGGAACCGCAGCCTCGACCTGCTCGCCGTAGGCGGCCGCCGCCTCCAGGTGCCCGCTCATCGTGCCCAAGGGGACGGCGTAGGACAGGGCCCGGGCCCGCGCCTCGCTCGCTCCCGACGTCCGGTCCAAGGCTGCAGTGAGGAGCGTCCACGCCATCTCCGCCTGATCCGTCATGTAGCAGAACCAGCCCAGGTCACCGGCCATGACCAGCGCCAGCTCCGGATCGTGGTCCGTCGCCCACCTGGCGGCCGCCCGCAGGTTGTCCATCTCCGAGGCCAGACGGGCCAGCCAGACCACCTGGGCGTCGCTCCGCAGGCCGGCGTCGCCGCTCGCAGCCAGGTCGGCGGCCCATCGGGCGTGGCGGGTGCGGATCTCGCCCTCCTCGCCGCTCTCGGCCAGCCTTGCGCCGGCATAGTCAGCCAGGGTCTGCAGCATCGCGAACCGAGGGGTGCGCACCGACCGGTCCAGGAAGAGCAGCGACTTGTCCGCCAGCCGGGGGAGGACGTCGGCGGCGTCGGCGTCGCACACCTCCTCGGCCGCCTCGAGGGAGGCCGAGCCGGCGAAGACCGAGAACCGCCGGAACACCCGCCGCTCGTCCTCGTCGAGCAGTTCCCAGCTCCAGTCGACCACGGCCCGCAGCGTCTGCTGCCGGGGGTCGGCGGTGCGCCGGCCACCGGTCAGCAGCCGGAACCGGTCGTCGAGCCGGCGGAGCACCTCGGCGGCGCCCAGGTGGGCCGCCCGCGATGCGGCGAGCTCCACTGCGAGCGGCAGCCCGTCGAGCTGGGAGCAGATGTCGAAGGCGTGACGACGACCGTCCTCACCCCCCGCCGCCTCCACCCGCTCGGCAAACAGCTCAACCGCGTCCTCGACGTGCAGGGGGGGCAGGACGAAGCAGTGCTCCCCCTCCACACCGAGCGCCTCGCGGCTGGTGGCCAGCACCCGGACTTCGGCGACGCTGGTCAGCAGGGTGTGCACCAACCCGGCCGCCTCGTCGAGCACGTGCTCGCAGTTGTCGAGAAGGAGCAGGAGCTCCCGCCCGGCCAGGGCAAGGGCCGGCGCGTGGTCGACACCGAGTACGGCCGCGGTGGTGGTGGCAACGGCGCCGGCGCCGACCGGCGCCAGCTCGACGATCCACGCCCCGTCGGCCACTTCTGTGGCGAACGACCGCCCGACCTCGAGGGCCAGCCGGGTCTTCCCCGCACCGCCGGGCCCGACGATCGTGACCAGGCGGTGGACGCCGAGCAGGAGCCGGAGCGCGGCCACCTCTCGCTTCCGACCGACGAGCTCGGTCAGGCCGAGGGGCAGGTTCCCGGCCCGTCCGTTGCTGCGCGCCGCGGCGCCATCGAGGCTCGGATCCTGGGCCAGCACCGCCGCCTCGAGCCGCCGCAGGGCGGGACCCGGCTCCAGGCCCACGTCGAGCAGCTCGTCGCGGGCCCGCTGGTAGGCGGCAAGGGCGTCGGCTTGGCGACCGCAGCGATACAGGGCGACGATCAGCTGGCCCCAGAACCGCTCGCGCAACGGAGACTCCGCGGTCAGGCGCTGCAGGTCGGCCAAGACCTCGGCGTGCGCACCGGCTGACAACTCGGCGTCGATGAGGTCCTCGAGCGCCTCCAGGCGCAGCTCCTCGAGCCTCAGACGCTCCACCGTGGCCACGTCGTCGTACGCGACGTCGACGAGAGCCTCGCCCCGCCAGAGAGCCAACGCCTCCCGCAGTCTGTCGCGGGCGTCTTCCGGCTGGGCTTCGGAAACGCGCCGGCCTTCGGCGCACAGGCGCTCGAACCGGAACACGTCCACGGCGTCGCGGTCCACGGCGAGCAGGTACCCGGGCGCTTGGGTGACCAGGACGTCGTCCTCCCCCACCTCGGCCAGCGCCTTTCGCAGCTTCGACACGAGCAGGCGCAGCGCGTTCATGGGGCTGGCCGGCAGATGGTCGCCGTAGAGGCGCTCGATCAGGCGATCAACGGACACAACCGAGCCGGCGTCGACGGCGAGCAAGGTGACCAGGGCCCGTAGCTTGGCGCCGGGGAGCGCTGCGCACCGGCCGGAATGACCCATGACCTCCAGAGGGCCGAGGAGCCGGACGTTCACTGGCTACGACGCTACGCCTACGCATCGAGCGCCGCCGGTGCGGCCCCTCATTGTCGACCCCAGACGCCGCCCTCATCCCCCACCACCGCCATGGGACCCTTACAGTGATATCGCCCGAGGGCGCCCCTAACGCGCGTCCCGAACCGGCTGATCGTCGACTGCCGCCCTAGCCCACCAGTGCGCACAGGGGCACCTCGCGAACCGTGAGAACCTGCCCCGGCGTGCCGCCAGGTGTGGTCTCACAACATGCGCCCCATATCGTCCGTCCCCTACCGGCTGTCCCCGGAAGTGGGCGGATTCGACCGGCCCCGGAGTAGCCCGCCACCTCGTCGGCGGCGGGCGGGGAGGAGGGCGGTGGTGACGGCCCGGCCAGCTGCGGAGGCGTCACGCCTGGTCGTCGGCCGGCCGGCGGACGCGATAGCGGAGATGGGTGACGCCGCCCTCGCCCTCGAGCACCCTGAGCCGCTCCAGCTCCCGCTGCTCGGTCCCGAGGTGCTCGAACAGCCGCCGCCCGTCGCCGAGCAGGACCGGGACCAGGTGGATCTCGAGCTCGTCGAGGAGGCCTGCCACGAGCGCGCGCTGGGCGAGGTTCGCCCCGTGGACCAGCACGTTCCGGTCGCCGGCCGCGGCCTTGGCGTCGCGGACCGCGGCCTCGAGGTCGCTCATGTAGTGGACCGCCGGCCACCCGGCCGCCCACGCCGGCGGGGGGCGCCGGCTGAGGACGTAGATCGGTACGCCGTCGTGATGGTCGCCTCCCCAGCCGCCCGCCGGCTCGAAGGTCGGGCGGCCGGCCAGCACCGCCCCGGTCGACATGAACTCGTCGTAGATCCTGCGGTTCACCCCGTGCAGCCGGGCCACGGCCGCGTCGAGGTCGTCGCCGCCGCCGGGGAACACCCACTGGTGCAGCCGCATCCCCCCGTCGCCCAGACCGTTCTCCGGCGTCGGGTTGGGGCCGGTGATGAATCCGTCGAGGGACATCGACATGTACAGCACGGTCGAGGACATCGCCTTCCACCTCGCGTTCGGTCGGGCGCCCGGCCGACACTCTCGCGCCCTCGTGGCCCAGTCGGGCCCTTCGGACGCCCATTCGGGCCGTTCTGCCCTGGAGGACGGCGGCCGGGGCGCGCACGGTCGGGGTATGACCACACTCAGAACCATCCTCGACGGTCTGGCCCAGGCGATCGCCGCCGACGAGGCCAACGCCGCCGCGTCGTTCGACGCCCAGACCACGCTGGTCGGCGTCACCGAGGTCGACGTGACGACCGGGAACCACACGTTCAAGGTCGACGAACCCGAGGTGCTGGGCGGCACCGACCTGGCCGCCAACCCCGTCCAGCTCGTCCTCGCCGCGCTCGGCGCCTGCCAGGCCATCACCTACCGGGTCTGGGCGGCCAAGCTCGGCATCGAGCTGGAGAGCGTCGAGGCCCGGGTCGAGGGCGACGTCGACCTGCGCGGCTTCTTCGGCCTCGACGAGGAGATCCGTCCCGGGTTCCGCGCCATCCGGCTGTTCGTGACCGTGGACGGACCGGAGCCGGCCGCCCGCTACGAGGAGCTGGTGGACGCGGTGAACGCCCACTGCCCCGTCCTCGACATCGTCGGCAACCCGGTGCCGATCACCGCCGAGGTCACCATCGCCGGGCAGAGCCCGGCCCAGAAGCTCGTCGCCTAGTCGTCCGTCAGCTGTACATGAGGGAACCCGGCGTGGTGAGCAGCTCGCCCGTCTCCAGCCAGGTCTTGAGGCCGGACAGGATCATGGGCCAGCCGCCGTAGAGCTCCTCGCTGGCGCCCTCCCGCAGCTCGTCGTGGGTGACGAGGAGCCGGCAGGAGTCGCCGACCGGCTCGATCTCCCACGTGACCCGGGAGCTGCCCTCGGCCTTGGCCTCGTCGCTCCAGAGGGCGACCATGGTGTGGACCAGGCGGCGGGGCGGGTCCACCTCGAGCACCTCGCCCTCGCCCAGCAGGCCGGGCGCCTTGGGGTGCCGGGTCTCGATGCGGGCGCCGACCGTCCAGTCCGAATGGACGCCGACGCCGAAGTTGTACTTGCTGCGAACCTCGGGGTCGAGGATCGCCTCCCACAGGCGCTCGGGCGTGGTGCGGATGTAGATCTCGAACACCTTCTCCATGGAGGTCTCCAGTCTGGTCTTGAGGTCGCTCAGGGCGGCGACCCAGGGCTCGGCGTACTTGCTCACCCACCGGTCGTGGACGAGCCGGATCGGGACCGGGTTCAGGAAGTGGAGCTTTTCCCGGCCCCGCCGCCGGGTGACGACGAGGCCGGCCTCCTCGAGCTGCTTGAGGTGCTTCATCACGCCGAAGCGCGACATGGGGAACCGCTCCTCCAGGGCCCGCAGGGATTGGCCGTCCTGGCGGAACAGCTCGTCGAGCAGGCTGCGCCGGGTGGGGTCGGCGAGGGCCTTGAACACCGCGTCCACGGATCGACTATATGTGACTGTTTGGTCACATGTCAACCGCAAGGCTGAGCGGGGCGGCGGCCGCCTACCTCGCCGAGAGGTGATGGAGGACGACGGCGGCCGCGGTGGCCACGTTCAGCGAGTCGACACCCGGCGCCATGGCGATCCGCACCCGCCGGTCGGCGGCGGCCAGGGCCCCATCGGTCAGCCCCGGGCCCTCGGCGCCCACGAGCAGCGCCTGGCGGCGACTGCGGGCGACGGTGCGCACGTCGTCGGCATCTGGTGACGGGGTGAGGGCCAGCACCTCGAAGCCGAGGGCCTGGAGCGCGGCGACGGCCGCGGGCATGGCCGGCACCCGGGCGAAGGGCAGGCGCAGCGCCTGGCCGATGGAGACCCGCACCGTCCGGCGGTAGAGCGGGTCGGCGCAGCCACCGTCGAGGACGACGCCGCCCACCCCGAAGGCGGCCGCGTTGCGGAACAGGGCGCCCAGGTTCTCGTTGTCGGTCACCCCCTCGGCCAGGAGGAGCCGGTCGGCGGCGGCCACCACCGCCAGGTCGGCCGGGGGCAGCCGCTCGGCCGAGGCCAGCGCGCCGCGGTGGAAGTGGAACCCGGTGATCGCCTCCATCACGCCCTGGGTGGCCAGGTACACGGGGACGCTGACGTCGGCGAGATCGTCGCCGAGGGCGGCCAGGCCCTGCGTGGTGACGAGCACGGCCCGCACGGGGTAGCGCGAGCGGAGGAGCTGGCGGATGACCAGCGCCCCCTCGGCCACGAAGTGGCCGTCCCGGCGCAGGTGGTGGTCCTTGAGCGAGGAGAAGTCGGCGACCCGCGGGTCGGCGGGGTCGTCGACAGGGTCCGGTTGAAATCTCAACGTCCTCGGTACCATGGGGGCGTGACCGAGCCGCGGTGGCTGGACGAGGAGGAGCAGCGGACGTGGCGGGCCTTCCTCAGCGCCATCCGCCTGCTGACCGAGGCGCTGGACCGGGAGCTCCAGCACGATGCCGACATGCCCCACACCTACTACGAGATCCTCGTGGCCCTGTCGGAGGCACCGTGCCGGACCCTGCGGATGAGCCAGCTTGCCGACCTGTCGATGTCGTCGCGCAGCCGGCTGTCCCACGCCGTGTCCCGGCTGGAGGAGGCCGGTTGGGTGCGGCGGGAGGCCTGCCCCACCGACAAGCGGGGCGCCCTCGCCGTGCTCACCGACAAGGGGTTCGCCGCCCTGGAGGCCGCGGCGCCGGGGCACGTCGAGGCCGTGCGCCAGCACCTCTTCGACGTCCTGACCCCCGAGCAGGTCAGCCAGCTCGGCGAGATCAGCCGGGCCATCCGCGACGGCTTCACCAACTGCCCCGGCTCAGAGGCGCCGGGCGACGCATTCGAGATGAGCGCCCCAGCGGCCGAGCCGTTCCGGTAGGCGGGCCTCGGCCGCGGCCAGGGCGTGCCAGGCCCGCCGGTCGACCCCCTGAGGGAGGGCCCACGCCGCGAACGACACCAGGCTGTGCTGGCGGTGCTCCACCGGGTCCAGGCCGGCCCCGGCCAGATCGTCGAGCAGGGCCCGGGCGCTGAACCGGGCGTGGATGCCCACGCCGTCCCAGGAGTCGTGGAGCCGCCGGCCGGCCCGCAGCAGGGGGTTGTCCTCCACCGACTCGGCCAGCACCAGCGAGCCGCCGGGACGCAGCACGCGGTGGATCTCGGCCAGCACGGCCGACGGATCCGGCAGGTGGTGGAGGACGTGGATGCACCAGACGAGGTCGACGCTGGCGCCGGCCAGCGGCAGCCGGGCCGCGTCGGCGACCGCCACCGGCCGGTAGCGGGCGGCGAGGGCCGCCCGCTCGCGCTCGCGCTCGACGCCGACCGCGGCCGTCCCCGCCCTGGCCTGCTACGAGG
>DATLFP010000223.1:0-2402 GCA_035540955.1 Acidimicrobiales bacterium
CCTGGAACCCGGAGATCAGGTCCATCACCGTGGTCTTGCCGGCGCCGTTGGGCCCGATCAGCCCGAGGATCTCGTCCTGATGGAGCTGCAGGCTCACGGCGTCGACGGCGGTGACGCCGCCGTAGCGCTTGGTGATGTCGATGGTCTCGAGCACGACCGGGTTCTCACGCAGGCCGGCGGATCGCGTCGCACGGTCGGTGGCGGTGCGGGCGGCCCGCCGCGTGCTGCGCTCGCTCGGTCCGTCGGCCGCGGCCGCGCCCTGGAGGTACACGGCCCGCAGGATGTCGCTCCGCTCGAGCAGGTCCTTGGTCAGGCCGGTGAAGCGCACCTCGCCCTTCTCGAGGAAGACGGCCCGCTCGGCCAGCTGGAGGGCGACGTTCACCGACTGCTCGACGAGCACGATCGCGGTCCCGCCGGCGTGGATGGCGCGGAGGATGCGCAGGAGGTCCTCGACGACCGTTGGCGCCAGTCCCAGCGTGAGCTCGTCGATCATGAGCAGCTTGGGCTGGGCGATGAACGCCATGCCGAGGCTGAGCATCTGCTGCTGCCCGCCCGACAGCGAGCCCGCCTTGGTGCTCCACCGCTCGGTGAGGATCGGGAAGTACTCGAGGACCTGGTCGATCCGCTCCTGCAGGTGGGCGCTGTCGCGACGGTCGAGCCAGCCGGCGGCCTTGAGGTTCTCGGCGACAGTGAGGCTCGGGAACACGCCGCGCCCGCCGGGCATCTGGGCGATGCCCTTGCGCGTCGTGCTGATGGCGTCGAGGGAGGTGATGTCCTCCCCGTCGAACACGACCGCGCCGGCGTCCGGTGGGGCCAGGCCGGCGATGCCCTTCAGCAGCGTCGACTTGCCGGCGCCGTTGGTGCCGAGGAGCGCGACGATCTCGCCGTCGCCCACCTCGAAGTCGACCCCGAAGAGAACCTGGGTGCCGGAGTAGGACACGTCGAGACCGCGGACGATGAGGAGCTTGCCCTTCCCCTCGGCCCGCGCCCGCTTGGCGTCGGCCTGCGCCCGCGACGACTCGGCGTTGCGCTTGGCGTCGGCGTCGACGAAGTTGCCGGCCGATCCCAGGATGACCGCCCCGAGCAGGTAGATCGGCAGCATGAACATCACCGCCGTCCGCAGCCCGTAGGTGTCGCCGATGCCGCCGGCGATGGGGAGGAAGACGACGCCTGGGAGGCCGAAGATGCCGGCGGCGGAGAACCCGAGCGCCCGCGTGCGCGCCGGCAGGACGAGGGAGCCGACGGCGTAGATGCCGGGGAACAGCGACACGGCGAGGACGGAGAACAGGATCCGGCCGATGATCGATCCGACGAGCACCGGGGAGAGTGCGAGGACGGCGAGCGCGCCCGCGGCGCCCGCGCCGGCGACGGCGAGCGCTTTGACGACCAGCGCGGGGTTGCGGTTGAGGATGCGCTGCACCCAGACCCCGCCGATGATGATGCCGACGATCTGGAAGCCCTCGCTCGCCGACTCGACGAAGCCCCGCTGCGCGGGGTTCAGCCCGTAGACCTCCTCCCAGAACAGGTTGAGCAGGGTGGCGAGCCCGAGCAGTGACGCAGAGAGGAACGGCAGGGCGAGGTACACGCGGCGGAGGCTGCGGACCTGCCAGAGCATCCGCCACGACTCGCTGAAGGTGAGCGGGCTCTCGGAGACCTCGGCATTGGCCTCCTCGTCGGTCGCACCGGCCGTGCGCTTGTCCCAGTAGCCGCGCTTGGGTTCCCGGAGCCGCAGGGCGAGGATCACGAAGACGACCGTCGGCCCGGCGAAGACCACGAACGGCGTCCGCCAGGTGAAGAGCGTGGCGAGCACGCCCGCCAGCGCCGGACCGGTGAGCTGGCCGACCGAGTTGGCCAGCCGGTGCGCGTAGTAGACGCGGGCCCGGCTCTCGGGCGGGTAGTAGTCGGCCAGGAGGCTGTTGTGGGTCGGGTCGTTGACGGCGCGGCCCAGACCGGAGCCGATGCGGGCGAGCAGTAGCACTCCGATGGCGGGAGCGAGGCCGGTCAGGACCGAGAAGAACGACCAGGCGACGGCGCCGCCGGTCGCCATGCGAACGCGGTTGCGCTTGTCGGCCTGATAGGCGATCGGCAGTCCGAGCACGACGATCACGAAGCTGAACGCGGTGACGACGCCGAGGATCCCCTGGTTCGACAGCCCGAACTCGTCGCGGATGTCCGGCGCGAGCACGCCGAAGGCCGTGCGGTCGAGCTCGTCGACGGCGTTGAGCCCGAACAGGACGACCAGCGGCAGGAGCGGCGCCCCGGCGGTGATCGCCAGCAGCCGGCGGCGGAGCCCCCGGGGCCCCTCCGGTGGCGGCGCGACCGGCCGCGTCACCACGTCGGTGGGCGGGGTCGCGGTGGCGGTCACCGGCGGCTCCTCGATGCGGCGACGAGCGGTTCGTCCC
>DATLFP010000224.1:0-8712 GCA_035540955.1 Acidimicrobiales bacterium
GTCCATCACGACGTAATCAACGTCGCGCTTGAACAGCTCCTTCGCTCGCAGCGCCTGCTGGAGCTGGTGGACGTAGTTCTGGTTGACGTCGTCGTAGAGGTTGTCGACGCCGAGCGCCTCCTCGACGCGAGCCACGCCCGCCTCCGTCGGCACGACGGTGCGCTTCTTCTCGTCGACCTCGTAGTCGCGTTCGACCTGGAGGCCCTTCACCACACGGGCGAACTGGTAGTAGAGCTCGGCCGCGTCCTCGGCCCGCCCGGAGATGATGAGCGGGGTACGCGCCTCGTCGATGAGGATCGAGTCGACCTCGTCGACGATGGCGTAGGCGTGGCCCCGCTGCACCTTGCCCTCGAGGGACATGGCCATGTTGTCGCGGAGGTAGTCGAAGCCGAACTCGTTGTTGATGCCGTACGTGATGTCGCAGGCGTACTGGGCCCGCTTCTCCGCGGCCGTGGTGTTCATGTCGGGGACGACGAGGCCCACCGTGAGCCCGAGCCAGCGGTAGATGCGCCCCATCCACTCGGACTGGAACTTGGCCAGGTAGTCGTTGACCGTCACGAGGTGCATGCCCCGTCCGGTCAGGCCGTTGAGGTAGCCGGGAAGGGTGGAGACGAGCGTCTTGCCCTCGCCCGTCTTCATCTCCGCCACCCAGCCGAAGTGCAGGGCAGCGCCGCCCATCAGCTGCACGTCGAAGTGGCGCTGGCCGATGACCCGCAACGCCGCCTCGCGGGCGACGGCGAAGGCCTCGAGGAGGATGTCGTCCATGTCGGCGCCCCGGTCGAGGCGCTCGCGGAACTCGACGGTCTTGTGCTTCAGGGCCTCGTCGGAGAGGGCGCTGATCTCCGGCTCGAACGCGTTGATGTCGGGCACGAGGCTCTGGAGCGCCTTGAGCTTGCGCCCCTCGCCCATGCGCAGGACGCGGTCGAGGACCTTCATGGGGGTGGAGTGTACGTAGGGCTGCCCCGCTCCCCGTCCGCTGTGGCGGAGGAGGGCGCCTACGCCTCCTTGCGGCGGTCGATGGTGTCGTCGAGGTCGAGGAGCTTCTCCCGCACGGCGTAGACGACCGCCTCCATCCGGGAGTGCAGGTGCAGCTTCTCGAGGATGTTGCGCACGTGGTTCTTGACCGTGTTCTCCGAGATGTACAGCTGGTCGGCGATCTCTCGGTTGGTCAGCCCCTGGGCCACGAGCTTGAGGACCTCGAGCTCGCGATCGGTGAGCTTGGGCGCCGGCACCTGCTGCTTCTCGTCGGCGCGCCGGGCGAGGGCGTTGAACTCCTGGATGAGCTTGCTCGCCATCGAGGGGGAGATGAGGGTCTGGCCCTGCATGACGGCCCGCACGGCGTCGGCGACCTCCTCGATGGAGATCTCCTTCAGCAGGTACCCGGTGGCCCCCGCCTTGATCGCCTCGTAGAGGTCGTCTTCCTCGTCGGAGACGGTCAGCATCAGGATGCGCAATGTCGGCATCGACTCCGCCAGGCGGCGGGTGGCGTCGATGCCGCTCACCCGGGGCATGCGCACGTCCATGAGCAGGACGTCGGGGGCCAGCTCCTCGGCCTTGGCCACGGCGTCCTCGCCGTCCTCGGCCTCACCCACGACCTCGATGCCGTCCTCGAACTGCAGGACCTGGATCAGGCCCCGCCGGAACAGGGCGTGGTCGTCGACGATGAGGACGCGGATCGACTCGCCGGCGCTCACCTGTTCACTCATCGTGCGCAGCCACCCGTACCGCCCTCCCCGAGCCTCACTACCCCAGTCGCGCCCAAGCGCCCGTAACGGTAGGTCAGATCGGGCTAGCAAGGGCGGACTGGTCACCCACGGTGGCCATGGCCCGTCCGGAAGCGCTCACTCGAGCTCGAAGAGCTTCTCCCGCACGGCGAACAGCACCGCCTCCATCCGCGAGTGCAGGTGCAACTTCTCGAGGATGTTGCGCACGTGGTTCTTCACCGTGTTCTCGGCGATGAACAGCTGCTCGCCGATCTCGCGGTTGGTCAGGCCCTGCGCCACGAGGCGCAGGACGCCCAGCTCGCGCTCGGTCAGGCGGGGCGCGGGGAGCTGCTGGTTGTCGGTGGCCCGCCGGGCGAGGCTGGCGAACTCGCTGATGAGCTTGCTGGCCATCGAGGGCGAGATGAGGGTCTGGCCCTGCATGACGGCCCGCACGGCGTCGGCGACCTCCTCGATGGAGATCTCCTTCAGGAGGTACCCGGTGGCCCCCGCCTTGATCGCCTCGTAGAGGTCTTCCTCCTCGTCGGAGACGGTCAGCATGATGATCCGGCAGCTCGGCAGCGCCGCCGACACCGCCCTGGTGGCCTCGATCCCCCCCATCCGGGGCATGCGCACGTCCATGAGGATGACGTCGGGGGCCAGCTCCTCGGCCCGGGCCACCCCGGCGTCGCCGTCGTCGGCCTCCCCGACGACCTCGATGCCCTCCTCGGACTCGAGGACCAGGACCAGCCCCCGCCGGAACAGGGCGTGATCGTCGACCACGAGGACGCGGATCGGGTTCGCGCTCACGGCGCGGCTCGGCCCGCCGCCCCCAGCACTAGCC
Source organism: Acidimicrobiales bacterium (assembly GCA_035540955.1). Classification (GTDB taxonomy): domain Bacteria; phylum Actinomycetota; class Acidimicrobiia; order Acidimicrobiales; family CADCSY01; genus DATLFP01. The sequence goes on from DATLFP010000224.1 coordinate 2,545, forward strand.
CTCCTCGCCGTCGTCCTCGGGCGCGGCGGCCGGCGTGGCCCCGTTGCGGCGGGGGTGGCTGCGACCCACCAGCTTGGTCTTCAGCTTGTGGAGCTGGTGCTCGAGCTTGTGGGCGGCGGCGTCGACGGCGGCGTACGGGTCGGCGGCCGCGACCTTCGTCCGGAGGTGGTGTCCGTGACCTTCGAGGGTGACCTCGCAGACGTCCCGCTTGTCGGCGATCCTCGGGTTCTGCTCCTCGAAGAGGTGGACCTCGGCCCGGTCCATGCCCTCGAGGTACCGGCTCAGTCGGCTGATCCGTTCCTCGGCGGCCTGCCGGAGCGGGGCGGTGAGCTCGACGTGGCGGCTGCTGATGGTGACGTCCAACGGAACCTCCAGCTCGGGGCGTCCCGACGGGCCCGGCACTGGCGTCCCGGGCGGTCGGGGCTACCGGGATCGATGGGTGTTGCGCACGGCTGACCTGGTCTTTTGCCCCACACTCGCCTGCGGAGGAGCTACCAGGCGACCGGGGTGGCGATGCCGGGATCGACATCCAACACGCCCGTTGCCGCCTGCTTCACCCCTTCTCGCCCCGGCGCCGCTTCTCGGCACGATCGGAGCGGCAGGGCTTACCTCTAAGCCGCACAATGCTCGGCGACCACCGGTCGCCTTACGTGGGTCGTTTCGCCTGCGACTGGCATCGACTTGCAACCACAGACCCGTGCGCAACGGAGCCAGTGTAGGCCGGTGGGGCGGTGTGCTGCCCGGGCCCGCCGAGGATGGCCCGGGCCACCTCGTCGGCGCTGGCGTGCTGGCCGCGGGCGAGCGCCGCTCGGACCTTCGCCACGACGTGAGGACGGACGACCATCGCCTCGCGCAGCCACGACCAGACCTCGAGGGACATGCCCGGGACCGGCGGCCGGTCGGCGGGCTTCAGGGGGGGACGGGCAGCCATGCTCACACCACCCAATCGTCACGCCGCGTGGCCGCCTTGAGTGTCAGAGCGCACGCGGGGTGGTGGGGTGCGGGCGGCGGCGAGGACGTCGACGAGGGCGGCCCCGCCGGCCCGCAGTGCCCGGGCGGCGGCGGCGACGGTGGCGCCGCTCGTGACCACGTCGTCGACCACGAGCACGTGGGCCGGCACCGGGCCCGGCGCGTCGAAGCGGGGGCCCAGGCGCCGGCGCGCCAGCGGCTGGCCGGTCTGGGGCGGCCCGGCGGCCCGGACGAGGAGCGGCCGGCACGGGAGGCGGAGGTGCCGGCTCACGGCCGCCGCCAGCAGCTGCGCGTGATCGAAGCCTCGGGATCGGCGCCGGTCGGCGGTCGTGGGCGCCCAGGTCACGACCGCCGGTCGGCGGTCGACGCTCGCCGCCAGGGCAGCGGCGAGGCCCGGGAGGGCGCCGCGATGGTTGCGGTACTTCAGTCGGGCCACGAGCTCGCGCGCCGGACCCTCGTAGGCGAGCAGGGCCGCGCACCGATCGACACCGGGCGGCGGGGGGAGCGCGGGCGCCGGGCGCAGCCGGGCCGCGCACGCGGCGCACAGGGGGGCGCCGCGAGCGCCGCAGCCGGGGCAGGTGACCGGGACCAGCACGGCCTCGGGATACCGGCCGCCCGTGACGGGTCGGCTACCGTGCCGTCGTGGCTCAGCTGGCGCCGTACGAGGCCCCCGTCGACCCCGCCAACCGCTCGCTCGGGTTCGTGCTGGTGGTCGTGCTCTCCGCGATCATCGCCATCGTGTGCATCGTGATGGCCTTCAGCACGGTGAACACCCCGCACAGCATCGACGGCGACCGGAACATCTACTCGCAGTGGATCGAGGGTTCGGGCGAGTAACCCCTAGGGGACGAGGCGGACCGGCAGCGTCTCGAGGCCCCGCAGGATGAAGTTGTCGCGGTAGACGGGCGGTTCTGCCTCGGGCCATGCCGGCTCGATGATCCGGTAGCGATCGAGGAGCCGGTCGAAGACGATGCTGCCCTCGGCCCGGGCCAGCGCCGCGCCCAGGCAGTAGTGGATGCCGGCGGAGAAGCTGAGCGGCGCCGGGCTGCCGGCGCCGGACCGGAAGCGGGCGATGTCGAACCGGTCGGGCTCGTCGTAGACCCGCGGGTCGCGGTTGGCGCCCGCCAGCAGGGTCAGCAGCTCGGTGTTCTTCGGGATGGCGATGCCGGCCACCTCGAGGCCGTCCTCGAGCGCGGCGCGGGCGGTGGCCTGCACCGGGCTGTCCCACCGGAGGATCTCGTCGACCGCCGGCTTGAGGAGGTCGCGGTCGGATCGGAGCAGGTCGAGCTGCTCGGGATGGAGCAGGAAGGCGCGCAGGCCGTTCCCGATCAGGTTGGTCGTGGTCTCGTAGCCGGCGATGTAGAGGAGGATCACCGTGGCGATGAGCTCGGGCAGGCTGAGGGTCTCGCCCGCCTCCTCGACGTGGATGAGCTGGGTGAGCAGGTCGTCGGCCGGCTGGTCGCGGCGGGCCGCGACCAGCTCGGTGAAGTAGCCGGCGACCGCCTGGTTGGCGTCGTAGATCGCCGAGAAGCGATCGAGGTCGGGCTCGAAGGTGGCGAGGCCCTGGATCGCCACCTTGATGTGCGGGAGCAGCTCGGCCTGCGCCGTCGCCGGCACCCCGAGCATCTCGCTGATGACGGTGATCGGGAGCCGCAGCGCGAGGGCCTGCATGATGTCGACCTCACCCTCGAGCGGATCGAGGAAGCCGTCGGTGAGCTCCTGGATGTGGGGCTCGAGGTCCTTCACCGTGCTGGGCGTGAACGCCTTGGCCACGAGGCCCCGGAGCCGGGTGTGGTCGGGCGGGTTGAGGCCGAGCATCGACTCGCCGAAGGCGCCGAGGTCGGGGAAGCGCTCGTGCCACTCGTCCTCGGTGAGCCCGAAGTACTCCCACCGTTCCCCGAGGCCCTCCTGGCGGCCGAAGCGGTTGTCCCGCAGCACCTGCTGGCAGAGCTCGTAGCGGGCGGTGGCGAACGGGGCGCCGTCGCCGAGCGAGCCGAGGTGGTGGACGGCCTTCGCCTCGCGCAGCCGGGCGTAGGCCGGGTACGGGTCGGCCTTGCCCTCGGGCGTGACGAAGATGGCGACGAGGCCGGCGTCGATCTCGGCGTCGGTCGGCGCGGTCGTCGGGTCGGTCGTGATCGTGCTCTCCCCCATGGTTGTAAAGGATCTCTTGACAGCGGGCCGTTGTCGATACCCTCGAGCGGTGCCGTCGGTCACACGCCTGTGGCGCCTCCTCGTCGGGCTCGTGGCCTTCGGACTCGGGATCTCCCTGCTCGTGCACGCCGAGCTCGGGCTCGGGCCCTGGGACGTGCTGCACCAGGGCCTCGCCGATCGGACCGGCATCCCGATCGGCACGATGGGGATCCTCGTGGGGGCCGTCGTGCTCGTGGCCTTCTGGCCCCTGCGGGTCCGGGTCGGCATCGGGACCATCGCCAACACCGTGCTGATCGGCCTCGTGATCGACCTGACCCTGTGGCTGCTGCCGGACAGCGCGCCGCTGGCGGTGCGGGTCGCCGAGGTGCCCACCGGCATCGTCCTCGTGGCGCTGGGCTCGGGGTTCTACATCGGCGCCGGGCTGGGTCCCGGTCCGCGCGACGGGCTCATGACCGGTCTGGCCGACCGGGGGGTCGGCTCCATCCGGGTCGTGCGCACCGGCATCGAGGTCACCGTCCTCGCCCTCGGGTTCCTGCTGGGCGGCACCGTCGGGTGGGCGACCGCCCTCCAGGCCGTCACCATCGGCCCGCTCGTGCAGTGGTTCCTCGATCGCCTCTCGCTCGCCCCGCCCGGCGCCCGCGTCCCCCTCCTCGACCCCGCCCGCTGAAGCGCGTCGAGTTCTGGGCGGGATCTGCCGGTCATGGACTGGCAGATCCCGCCCAGTTCGGTGACTGTCACACCCCGTGGGTGAAATGTCCGCCCATGAACGGCATCGACGAGCTCATCACCCGGTTCACCGCCGCCCAGTACGGTCTGGTCGCCCGGTGGCAGGCACTCGCGGTCGGGGTCCCCGCCGCCGCGTTCGATCACCGCATCGCGAAGGAGATGCTCGTGCTGGTGCACCCCGCCGTCTACCGGCTCCGGGGGGTGCCGTACACCCAGGAGCTGCGATGGCTGGCCGGCGTGCTGGCCGCCGGGCCCGAGGCGTGGCTGTCACACCGAGCGGGCGCGTCGCTCCAGGGGTTCGACCTCCGCTTCCCGAAGCCCGAGATCACCATCGCCCACCGCCGCGAGTGCCACCTCGACGGCGTGATCGCGCACCGAACCCGGCGGGCACACGACGTGGTCATGGTGCGGGGCATTCCGGTCACCTCCAAGCCCCGGACGCTCCTCGACTGCGCGACGGTGCTGCCGTTCCCGGTGTTCGAGCGACTGCTCCAGAACGCCGTCACCTCCGGCGTCGTGAAGATCGAGGCGATTCTGGCCATCGTCGACCGGCGCGGGGGGCGCGGCGTCGACGGCACCAACGACACGCGGCGAGCACTGGCCGGGGGGCTGGTCGATGACAAGATCCAGCGGGAGCTCGAGCTGCTCCTGGCTCGCATCATCGCGTCGGCCGACGTGCCGGCCCCCGTCCGGCAGCACCCACTCACGTGCGCCGACGGCCGTGAGGTCGTGCTCGACAACGCCTGGCCCGATCGCAAGATCGCGGTCGAGGGCGTGGGCCTTCGGTGGCACGGCAACGCCGGACAGGCCCGCAAGACCCGAGCCCGCTCCCGATCGATCACCGCGTCCGGCTGGGACCACTACGAGTACGGCTGGTCCGAGGCCGTCGAGGAGGCCGACGACATCCGCCGCCTGCTCGAGTCGTTCTGGGCGGGATCTGCCGGTCATGGACCGGCAGATCCCGCCCAGAACGAGGATGCGGCCGCCTAGTAGCGGTACTGCTCGGCCTTGTACGGGCCCTCGAGGGGGATGCCGAGGTACTCGGCCTGGGACTCGGTGAGGGGCGTGAGCTTGGCTCCGAGGTGGTCGAGGTGCAGCCGGGCGACCTCCTCGTCGAGGTTCTTCGGCAGCACGTAGACCTTGTTCTCGTAGGCCTTGCCGTTGGTGAACAGCTCGATCTGAGCGAGCACCTGGTTGGTGAACGAGCACGACATCACGAACGACGGGTGGCCGGTGGCGCAGCCGAGGTTCAGCAGCCGACCCTCGGCCAGGACGATGATCGAGTGGCCGTCGTCGAAGACCCACTCGTCGGTGCCGGGCTTGATGTTGATCCTCTTGACCCCGGGCCACCGGGCGAGACCGGCCATGTCGATCTCGTTGTCGAAGTGACCGATGTTGCCGACGATGGCCTGGTGCTTCATCCGGCTCATGTGCTCGGCGGTGATGATGTCCTTGTTGCCGGTGGCGGTGATGAAGATGTCGGCGGTCGCGACGACGTCGTCGAGCGTCGTCACCTGGTAGCCCTCCATCGCGGCCTGCAGCGCGTTGATCGGGTCGATCTCGGTGACGATCACCCGGGCGCCTTGGCCCCGCAGCGACTGCGCGCAACCCTTGCCGACGTCGCCGTAGCCGAGCACCACCGCGACCTTGCCGCCGATCATCACGTCGGTCGCGCGGTTGATGCCGTCGATGAGGCTGTGACGGCAGCCGTAGAGGTTGTCGAACTTCGACTTGGTGACGGAGTCGTTGACGTTGATGGCCGGGAACAGCAGCGTGCCCTGCTCGGTCATCTCGTACAGGCGGTGGACGCCGGTGGTGGTCTCCTCGGTGACGCCCTTGATGTCAGCGGCGATGTTGGTCCAGCGCTGCGGATCCTCCGACAGCGAGCGCTGCAGCGTCTCCAGGATCACCCGGAACTCCTCGGACTCGGCACCCGCAGGGTCCGGCACCGCGCCGGCCTTCTCGTACTCCACGCCCTTGTGCACGAGCAGCGTGGCGTCGCCGCCGTCGTCGAGGATCATGTTGGGGCCGCCGCCGTCGGGCCAGAGCAGGGCCTGCTCGGTGCACCACCAGTACTCCTCCAGCGTCTCGCCCTTCCAGGCGTACACCGGCACGCCCCGCGGGTCGGCCGCGGTGCCGTCCCGGCCGATCACCGCGGCGGCCGCGGCGTGGTCCTGGGTCGAGAAGATGTTGCACGAGACCCAGCGCACGTCGGCGCCCAGCTCCGTCAGGGTCTCGATCAGCACCGCGGTCTGCACCGTCATGTGCAGCGAGCCCATGATCCGGGCGCCGGCCAGCGGCCGGCGGCCCCGGTGCTCCGCC
>DATLFP010000225.1:0-43818 GCA_035540955.1 Acidimicrobiales bacterium
CGACCACGGCGCGCTGGTCGTCATTCGACTCGCTCACGAGCTCGAGATGGATCGGGTTCTTCGCGGCCTTCGGTTCCGGCACCCGCACGAAGACGAAGATGAACTGCGTGCCGTCGGTCGGGAGCACGCCGATCTCGTCGCCGCTCTCATCGACGATCTCCCATCCCAGCGCGCTCGCCCAGAACTGCGCCAGACGAAGGGGATCGGTCGCATCGAAGGTGAGGCTGACGAGTCGGGTCGTCACTGCACCTCGCTCAGTCGTACGTCGTCGGGCCGCGGGCTCCACGGCCCGACTCTGTCACGGACGGCGATCGCGGCCCCGTAGCCGAGAGAGAAGAGAGAGAGAGAGCGGGTGACGGGAATCGAACCCGCGTTCTCAGCTTGGGAAGCTGATGTTCTGCCTCTGAACTACACCCGCGAGGAGGCGACAGCGTAGCGGGCGGGTCATCGGGGGCGTCCGGTCGTCAGTGGGCCACGGCGGCGCCGGCGAGGGGGCGGGCGAGGAGGTCGGCGATCTCGTCGGCGGCCCGCTCCACGCCGCCGTCGTCGACGTCGCCCACGTAGCGGACCTCGCCGCTGATCCGGCGGTGGAGGGCGAGGTCGGTGGCGGTGGTGCCGGCTCGGGGCTCGCCGAAGGCGAGGACCTCGTCGTAGAGCCAGTCGACCGCGGTCCAGGCGTCGAGCCGACGCCAGCGGGCGTCGACCCGGGCCGGCTCGCCGAACCACGCTGGCAGCAGCAGCACCAACCGGGGTCGGCGCCGGGCGGCGACGTAGCGGAGGAAGGGCATCCACAGCTCGCCGTCGGGCCCCACCGGGTCGCGGTCGACCACGATCAGGTCGGGCGCGAACCGCCCGACGTCGTCGCCGAGCCGCCGGCTCCGCTCCGCGTGCTCCAGCGTGTGGTCGGGCAGCAGCGTGAGGGCGTCGGCCCCGCACCGGCGGCGGAGGGCCTCGGCCAGCCGGCAGCAGCGGTGCTCACCGGTGCCGACGCCGCTGACCAGCAGGACTCGTCCCGGCGGGCGGCTGAGATCGACATGCACCATCGGCGCTCCTCGTGAGGCCATCGTGCCCAGCAGCCCGCCGAGCCGAGACACCCTGCTCGTGTCAGACACCTTCGGCACGGTTGACTAGGCACTTGAGGAGAAATTCCGATGGCCCGATCAGGTCACCCCGGAGCCGTCCCGCAGGTGGGGTCTAGGGCCGGGCGAAGTGCTTGCCCAGGGTCTCGAGCTGGCCCTGGTAGTTCGACCCGATCCCCTGGCCGTAGAGCTTCGTCGGCTCGCACACCATCCGCTCGAACGTGAGCCGGCACACCCGCTGGCCGTGCTCGATCATGAACGGCACGTCGTGGGCCCGCACCTCGAGGGCGGCCCGCGACCCGGCGAGCTCGCCGGTGCCCGAGTGGCCGAAGCCGGGGTCGAAGAACCCGGCGTAGTGGGTGCGCAGCTCGCCCGAGGTCGGGTCGTAGGCCGTCATCTCCGAGGCGAGGTGAGGCGGCACCCGCACCGCCTCGTTCGAGAGCAGCAGGTAGAACCGCTCGGGGTCGAGCACGACCCGGTCGCCGTCCTCGGACACCACGGCCTCCCAGTAGTCGCTGACGCGATGGGCGCCGATGCCCGACAGGTCGAGCAGGGCGGCGTTGCCGCGAGCCCGCCAGCCGACGTTGCGCCCGGCGTCGCCCCGCAGGTCGAGGGAGAGGAACAACCCGTCGTCGGTGGCGAACCCGGCGCGGTCGGCGGGCCGGCCGTCGGTGAAGAGCAGCGGGTCGTGCTGGTGCAGCGCCCACAGCTCGTCGTCGCTGAGGCGGGACTCGCCGATGGACAGACGGAGCTGGTTGAGCGACAGGTTCTGGCGGACCCGCACGGCGAAGGAGAGCGGGACGACCTCGAGGTAGAGCGGCCCGTCGTAGCCGGGCTGGACGTCATCGAAGCGGTACGAGCCGTCGGTGATGACCCGGGTGAACACGTCCGCCCGCCCGGTCGAGGACTTCGGGTTGGCGCGGGCCGACACGAACGGCGGCAGGTGCAGGCGCTCGAGCAGGGGGATGAGGTAGGGCCGGTTCGTCTCCAGCACCGCCCCGTCCCGGCGCAGGTCGAGCTCGTCGACGACGAGGTCCTTCAGCTTCGCCTCGACGCTGCCGTCGTGGGGCAGGAAGCTGCACCGCATCCGGTAGGCCGTCTCCCCGAGCCGGAGGTCGAGGGAGGCCGGCTGCACGTGCTCCTCGGGGACCCGGTAGTCGCCCGCCTCGATCCACCCGGCGCCGACCGCTTCCACCAGCAGCTGGTTGGGCAGCACCCCCGGGGTCGAGCCGCTCAGGTCGGCGAGGCCGGGCGCGTCCGTCACCCGCCGATGATGCCACCCGGGCGGTCGTCAGCCGATGAAGACCTGGGTGACCCAGTACCGGCCGTCGCGCTCGACGATCCCGATGCCCACCCGCAGGAACTCGGGCTTGAGCAGGTTGGCGCGATGTGGGGACGACGCTTCGAGCGTGGCCATGGCCTGCTCGACGGAGCCGGCGTAGGCGACGTTCTCGCCGAGCACCCGCCAGCCCTTCGGCAGGCCCTCGGACAGGACCGAGTGCGAGAGGCGGCCCTCATCGGCCATGTGCTGCGACCACGCCACCGCCTTGGCGTGCGCCGGCTCGTCCCAGTCGAGCCACCGCAGCCCGTGCTGGTCGCGCAGCGCGTTCACCGAGCGGAAGGCCGTCTCCTCCTCCGGCGAGCAGGCGGCGCCGGCGAGCAGTAGCCCGAGCACCGCAGCGAGCAGGAGCACCCTCCGCGTGATCTGCACGGGTCATGGGAACGGCAACCCGACTCGCTCACTTGAGCACGTTTTCTGACGGTTTCAGCCCTCCGCGGGCGCGGCCACCGGCTTGGGGGTGAGGGCATCGAGCACGTGGATGGCGATGTCGGCCACCTTCACCTGGTCGTCCTCGACCCCGGCACCCTTCACGCCGTCGTCGAGCATGATGTAGCAGAACGGGCAGGCGGTGGCGACGCGGGTGGCACCGGTGGCGATCGCCTCCTGGGCCCGCTCGTCGTTCACCTTCTTGCCGATCGTCTCCTCCATCCACATGCGGGCCCCGCCGGCGCCGCAGCACATGCCCTTCGTGCCGCTGCGGCCCATCTCGACCACGTCGACGCCGGCGATCGACGCCACCACCTTGCGGGGCGCGAGGTACACGTCGTTGTGGCGGCCGAGGTAGCAGGAGTCGTGGTAGGTGATCCGCTCGTCGAGGCGCGCCTCGCTCATGTCGAGCTTGCCGGTCTCGATCAGGTGCTCGAGCAGCTGGCTGTGGTGGATCACCTGGTAGTGCCCGCCGAGCTGCGGGTACTCGTTGAGCAGCGTGTTGAAGCAGTGCGGGCACTGCGTGATGATCCGCTTCACGCCGAGGCCGTCGAGCACCTCGATGTTCTGCATGGCCAGCATCTGGAAGATGTACTCGTTGCCCGAGCGGCGGGCGGGGTCGCCGGTGCAGCTCTCGCTCGGCCCGAGGATGGCGAAGTCGACCCCGGCGCGCTGCAGCAGCTTCGCCATGGCCTGGGTGACCTTCTGGTTCTTGTCGTCGAAGCTGCCGGCGCAGCCCACGAAGTAGAGGTACTCGTGGTCGAAGGATCCGCCGGGGTCGACGATGTCGACGCCGTCGAGGTCCTTGGCCCACGCGGCCCGGTCGCCCTGGCTCATGCCCCACGGGTTGCCGGAGTTCTCCATCGACCGGTAGGCGTTGCCCAGCTCGGTCGGGAAGTTCGACTCCATCAGCGACAGGTAACGCCGCATGTCGAGGATCTTGTCGAGGATCTCGATGTTGACCGGGCAGATCTCGTCACACGCCTTGCACGACGTGCACGACCAGATCTCCTCTGCGGTGATCCGCTCGAACAGCGAGTCCGAGGAGATGGTGATCTCCTTGACGGTGCCGATCGGCGGGTCGACCGTGGGCGTGCCCGAGGCGGCCATGACCTCGCCGGTCTTGAGCACGATCTCGCGCGGGTCGAGCGGCTTGCCCGTGGCATGCGCCGGGCACACGCTCGTGCACCGGCCGCACATCGTGCAGGCGTCGGTGTCGAGCAGCTGCTTCCAGGTGAAGTCCGACACCACCGAGGCCCCGAAGCTCTCCAGCTCGGTCTCCATCAGGTTGGGCATGGGCTTCATGGCGCCCTTGGGCCGGTCCTTCGGCGCCAGGTACATGTTCAGCGGGCTGGTGAACATGTGGCGCAGCATCGTCACCGGGATGATGGCGAGGAACCCGAAGAACGCCACGACGTGGGCGATCCACCAGCCCCGGTGCCACGCCTCCAGCGAGTCGACGGGCCAGCCGTCGACCAGGCCGGCGAGCGGGTAGCCGACGACGCTCCACTGCTCGAAGTCGGGCCGGTCGGCGAGGGCGATGCGGAACATCTCGGCGCCGAAGCCGGTCACGCCGATGGCGAGGAACGTGAAGAGGATCAGCGCGTGCTCGGGCTTCGACTTGATGCGGATCCGGTAGACGCGCTGGATGTAGCGGCGGTAGATGGCGAACAGCACGCCGGCGAGGAACACGACGCCGGCGACGTCGCCCACCATGGCGTAGGCCTGGTAGGTCTGCCCGTGCAGGAACTTCAGGTCGTCGGGCATCTGGTGGTCGGCCTCGAGCACGAGGGTGACCGCGAAGAGCACGAGGAACCCGAAGTAGAGCATCGAGTGCATGACCCCGGCCGCCGGGTCGCGCAGCAGGGTCTGCATGTAGACGCCGCGCAGGAACGAGTCGCGCCGGCGGTTGAAGTTCCTGGTGGTCGTCTTGCGGTTGTCCGGGCCGCCCCGGCTCCAGTTCCGCGCCCGCAACGAGAAGTTGTAGGCCCCGTAGACGATCAGGATGCTGGTGACCGTGTAGAAGACGACCACCCACGCGTCGGGGATGTTGCCGAACACCTCGCGGTGGATCGGCGAGTCGGTGTGGAAGTCGAAGAGGGTGGCGGCGAGCCAGGACCCCCAGGTGAAGATCAGGCCGAAGAAGAGGCCGATGGCGATGACGACCTGGTGCGGGCGGATCCCGCCCGGCCGTCCCGGCGTCGCCTCGACCTGCGCGTGGGTGTCAGTGTCCGTGGCCATGGTGGCCGCGAACGTAGTCCGGCGGCTAGTGGCGGTGGTTCTTGAGGTCGGCCTGGCGGAGCCGGCGCGCCATCGTGGTGAGGATCTTCGACGCGAAGCCGGGCACCGAGTCGAGCAGGCCGGTGAACTCCCGCTGGCCGAGGATCAGCAGCGACATGTCGGTCTCGGCGGTGACCGACGCGTCCCGGGGCTCGCGGGAGAGCAGCGAGAGCTCACCGAAGTAGTCGCCGGAACCGAGGGTCGCCACCTTGCGGTTGTTGGCCCGCACGGTGGCGGTGCCGTCGAGGATGAGGAAGAACTCATGCCCGGTCTTGCCTTGGTCGACGAGCACCCGGCCCGCCTTGACCTCGACCTCGTCGCTCGCCTTCGCGATCTTCTGGAGGTCCTTGCGGGAGCATGCGCTGAACAGCGGCACGTCCGCGAGCTTGTCGAGATGGGAATCCCTAGACGCCATGGCGGCGCACGCTAGCCACACCGGGCGGCAGCGTGCCGGAGCGCGTGCCCTTCATTGCCACGAAACATGGTGGCAACAGTCCCTCCGTACGGTCCCCGGTGGTGGATGTCGCCCTCCTGCGCTGGCCCGAGGACTCGGACCGCTACCACGCGCTCGTCGAGGAAGGTCGGCCCCGGCTGCTCCTCCTCGATCCCGACGCCCGCCCGCCCGAGGCGACGGACTGCTTCGAGGACTGGGTGGTGCTGCCGGTCGAGGAGCAGGAGCTGGCCAGCCGCACCCGGGCTCTCAGCGCCCGGTTCGCCCGCCACCGGGCGGGGGAACCGGCGGTGGACGCCTCCGGGGTGCTTCGCTACGGCGATCGGCTGCTCGTCCTCCCGCCCGTGGAGGCCCGCCTGGCCGGCGCCCTGTGCGCCCGGTTCGGCGTGGTGGTCCGGCGGGAGGCGCTGGCGGGCGCCGGGTGGCCCGACGGGCCCCGCTCGGGGTCGCCGGGCCGCAACGCCCTCGACGTCCACCTCGTCCGCCTTCGTCGCCGGCTCGCCAGCGTCGGCCTCACGCTCCGGACCGTCCGATCTCGTGGCTACCTCCTCGAGGCTGCCGCGCCCGCCAGACCAACCAGTGGAGGAGACCCATGCAGCTAGTCACGGCGATCATCAAGCCGCACATGCTCGACGAGGTGAAGGACGCCCTGAAGGCCAAGGGCGTGGCCGGCATCACGGTGAGCGAGGTGAAGGGGTTCGGCCGCCAGGGCGGCCACACCGAGACCTACCGCGGCACCGAGTACACGATCGAGTTCCTGCCGAAGGTGAAGGTGGAGGTGGTGGTGGACGACGGCGACGCCGACACCGTCACCGACGCCATCGCCGCCGCTGCCCAGACCGGCAAGATCGGCGACGGCAAGATCTGGAGCACGCCGGTCGGGCGCCTCGTGCGCATCCGCACCGGCGAGGAGGGTGTCGACGCCATCTGAGCGTTCCGGCGGTCGGAGACCCGAACGCGAGAGAGGGCCGGTGCGAGTGCACCGGCCCTCTCTTCGCGCTCGTTCGCGCTGTCGCCCAGCTAGGCGTCGACGGTCACGGGTTCCCGCGCACCCGTCGAGGTGCCGAGTCGCCCGCCGGCCCCCATGAGCAGGTCGGGCCCGTAGCCGGGGGCGCCGTGCTCGAGGACGTCGAGGCCCTCGATCTCCTCCTCCGCCGACACCCGCAGGCCCACGGTGTGCTTGATGGCCAGGAACAGGAGTCCCGACGCCACCGTCACGAAGACGAACACCGAGAGGACCATGATCCCCTGCGTCACCAGCTGGTCGAGGCCGCCGCCGTAGAAGAGCCCGGCATCCTCGCGACCGAGGAAGGCGTCGTCGTGGGTGGCGAACAGGCCGATGGCCATCGTGCCCCAGGCGCCGCAGATGCCGTGCACCGAGATGGCGCCCACCGGGTCGTCGACGCCGCGGCGCTCGATGAACAGCACGGACAGCACGACGAGCACGCCGCCGGCGAGACCGGCGACGAGGGCGCCCCAGTTGTCGAAGGCGCCGCACCCGGCGGTGATGCTCACGAGCCCGGCCAGCAGCCCGTTGGCGGCCATGCCCACATCGGGCTTGCCGGCCTTGATCCAGATGGTGGCGGTGGCCGCGCACGCTCCGGCACACGCCGCGAGCAGGGTCGTGACGGCGATGTCCATCACCGCCAGGTCGGCCGCGAGCTCGGAGCCGGGGTTGAAGCCGAACCAGCCGATGAAGAGGATCAGGGCGCCGAGCACGACGAAGGGGATCGAGTGCCCGGGGATGGCGCGGGGCTTGCCGTCGCGGAACTTGCCGATGCGGGGGCCCAGGATGATGGCGCCCATCAGCGCCGCCCACCCACCGACGCTGTGCACGATGGTGGAGCCGGCGAAGTCGCTGAACGGCGTGTCGCGCTGGGCCAGCCAGCCGCCGCCCCACGTCCAGCGCACGACGATCGGGTAGATGAGCGCGGTGATCACGAAGCTGTAGATGAAGTAGCTCTTGAACTTCGTGCGCTCCGCCATGGCGCCGGAGACGATGGTGGCCGCCGTCGCCGCGAACGCGGCCTGGAAGAAGAACTGGGTGGCGATGGTGAGGCCCGACTCGGCATAGGCGCCGGGGTCGAGGAACCACCCGCCCCAGCCGAGGAAGCCGCTCAGCGACTCGGTGGGGCCGTAGGCGATGCCGAAGCCGACGGCGGCGAAGGCGAGCACGCCCGCCGACATGTCCATCAGGTTCTTCATCATGATGTTGGCGACGCTCTTGGCCCGGGTGAGCCCGGCTTCGACGAGGGCGAAGCCGGCCTGCATGAAGTACACGAGGACGCCGGCGATGAAGACCCAGAGGTTGTCGAGGATGTACTGCGTATCGGGCTCGGCCGGACGGTCATAGGCGTACGCGGGACCGGCGAGGCCGATCACGAGCGCGCCGACGAGCGCCGCACCGAGTGCGAGCTTTCTGCGCAACGGATGCTCCCTTGGTTGAAGCTGACGGGGGACGCGGATCAACGGTCGGAGCGAGGTGACGGCAGCGCTGGCGTCGTCGACATCCGCACCGGGGTCGACGGTAGGAACCCGACGTTGCTGGTTCGTTCGCCGACGGTTACGGGCGCCGCAAGCGTCGCTGACGCCGTCAGACAGGCGTCAGCCCTCGGCGCCCGTGCCGTCGTCGGTGGGAGCGGCGTCCGGGGGCGGCGTCGGCGGCGCGTCGGGGAACACGAGGACGAGGTAGTCGTCGCGGGAGACCGCTCCCTGCGCAAGCTGCCCGTTGGGGAGCGGGACGGCGAGGTCGGTGCCGTCGATGCGGAACACCACTCGGCCGACACCCGGGACCTCGGTGACGGTCCACACGAGCTGGCCGAGGGCGAGGATCTGCTCCGAGGGCGAGCGGGCGCCGAAGTCGGGAGCCAGCTCGATCGTCAGCTCGCCGCCCGAGGCCGGTCCGGCGAGGCGGGCGTCGCCGACGTCGAGGGCGCTGCGCACGAGCGGGAGGTCGGCGTCGGCAGGGCCGCTCAGGAGGAGGCGGAGCACCTGCTCGACGTCGGGCTGCTCGCGAAGCTGGCGGGGGGCCTGGACGATGCGGGAGCCGGCGACGTAGTAGAGGTTCGTCCGCCAGGGCAGCGTCGTGGTCGTGGTCGGTGGCGGCGGGTTGGTGGTCGACGTCGGCCCGGCCAGCAGGTCGTAGGGCACCTCGTGGGCGGCGAGCGGGTGGTCGCGCTCCTCGGCGCGGAGCCCGCCGCACGCGCCGGCGATGACGGCGAGGACGGCGAGAACGGCGACGAGGGCGCGATCGGTCACCGGGGCAGCTCGATCGTGAACCGGGCGCCACCGGCCGGTGAGTCGGTGACCTCGACCGACCCGCCCATGACCCGGGCGTGCTCCTGGACGAGGGCGAGGCCGAGGCCGGAGCCGGGCGTCGCCAGTGCCGCCCGCCCGCGCGCGAACCGCTCGAAGACGAGGTCACGCTCCTCGACGGGGACGCCGGGACCGGCGTCGTCCACCGAGATGCGCACGACACCGTCGACGGCGTCGACGGTGACGCCGGTGGCACCCCGGCCGTGGTGCTCGGCGTTGGCGAGGAGGTTGGCGAGCGACCACTCGAGGCGGGCCATGTCGACCGCGACCTCGACGTCGGCCGCCGCCGGGGTGACCGTCACCGGCACCGAGTGGTTGGTGCTGGCGTCGACCAGGTCGCGCACCGCGCGTCCGACGTCGACGGGATGGGCGTCGAGCGGCGCGACGCCCGCGTCGATGCGGCTGATCTCGAGGAGGTCGAGGGTCATGCGCTCGAAGCGCGCCAGCTGATCGAGGACGAGGTCGATGGCCACCTGGGCGCGATCGTCGAGCGGCGGCAGTCTGGTGACGGCCACGTCCATGGCGGTGCGTAAGGAGGTCAGGGGCGATCGCAGCTCGTGGCTCACCACCGAGGCGAAGCGGCGGTCGTGCTCCACCCGCTCGGCGAGTGACGACGCCATGTCGTTGAACGCGTCGACCAGCGACTCCAGCTCGGAGTCGGACGGTTCGTCGATCCGGGTGGTGAGGTCGCCGGCCGCGATCTGGCGCGCCGCGTCGGTCGCTGAGGCGAGCGGCCGGAGGATCCGGCGCGTCGCGAGCAGGCTGAGCGCGGCCACGCCGATGCCGGCCACGCCGGCGCCGGTCCACAGCGCGGTGTTCAGCGTCTGCAGCGTGGCCTCGAGGTCATCGAGTGGGAAGACCTCGAAGTACTCGCCGCCGATGGAGGGGATCGGCACCCCGACGCCGAGCAGGGCGCGCCCCTCGGCGGTGAACCGCTGGCGGGAGGCGGTGCCGCCCTCGACCCGCTGCCGCAGCGGGGTGGGAAGCAGGTCGTTGGCGTCGACCGACACCGACCGTCCGTACCACCGGTCGTCCTGGTGCAGGAGCGGCTCGGAGCGGTTGGCGGTGGACAGCGACGCCAGCAGGTCGCGCACGTCGATCGCCTCTTCGGAGCGCAGCGTGTCGCGCACGAGGCGGGCGTTCACGAACGTCTGGACGACGGCGGCGTCCTGGCGGTCGTCGAGCAGGACGGTTCGGGTCCGCTCGTAGGCGAGGCCGGCGAGCGCCCCGGCGACGGCCAGGGCGAGGAGGGCGAAGGAGATCGCGATCCTCGCGCGGAGCCCCAGCCGGGGGCGGCGTGACGCCACCGAGCCATCGTGCCCCATCGCAAAACCCGACGGGGCCCGCAGCCGCGAGATGCGACCACGGGCCCCCAGGGGTTTCCCAGACACGACGACAGTGGCACCCCGATGTCGCCGGGATCTCTCGGCGATGTCGCGAACGCGTCGCGATTGCCGCCGAAGCGTCATCATGGCTGGGTGGCGCGCGTGCTTCTCGTCGAGGACGACTCGGGGATCCGCGCCGCCGTGCGCCTGATGCTCGAGGACGAGGGCTACGACGTGGTCGAGGCCGCCACCGGCGAGGAGGGCATCGAGCGGTTCCGCGCCGGCGGGGCCGACCTCGCCATCGTCGACCTGCTCCTGCCCGGCATCGGCGGGCTCGATGTCGTGCGGGCGCTCCGAGCCACGAGCGGCCTGCCGATCCTGGTCGTCACCGCGCAGGCCGACAGCCACGACGTCGTGGCCGGGCTCGAGGCGGGCGCCGACGACTACGTGACCAAGCCGTTCGTGCCCAAGGAGCTGGCGGCGCGCGTGCGCGCCCAGCTCCGCCGCGTGCAGCGGGAGGTGGCGACGCCGGCGGGGACGACGATGCGCGTGCGCGACCTCGAGATCTCGCCAGGCGCCGGCGAGGTGCTGCGCGAGGGCCAACCCCTCACCCTCACCAAGACCGAGTTCCGCCTCCTGGTGGAGCTGGCCGAGCACGCCGGGCACGTGATCAGCCGCGACCAGCTGCTCGAGCGGGTGTGGGGCTGGGAGTACGTGGGCGACGGCCGCCTGGTCGACACCCACCTGTACCGGCTCCGGGCCAAGATCGAGGACGACCCCGCCAACCCGCAGCTGCTCGTGACCGTCCGGGGCCTCGGCTACAAGCTCATGCCCTGATCTGAGAAGGGGGAAGCTGCGCCCCCCTTCTCCCATCCCCCTCGCGTGCGCCTGGACGGCGCGCGCGGCGGCCTGCGGCCGCGAGTGCTCGCTTCGCTCGCGGCGGCCTGCGGCCGCGGGTGCTCGCTTCTAGGTCGGTGGGGGTGTCGAGCCTTGGGCGGCCACGGCGGCGGCGGCTTGCTGGGCGGCCTCGGGGTCGCCGAGGTAGCGGGAGGACACCTTCTGGAGGTGCTCGTCGAGCTCGTAGACGAGGGGGATCCCGGTGGGGATGTTCAGCTCGACGATCTCCTCCTCGGACATGCCGTCGAGGTGCTTCACGAGGCCCCGGATCGAGTTGCCGTGGGCGGCGACCAGCACCGTGCGCCCCTCGAGCAGGTCGACGCAGATGTGGTCGTGCCAGTAGGGGAGCATGCGGGCGACCACGTCGGCGAGGCACTCGGTCGCCGGCAGCAGGTCGGGCGGCAGCGTGGCGTAGCGGGGGTCGTGGCGCGGGTGGCGCTCGTCGTCGAGGTCGAGGGGCGGGGGCGCGATCGAGTACGACCGCCGCCAGAGCATGTACTGCGCCTCGCCGTGCTCGGCCATCGTCGCCGGCTTGCTCAGACCCTGCAGGGCGCCGTAGTGACGCTCGTTGAGCCGCCAGTGCCGGTGCGTCGGGATCCAGAGCCGGTCGGCGACCTCGAGGGCGAGGTTGGCGGTGCGGATCGCCCGCTTCAGCAACGAGGTGTGGACGATGTCGACCTCGAGGCCCTCGTCGAGCAGGAGCCGGCCCCCGGCGCGCGCCTCCTCCTCGCCCCGGGCGGTGAGGTCGACGTCGACCCAGCCGGTGAACAGCTCGCGCTCGTTCCACTCGCTCTGGCCGTGGCGGAGGAGGACGAGGGTGGGCACGGCCCGACGGTAGCGCCGTGACGAACTTGCCAACAAGGCACTCAACTTCTCTGTGTCATTGGTTGGCAGTCGCGCTAGCGTAGGACCCGCATTCGACCCCGTGAACTGAAGAGGACTGCACATGCCCAAGGCCGTCGGCATCGATCTCGGCACCACCAACTCCGTCGTCGCCGTCCTGGAGGGCGGCGAGCCCACCGTCATCCCCAACGCCGAGGGCGGCCGCACCACCCCCTCGGTCGTCGCCTTCGCCAAGAGCGGCGAGGTCCTGGTCGGCGAGGTCGCCAAGCGCCAGGCCATCACCAACCCCGACCGCACCATCCGCTCGGTGAAGCGCCACATGGGCACGTCCTGGACCACCGACGACGTGGACGGCAAGCGCTACACGCCCCAGGAGATCAGCGCCCGCACGCTGCAGAAGCTGAAGCGGGACGCCGAGGCGTACCTGGGCGACACCGTGACCCAGGCCGTCATCACCGTGCCCGCCTACTTCAACGACGCCGAGCGCACGGCCACCAAGGAGGCCGGCCAGATCGCCGGGCTCGAGGTGCTGCGCATCATCAACGAGCCGACGGCGGCCGCGCTCGCGTACGGCCTCGACAAGGAAGGCGCCGACCAGACCATCCTCGTGTTCGACCTCGGCGGCGGCACCTTCGACGTGTCGGTGCTCGAGATCGGCGACGGCGTCTTCGAGGTGAAGTCGACCAGCGGCGACGTGCACCTCGGCGGCGACGACTGGGACGAGCGCGTCATCGACTGGCTCGTCCAGAGCTTCAAGGCCAAGGAGGGCGTCGACCTCAGCGCCGACAAGATGGCCCTGCAGCGGCTCAAGGAGGCGGCCGAGAAGGCCAAGGTCGAGCTGAGCTCGACGCAGTCGACCCAGATCAACCTGCCGTTCATCACCGCGACGTCCGAGGGGCCCAAGCACCTCGACGAGCAGCTGACGCGCGCCAAGTTCCAGGAGATGACGGCGGATCTCGTCGAGCGCACGAAGGGCCCGTTCGAGCAGGCCATCAAGGACGCCGGCCTCAAGAAGGGCGATCTCGACCACGTGATCCTCGTCGGCGGCTCGACCCGCATGCCGGCCATCCAGGATCTCGTGCAGAGCCTCACCGGCAAGGAGCCGCACAAGGGCGTGAACCCCGACGAGGTGGTCGCCCTCGGCGCCGCCATCCAGGCCGGCGTGCTCAAGGGCGAGGTGAAGGACGTCCTCCTCCTCGACGTGACGCCGCTGTCGCTCGGCATCGAGACCAAGGGCGGCGTGATGACCAAGCTCATCGAGCGCAACACCACCATCCCGACCCGCAAGACCGAGGTGTTCACCACGGCCGAGGACATGCAGCCGTCCGTGGAGATCCACGTGATCCAGGGCGAGCGCGAGATGGCGATGTACAACAAGACACTCGGCAAGTTCCAGCTCGTCGACCTTCCCCCGGCGCCCCGCGGCGTGCCGCAGATCGAGGTCACCTTCGACATCGACGCCAACGGCATCGTCCACGTGTCGGCCAAGGACCGGGCGACGAACAAGGAGCAGTCGATGACCATCACCGGTCAGTCGGCGATGTCGAAGGAGGACATCGAGCGCATGGTGCGCGACGCCGAGTCGCACGCCGAGGAGGACCGGAAGCGGCGCGAAGAGGCCGAGGTCCGCAACAACGCCGACTCGCTCGTGTACCAGACCGAGAAGGTCCTCAAGGAGCATGGCGACAAGATCTCGGGCCCCGAGAAGGAGGCCGTCGAGTCGGCGCTGTCGTCGCTCAAGGCGGCGATCGACGGTGACGACATCGACGCCATCCGCTCGGCCACCGAGTCGCTCATGACCGCCAGCCAGTCCTTCAGCCAGCGGCTGTACGACGCCGCCAGCGCCGAGCAGGGGGGCGCGGCGACGGGCGCCGGGCCGAGCGCGCCGAACGACGACGAGGTCGTCGACGCCGAGATCGTCGACGAGGACAAGTCGGCCTGATGAGCAGGGGCCCCGAGACGCCCGAGGACGAGCAGGTCCTCGACGACGGACCCCCGGGCGAGTCCGCACCGGCGGCCGGCGCCGTCCCCGGTGACCCCGGTGAGCCGGTGTCGGTCGAGGACCTGCTGACGAACCTCGAGAAGGTCACCGCCGAGCGCGACGAGTACCTCCGGCTCGCCCAGTCGAAGCAGGCCGAGCTGGAGAACTTCCGCAAGCGGGTCATGAAGCAGCAGGCCGACGAGGTCGCCCGCGCCACGGGGCGGCTCGTCGAGTCGCTCCTCCCCGTGCTCGACGCGTTCGACTACGCCGCCAACCACGGCGAGGAGGGGCTGGCGCCGCTGCGCGACCAGCTCCTCGTCGTCCTCGAGAAGGAGGGGCTGTCCCGGCTCGACTCCGACGGCGCCGAGTTCGACCCGACCGTGCACGAGGCGGTCGCGCACGAGCCGGCGGAGGGTGACGAGGCGGGGCCGGTGGTCAACGAGACGATGCGCGCCGGCTACACGTGGCAAGGCCAGCTGCTCCGCGCCGCGATGGTGAAGGTGAAGGGCTAGGAGCCGGCGATGGTCGCCCAGCGCGAGTGGCTCGAGAAGGACTACTACGCAGTCCTCGGTGTGTCGGAGACGGCGACCGAGAAGGAGATCACGCGCGCCTACCGCAAGCTGGCCAAGGAGCACCATCCCGACGCCGGCAGCGGCAGCGAGGACCGGTTCAAGGAGATCTCGTCCGCCTACGACGTGCTCGGCGACGCCGACCGGCGCAAGGAGTACGACGAGGTCCGCCGCATGGGCCCGATGTCGGGCATGTTCTCCGGCGGCGGGCAGACCTTCGGCGACTTCGATCTCGGCGACCTGTTCGGCGGGCTGTTCAACCGCGTCCGCGGCGGCGGCGCCGGGCGCCCGGGCGGGGGCGGCCGGGCCGCCGGCCCGCAGCGGGGCCGCGACCTCGAAGCCGAGCTGCACCTCGACTTCGCCGACGCGGTCAAGGGGCTCACGACCACGATCCACCTCACGGGTGAGGCGTCGTGCTCGCGCTGCCACGGCAGCGGCGCCGAGCCCGGCACGCTGCCGCAGCAGTGCCCCACGTGCGGCGGCAGCGGCATCACCGCCGACAACCAGGGCATGTTCTCCTTCTCCGCCCCGTGCGCCTCCTGCGGGGGTCGGGGCGTCGTGGTCGAGACGCCGTGCACCGCGTGCCGCGGCAGCGGCGCCGAGCGACGAGATCGGGCGGTCAAGGTGCGCATCCCCGCCGGGGTGAAGCCCGGCCAGCGGATCAAGATGAAGGAGCGCGGCGGCCCGGGACGCAACGGCGGCCCGCCGGGTGACCTGTACGTGCTCGTGCACGTCGGCCACCACGCGACCTTCGGTCGGCGCGGCGACGACCTCACCACCACGGTGCGGGCGCCGTTCACCACCTTCGCCCTCGGCGGCGAGGTGCACGTGCCGACCCTCGAGGACGGCACGGTCAAGATCCACGTCAAGCCCGGCACCCAACCGGGGTCCACCCAGCGCCTGCGGGGCCGGGGCGTGCGCACCGCCCGTGCGACGGGCGACCTCCTCGTCACCCTGCAGGTGGAGGTCCCCACCACCCTGTCCGAGGAGCAGCGGCGCGCGCTGGACGCCTTCGCCGCTGCTGATGATCCGGCCACTGCGGCCGCTGGAGCGGAGTGAGCCCCATGTCCCAGTTCCGTGACCCCGAACGCGCCGTGTTCGTCATCTCGGTCGCCGCCGAGCTGGCCGGCGTGCACCCCCAGACCCTGCGCATCTACGAGCGCAAGGGACTGCTCGACCCGGCTCGCACCGGAGGCGGCAGCCGCCGGTACAGCGAGGTCGACATCGAGCGGCTGCGCCGCATCCAGGAGCTGACCAACGACGGCCTCAACCTGGCCGGGGTGAAGCGGGTGCTCGAGCTGGAAGAGCAGCTCGCCGAGCTGCGGGACCGGCTCGCCCAGCTGCAGGAGGACGCCCGGGCCGCCATCGACGCCGCCCACCGCAGCTACCGCCGCGACCTGGTCCCCCTCTCCCAGGCCCTCGAGCTCTTCGGTCCCCTGCGGCGCCGCTGACCCGAGATCTCGTGTGGGCGCCCACGGGTGGCGCGCAAGAAACCGCGCGGTGATGCGTTGATCCCCTGACTCGGCACAGCGAGAGAGGGGCGCCGCACGATGAGCGCGCAGACAGTCGACGTTGCGTATCGCGAGGACGTCGTCCTCGACCTCCGGGAGGCGGCGGCCCCGACCGTGGTCCGCACGCTCGGCCTCGACATCGAGCTGCCGGCGCCCGGGCCCTACCTGCGGTTCGTGAAGCCGGCCGTCGACCGGCTGGTCGCGGCGACGCTCCTCCTGTTCCTCGTTCCGCTGCTCCTCGGGCTCATGCTGATCGTGCGGCTTCGCCTGGGGCCCGGCGTGCTGTTCCGACAGGAGCGGATCGGTCTCGGCGGCGAGCCGTTCACCGTCTACAAGCTGCGCACGATGCTTCCCGATCGCCGCCGGGCGCCGGCGAGCTTCGCCGGCGATGACCGCCGCCGGACCCACAAGGCCCCCGACGATCCCCGCCACACGCCGCTCGGCCGCTTCCTGCGCCGGTGGAGCCTCGACGAGCTGCCACAGCTGGTGAACGTGCTCCGCGGGGAGATGAGCCTCGTCGGTCCCCGGCCCGAGCTCCCCGGGATCGTCGCCCGGTACGAGCCCTGGCAGCACGCCCGGCATGCCGTCCGCCCCGGGCTCACCGGGCCGTGGCAGATCTCGGCCCGATCGATGGGCCCCATGCACAGCTTCACCGAGCTCGACGTCGACTACGCGCAGCGGGTGTCGCCGCTGGTCGACCTGGGGATCCTGGCCCGGACGCTCCCGGCGCTGCTCGGGTCGCAGCGAGGCTCGTGATGCCGCTCATGGTGGCGAGCGGCCCGTGCCATGGCGTAGAACTGTCGAAACCGGACAAAGCGCGCCCGACGCCGCCCGTCGAGGCCAGCGCGGAGAGCAGGAGTCCCATGCTTGCTGTCTTGCAGCGAGGAGTGACGGCCCTGGTGGTCGCCGTCGTGGCCGCGGTGATGCTGGCTCCCGCCGCTGGCGCCCACCACCGGCCCGACCACGCCGGTGGTCCGTCCTCGCCCCCGCCCAGCCAGTGCAACCCGAACAGCAACAACCCCAACTGCCCGCCCCAGTACCCGCCGGGCCAGTGCGACCCCGGCAGCACCAACCCCGAGTGCGAGGGCAGCGACGACACGGGCGTCGTCACCGCCCGTGTCAACGACGACGGCAGCGTCGACATCAGCATCGACCCCAACCTGGTCTCCTCCGATCGCGGCGGCCTGGCCCCCCATCGCGGCGTCGGGCTGGCCGTGCTCTCGGCGATCTCGCTTGCCGCGCTGTTCGCCGGCGTGGCGTTCGTGGTCCGCATCCGCGCCGCCCGCCAAACCTGACAACATCACCATCAGGTTTTCGGATAGCGCATCGCTAGAGTGGGGGGCGTGCCGATCACGCCCGACCGCTGGACGCTGAAGACGAACGAGGCGGTGAGCGCCGCCATCGAGGCGGCGCGGGCCGCCAACAACCCCGAGGTCACGCCCGACCACCTGGTGGTCGCCCTCCTCCAGCAGGGCGATGCCGGGGTGGTCATCCCGCTCCTCCGCAAGGTGGGCGTCGACCCGGCGGCGCTCCGGGGCGCCGCCGAGGACCGGCTGGCGCGCCTGCCCAAGGCCTACGGCTCCGAGGCGGGCATGAGCCGGTCGCTCCGGGACGCCCTCGAGCGGGCCGACGTGGTCCGCGGCGACCTGCGGGACGAGTACCTCTCCACCGAGCACCTCGTGCTCGCCCTCGCCGAGGTGGTCGGCGCCACGAGCGAGGAGCTGCTCCAGGCGCTGCAGGCGGTGCGGGGCAGCCATCGGGTCACGAGCCAGAACCCCGAGGAGACCTTCCAGGCCCTCGAGAAGTTCGGTCGAGACCTCACCGAGGCGGCCCGACAGGGCAAGCTCGACCCCGTCATCGGCCGCGACGACGAGATCCGGCGTGTGATCCAGGTCCTGTCCCGCCGCACGAAGAACAACCCGGTGCTCATCGGCGAGCCCGGCGTCGGCAAGACGGCCATCGTCGAGGGGCTGGCGCGCCGGATCGTCGAGGGCGACGTGCCCGAAGGCTTGAAGGGCAAGCGGCTGATCGCGCTCGACCTGGCATCGATGGTGGCCGGCGCCAAGTACCGGGGTGAGTTCGAGGAGCGCCTGAAGGCGGTCCTCAAGGAGATCGCCGACTCCGGCGGCGAGGTCATCACCTTCATCGACGAGATGCACACCGTGGTCGGCGCCGGCGCCGCCGAGGGCGCGATGGACGCCGGCAACATGCTCAAGCCGATGCTCGCCCGAGGCGAGCTGCGCATGGTCGGCGCCACCACCCTCGACGAGTTCCGCAAGCACATCGAGAAGGACGCCGCCCTCGAGCGCCGCTTCCAGCAGGTCCTCGTCGGGCAGCCGACGGTGGAGGACACCATCGCGATCCTGCGCGGCCTCAAGGAGCGCTACGAGGTCCACCACGGCGTGCGCATCCAGGACGCCGCGCTCGTTGCCGCGGCGGTGCTCTCCGACCGCTACCTCACCGGCCGCTTCCTGCCGGACAAGGCCATCGACCTCATCGACGAGTCGGCGTCGCGCCTGCGCATCGAGATCGACTCGATGCCGACCGAGGTCGACGTGGTCGAGCGCCGGATCCGCCAGCTCGAGATCGAGCGGGTCGCGCTCGCCAAGGAGACCGACGCGGTGTCCCGAGAGCGTCTCGAGGCCCTCGACCGCGAGCTCGCCGACCTCCGCGAGAAGTCGAGCGGCATGAAGGCGCATTGGCAGGCCGAGAAGGAGCGCATCAGCGAGATCCAGGCCCTCAAGGAGGAGCTGGAGGCCAAGCGCTCCGAGGTCGACCGCGAGCTCGACCTCGAGCGCGCCGCCGAGATCCGCTACGGGCAGATGCCCGAGCTCGAGCGCCGGATCGACGAGGCGACCAAGCGGCTCGACGAGCTGCAGGGCGAGCAGCGCATGATGAAGACCGAGGTCGACGAGGAGGACGTCGCCGAAGTCGTCGGCAAGTGGACGGGCATCCCGGTCAGCCGCCTGATGGAGGGCGAGATGGCGAAGCTCGTCCGCATGGAGGACTCGCTGCACGAGCGGGTGGTCGGACAGGTCGAAGCCGTGCGCGCGGTCGCGAACGCCATCCGCCGCTCGCGCGCCGGGCTCTCCGACCCGAACCGGCCGATCGGTTCGTTCCTCTTCCTCGGTCCCACCGGCGTGGGCAAGACCGAGCTGGCGCGGGCGCTGGCCGACTTCCTCTTCGACGACGAGCGAGCGATCACGCGCATCGACATGTCCGAGTACATGGAGAAGCACTCGGTGGCCCGTCTCATCGGCGCCCCGCCCGGCTACGTCGGCTACGACGAGGGGGGTCAGCTCACCGAGACCGTCCGCCGCCGCCCGTACGCCGTGGTGCTGCTCGACGAGATCGAGAAGGCGCATCCCGACGTGTTCAACGTCCTGCTGCAGCTGCTCGACGACGGGCGCCTCACCGACGGCCAGGGCCGCACGATCGACTTCACGAACGTCGTGCTGATCATGACCTCGAACCTGCCCGGCGACCCGCGCGACTTCTTCAAGCCGGAGTTCATCAACCGGATCGACGACATCGTCCGGTTCCGTTCGCTGACCCGCGAGGATCTGCGCCAGATCGTCGACATCCAGCTGCGGGGCCTCGAGCGGCGCCTGGCGACGAGGCGCCTCGGCCTGGTCGTCACCGACGCCGCCAAGGAGCGCTTGGGCGACCTCGGCTACGACGAGGCGTACGGGGCGCGGCCCCTCAAGCGGCTGCTGCAGTCGGCCGTCGCCGACAAGCTGGCGGTTGCGCTCCTCGAGGGCCGTTTCAGCGAGGGCGACACCGTCACCGTCGACGCCGAGGGCGACGAGGTCGTGCTGCGCTGAGCGTCACTCGCCGACGTCGACCACGACGCGGTGGTCGGTGTCGGTGCGCAGCTCCTCGTCGTGCGCCACGCGGTCGCGGCCGGAGCGCACGACGATCCGCAACGCGTCGGGCCGGACCGTGGGCTGCGGGCGCACGTCGAGCCGGTAGCGCCCGTTCGCGGCGACCTCGCCCCGCAGCTGGATCCGCACCGTGACCGACCCGCCGGGCGGGATGCGGACCACGGCCTCGTGAACCCAGCGGCCGAGCTCCCGCTCGGTGCGCAGCGCGAGCGGCTCACCGTCGATCTCGGCGCCGAGGAGCGACAGCGCCGAGTAGACGCTGAGGATGAGCCGGCTCTCACCGGGTTCGGTGGGATCGTCGCCGACGCCGCCGATCACGTAGTGCGGGAGCCCGGCGGCCGGGGCGCGGTTGTCGAGCCGGATCGTCAGCTCGCCGGCGACCTCGTCGCTCCGCGGGTCGACCGTCGCGTCGTAGGTGACCGTGCGATCCAGGAACCAGTCGATCTTGTTGCCCGACCCGTTCTGCGTGACCACCGCGAGGAAGTCGCCCTCGACCGGGGGCAGGGCGCCGTCGAGCCCGAGGCGCTCGAAGAGGGCCTGTTCCCGGTCGTGGGCGCTGTGCAGGAAGAGGTGCCGGCCGGCGATCGCACCGCGAAGGGCGCTGGTGATGTCCGACGGGGGCGGGAGATCGGACGCCGTGATGCGGTCGAACACGGCGCGAGCGGCGTCGGCCAGGAAGTCGACCCGATCCGGCCGGTCGAAGCGCAGGTACTGCTCGTGCAGGAGGATGTCGCCGAGGTTGGTCGGAGTGAGCGGCTCCGGCCACTCGGGCACCCGGACCGGGCCGGTGAGCTGGAGGAGGGCGGCGAGCCCCACGTGGTCGACCACGATGACGCCGTCGACGGGCACGCCCCCGGCCTGAGGGTGGAGATCCTCGATCACCTCGCCGATGCTCGGGCCGTCGGGTGACATCGTGATGTTCTGCCACGTCCACTCGGGCGCGTAGCGGGCGTAGCGGGCGACGTAGTCGGGGGGTCCGGCGAGCCGGCGATCACCGCTGCCGCTCCGGTTCAGCTCCGCGGTGCGGCCGAGGGGCCCGAGATCGAGTGCGCCGTCCTCCGCGGTCAGGATCCCGTGGCTGCCGATGATCCCGCCGGCGGCGCGCGCCTCACTGGCGCCCATCAAGCCCACGAACCATCGACGCGGGCCGTCGGCGCCGAGCAGCCGGGGGAGGACGCGCAAGATCTCGAGTGATGTCGTCGTCGACGTGGCGGCGTCCTCGAGCCGGACGGCGAACGTCTCGACGGCGTCGGCCACCGGGGGCAGGAGCATCGCCGACCGCGCCCCCGCGAGGTCTTCGGTCGACGCCCGGAGCAGGCCGCTGATCTCGGCCAGCGCGCGCCGGGCGGCGGCGACCTCGTCCAGATCGAGCCGGCCCCGCCGCACCCGCAGGTCGTCGACCTCGATGTCGACCGCGACCTGGGCGGCCGCACCTGCGAGCTCCTCGCCGGAGCGGGCGACGGCCGACATGGCCCTCGCGTTCTGGGCGACCCCCGGGAGCAGGCGGGCCGGCCAGGCGGCGGCCACGTCCAGACGATGGCGGGCTCGCGCGAAGTGGAGCTCGGCCCGGGCCAGGGCCACCGTCGCATCAGCGAGGCGGCCGTCCCGAGCGGCCGCGAGACCGACGCGGGCGGCGTCGCCGGCCTCGTCGAGCTGCGCGCGGGCGGCCGCCGCCTGGACGCCGAAGAGCGCGGCGATCGCGCCGGCGGCGCCGGTGGCGGCGAGGGCGCCGACGAGCGCCGTGCGCCGGGGTCGGGCCCCCGCCCGGAGGAGGGCGGCGCCCCCGAGCCCGAGCACGAGGGCGCCGGCCACGACGACGCGAGCCGGTTCGCCGTCGGGCCAGCCGAGGTCGAGGAGCGCGACCCCGCTCCATCCCCCCGCCAGCGCCTTCGGCGCCGGGAGCCGGACGCCGATGGCGCCGACCCCGACGGCGGTCCCGAGCCCGAGGAACGCCGCCGGCAGGCCGCTCCCGCCCAGCACGGCCAGGAGCGCGACGGCGCCGGCGACGGCGAGGACGGCGCGCCGGCTGGCACCGGCGGCGGCCGCCGCGACCGCCACGACGAAGGCGATGACCAGCACCAGGTCCCACAGGGGGATGCCGGTGGGGGACGAGGGGATGAAGGTGGCGGCGACGGCCGGGAGGAGCAGGGCGACGAGGACCGCCTCCCGCCGCCGATCCCGCACGACGTGCGGGAAGCTCGAGTAGGCGGCGGCGACCGCGCCGAATGCCACACAGGCGAGGGTGATGCTGAGGACGACCACGCAGTGGCGCTACTTCTTCACCCAGCGGGCGCAAGCCTCGGCACGCTCGGCCGTTGTGTAGAAGTGCTGCGCCAGCTTCGTGCCGTGGAGGAGGTCGACCAGCGGGGCGTCGACGCCTCGCTGCCGGAACTCGGCATAGACCGCGGCGTAGCGCTTCTCGTCCCCGACGTTGGCGTCGACGAGGGGCGGTGGGGCGATGCCGAGGAACTCGGCCAGGGCCGTCGAACCGACCCGGCGCAGGTCCTCGTTGCGCAGGAGCAGCACGCGAGCGCGCTCACCGACGTACGTGGCGTAGCCGGCCTCGTGGTCGAACGGCTCACCGTAGACGTCGATGCCGAGGGACGGCTCGAAGTCCTCGTCGAACCAGCGGGCGTCGTCGGCGTGGTCCCGCCAGGTCCGGAAGCGCTCGACGAGGCCCTCGACCGTGGGCGGGTCGTGGAGTCGGCCGTGCTCGTCGAGTGCGAAGAAGCCGCGGCGCTCGCCGACCTGGAAGAACACCGACACGTCCTGGGCCACCGGTTCCCGGACGAGGGTGATGACGTCCCACGGCGCCTCGGCGGTGGGGGGCGCGTGGCGGGTGAGGTACTGGGCGGCGACGACGTGGCGCGAGGCCGCCGGTCGCGCCATCGTCCGGTACGAGCGCTCGCTCCGCTCGACGCGGTGGGGCTGCAGGTGGTGCACCTGCAGGACCGGCCGCTCGGGCAGATGGCGCCCGAGGGTGGCCAGGATGGTGGAGCTCCCGGTCTTGCCGATCGTGTAGACGACCACCGGCCGTCCGCGCGCCGCCGACCGGCGCACGGCCCGCACCGTCCGCCGCCGCGAACGTTCGTAGCGGGCGCGACCGATCAGCTTGTCGAACACTGCCAGTGCAACGCGATCGCGGCCGGGTTCTTGCGGTCGTCGGCCCAAACGGGCGAACCGGCGTGAACGGCGTGCGGACGCGGGAACGAACCGGTCACGCCATCGTGGTCCTGAACCTCCCGGTGCCCGACGACCGGCGGGTGTGGGCGCAGGCGGTGGCGTTGCGCGACGTCGGGACGCCCGTCCACGTGCTGTGCCCGGCCATGCACGGGCACCGCCCGGGCCACGCGACCGTCGACGGGATCCACGTTCGGTACCTTCGCACCTTCGAGGGCCGGGGCCTGCCGGGGGTGGCGGCCGAGGGCCTCTGGAACACCGTGCTCTGCCTGACCGCGCTGCCGGCGCTGCTGCGGCTGCGGCTGGCGTCGCTGCAGGTGTGCAACCCGCCGGACACGCTGTTCCCGATGCTGGTCCTGGCCCGTCTCGCCGGCCTGCGCACGATCTACGACCAGCACGACGTCGCGCCCGCGATGGCGAGCGCGCGACCGAGGTTCGGCGCCCTCCGCGGGCTCTTCGAGCTCTTCGAGCGGCTGACCGTGCGGGCCGCCCACGCCGTGCTGACGACGAGCGAGGAGCAGGCCCGCCGGCTCGGTGACCGCTACGGGATCGACGCGACCATCGTCCGCTCGTCGACCCACGGGGCCGGTCCGGCAGCGGCGGCGGCTCGGCGCTCCGGGGCGCAGGTCCGTCTCGGCTACCTCGGGGTCGTCGGCGAGCAGGAGGGCCTCGAGGACCTCCTCGATGCGGTGGCCAAGGTCCGGGCCGACGGTCGGGATGAGGTCACCGTCGCCATCGCCGGCGACGGGCCGTACCTGCCGGCGGTGCGTCGCCACGCGGAGCGCCTGGGCCTCGGCGCGGCGGTGACCTTCGAAGGCTGGCTGCAAGGTTCCGCACTCGAGGAGTTCCTCGCCGGTCTCGACGCCATGGTCGTGTCGGATCCGGGCTCGGAGTACAACCACCACTGCGCGATGAACAAGGTGATGGAAGCGATGGCCCGCGGCCTGCCGCTGATCATGCGCCCGCTCCGCGAGAACCTGAACCTGGCGGGCGACCACCCGTGGGTCGCCCGCGGCTGGGCCATCGACGATCTGGCGCAGGCGATCGTGGCCTTCGCCGACGCCGACGCCGATCTCCGCCGCGCCGAGGGAGTCGCCCTTCGCGAGCGGTACGAGTCGGACCTGGCGTGGCCGGATCACGCCCGGCGCTATCTGGCCGCCGTGGTGCCGGGATGAGCGGCGGTCGCCGGCTCGGCTACCTCTCGGGCGCGCTGCGCGTGTCCACGAAGCCCGACGTGGGGGCGCACGGTCCTCGCTCGCACGTCGTCGGGTTCTCGCGAGCGCTCGAGCGCGGCGGATGGGACGTCCGGCCGTTCATCGTCGGCGACACCGAACGCGCCCAGCGCCTGGCGCCGGCCGGGCGGACCGAGGCGGTCCAGGGTCGGTGGCACCGCAAGCTGGCCACCGACGGCGTCCGCATCGGAGCGGGGCTCGTCAACGCTCGGCGCGCGCAACAGGTTCTCGCCGGCGAGGTCGACGTCGTCTACGAACGCTTCGCGTCGTTCCAGGCCCTGGGCGCGCCGTTCCAGCGGCGCGGCATCCCGTGGGTGCTGGAGACGAGCGGCCCGTTCTTCCACGAGGCGAAGGTGGAGCGTGAGCGGCTGGTGCTGCAGGCGCTGGCGCGGCGGATGGAGCTGCGCGCCTACCTCCGGTGCGACGTGCTCGTGTGCGTGAGCGAGCCGCTCCGGGCGATCCTGGTCGAGCTCGGCGTCCCCGCCGAGCGCACGTTCGTGCTGCCGAACGGCGTCGATCCCGATCGCTTCGCCCTGAACGGTCACACCCCGTCCGACACCGACGAGCTCACCGTCGGCTACGTCGGCAGCCTGCTCGGCTGGCAGGGCGTGGAGACGCTCGTCGACGCCGTCGGGGTGGCCCGGGGGCGGGGGGTGCCGGTCCGGGCGATCATCGTCGGCGACGGGACCAACCGCCCCGGGCTCGAGGCCCGGGCGCACCGGGCCGGCGTCGCCGCCCACGTCGGCTTCGCCGGCCGGCAGCCGCCGGAGGCCGTCCCCGGCCTGATCGCCGGGTTCGACCTCGGGTTCAGCGGCCACCTGCCACTCCTCGCCGGTCGCATGTACCACTCACCGCTGAAGCTCTACGAGTACCTGGCCATGGGCAAGCCGCTGGTCGCCGCCGACCACCCCGAGGCGCGAGGGCTCGTCGAGGGCGCCGGTGCCGGCTTCCTCTTCCCGCCCGGCGACGTCGAGGCGCTGGCCGAGGTGCTGGCGCGGGCCGCCCAGGAGGTGCGCACGCTTCGGGGTCACGCTGCGGACGTGCGGGCGTACGTCGTCGCGCACCACAGCTGGGATCGACGCGTCCGCGACTTCTCGGCCGAGCTGGAGCGGCGCGGGCTGTGACGCTGGCCACCGTCCTGATCAACAGCTTCAACTACGCGGGCTACCTCGGCGCGGCCATCACGAGTGCGCTCGACCAGGACTGGCCCGAGACCGAGGTCGTCGTGGTCGACGACGGGTCGACCGACGAGTCACGCGAGGTCATCGAGCAGTTCGGTGACCGGGTCGAGGCGGTGCTCAAGTCGAACGGCGGACAGGCGTCGGCGTTCAACGCCGGGTTCGAGCGAGCTCGCGGAGAGGTGATGCTGTTCCTCGACGCCGACGACTGGTTCCTCCCTGGCAAGGTCCGCACCGTGATGGAGACCTTCGCCGCCCACCCCAACATCGGGTGGTGCTTCCATCCGCTGGCCTACGACGGCGGGCCGGCCGGCGAGCAGCGGGGGGCCACGGGCTGGATCGACGCCCGCGCCGCGATGCGCCGCGGCCGGGCGCACGGCGCCCTGGTGCCGGCCACCACCGGCATCAGCATCCGCCGTCCGCTCCTCGAGCGGATCCTGCCGATGCCCGAGCACTTCCGCATCACCGCCGACAACTTCGTCAAGACCGCGGCGCTGGCGCTGGCGCCGGGGATCGTGCTCGACGAGGCGCTGGCCGTGCAGCGCATCCACGCCGCCAACGCGTTCACGGGCAGCGACGGCACCGACCCCCGCCGGGCCGTGCTCGAGCTCCAGATCGCCGCCGAGCTGCGCCGTCGCTGGCCCGAGGTCCGCCAGCACGCCGTCCGGCGCGGGCTCGGCGGCCTGAAGGCGATGGCCGCCCTCGACGAGCCGCCGGCGGAGGCCACCGCCGCGGCCGCTGCGTTCCTCGAGGGCTGCTCGCCGACCGACCGTCTCCGCGTGCGCGCCCATCGGCAGCTCTGGCGGTGGCGCCGGTGAAGATCGCCGTCGGGGTCGTCACCTACCGGCGACCCGAGCTGCTCGCCGACCTCATCACGGCACTGGCACCCCAGCTCGCCGAGACGGGGGCCGAGCTCGTCGTGGTGGACAACGACCCCGAGCGGTCAGCGGAGTCGGTCGTCGCCGACGCGGCCGCGGCGCACCAGGTCGCCATCCGGTACGCGCCGGAGCCCGAACCGGGCATCCCCTTCGCGAGGAACCGGGTGCTCCGGATGACCGAGGACGCCGACGTGGTCGTGTTCACCGACGACGACGTGCGGCCCGGCCCCACCTGGCTGCGGACCCTCCTCGAGCGCCACCGGACGTCGGGCGCCGACGTCGTCACCGGGCCCGTCCGCTTCGTGTTCACCGGCGGCGCTCCCCGGTGGGCGGCGGGCGCCCACTGCTTCCGGGACCGGACGCCGGCGGCCGAGGACCCGAGCGGGTGGCCGGCCACGAACAACGTGCTGCTCCGGCGGTCGACGCTGGCCGAGCACTCGATCTGGTTCGACGAGGGCTATGGCCTCGCCGGGGGTTCCGACACCCAGCTCTTCCGGCGGATCGCCGCCGTCGGGGGTTCGTTCGCGTGGGCCGAGGACGCGACCGTCGCGGAGCTCGTGCCGCCGGCACGGAGCACGGTGCGGTGGGCGCTGCGTCGCTCGTACCGCACCGGGAACACGGCGGCACGGTGCGACCGGGAGACGACCGGAAGCCGCTCGGTGCTCGTCACGAGCAGCCGCGCCGCCGGCCGGTGGGTCTGGTGGGGGCTCAAGGCGGGCATCGCGGCAGGCGCCCGACGGGACCCCGCCGGTGCCGTCCGCTCGATGAGCTCCTTCGCCCGCGCCGCCGGTCTGCTCAGCGGTGCGCTGGGCCGCCGCTACCAGGAGTACACCCGTGCCTGACCGGCGACCCGTGCTCGTCTACCGCGAGACGCTCGTGGCGGCATCGGAGCCGTTCATCCTCGCCCAGGGCGAGGGGCTCGAGCGCCACGTGGCGTGGTACCTCGCGCTGCGCCGCGCCGCCGGCCACCCGCTCCCCGCCGAGCGCAGCCTCGTCTGGCGGGCCGACGGCGGCGCCCTCGGATCCGCCCGCCGTGGCGCCTGGAAGCGCTGGGGACTCGCCCCCCGCACGATGCGGGCCGTGCGGGCGCTCCACCCCGCGGTGGTGCACGCCCACTTCGGCCGCGACGCGGCCCAGGTCCTGCCGATGGTCGACCGGGCGGGTGCACCGCTCGTCGTCACGTTCCACGGTCACGACGTCTTCCGCACCGACGAGAGCCTGCGAACGGGCTCCCGCAGCGACCGCCTGTACCTGGAGCGGCGAGCCCGCCTCGCGGCGACCGGCGCGCGGTTCCTCGCCGTGTCCACCGTCGTTCGCGACCGGTTGCTGGAGCTGGGCTTTCCCTCCGATCGGGTCGAGCTGCACCACATCGGCGTCGACGTCGACCGCATCGAACGGTCGGCCGCCGGCGTCGACCGCGACCCGAAGCTCGTCGTCTTCGCCGGCCGACTGGTGCCCCACAAGGGCGCGTCCGACCTGGTGCGGGCGCTGGCCGACGCCCGGCTGACCGGCGTCCGCCTGGCGATCGTCGGCGATGGGCCGGGGCGGCGGGAGGTGGATGCGCTCGGTCGCGCCCTGGACGTCCGCATCGAGCACCTCGGGTTCCTCGAGCAGGACCAGGTCTGGGCGTGGATGGCGAGGGCGGCCACCGTCGTCGTGCCGAGCCGGACCGCCGAGAGCGGGTGGGTCGAGGCGTTCGGTCTGGTCGCCGCCGAAGCGCAGGCGGCCGGAACACCGGTGATCGCGTCGAGGTGCGGCGGTCTCGGCGAAGCGGTGGCGCCGGCGTGCCGGTCGATGATGTTCGACGAGGGGGACGTCGAGCAGCTCGCCGAGCGGCTGGCGGCGACGTTCGACGACCCGGCGGCGTCCGATCAGCGGGGTGCCGAGAGCCGCGTGTGGGTGCGACAGCACCTCGCCCTCGCGATCCAGAACCGCCGGCTCGACGACCTGTACGAGGAGGTGTCGCCGCCGTGACCGCCCTCCACGCGCCGGAGCGCGAGGCGCCGCCGCCGCTGGTCGCGCCGAGGGTCGTGTCCTTCGTCTGGGGTGCCCTCCTCGTCGGCCTGGGCACGATCCCGGTGCTCTACGCCTTCATCTCGCCTCGCCCGTTCACGAGCGGGCCGTCCCCGCTCGCCGGCCTGTTCCCCGCCAGCCTGCGGCCGGCCGTCGCGAGCGCGAGCTCGCTCGCCGTCGTCGCGCTGGTCGGCGCCATCGTCGTGATGGCGTTGCCGGTGGCCCGTCGCCTCCGCCACGGCGGTGGTGCCGTGCTCGCGGGGGTGCTGTTCGGCGGCGCCAGCATCGCCAGCGTCGTCCTCAACGGGTCGACGCCCGGTGTCGGCGTCTTCGCGCTTCCTTTGGCGATCCTGGCCATCGGGCTCTTCCCCCGGCCTCCGCTCCGCTGGTACGAGCGCGGCCTGCTCCTCGTCCTCCGCTTCCAGGTGTGGGGGAGCCTCGCCGCCGCGCTCGCGTTCCCGGCGTGGGCGCTGAAGCACGGCTACGGCGCCGGCGTGCCGGGGCTCACGACGCGCCTGGCGGGCGTGACGCCGCATCCGAACGCGCTCGGCCCGCTCGCCGTCGCCCTCGTCGTCCTCGAGTGGCGGCGCGAACCGCGCCACCGCCCCGCCGTCGCCGTGGCGCTCGTCGCCCTCGTGTGGACGCAGTCGAAGACGTCGTGGGCGGCGCTCGGCCTCATCGCCGGGATCGCCCTCGTGGGGGCGCTCCGCCGGCGGGCCCCGGCGCGCAGTGTGTGGCCGGTGGTGGTGCTCGCGGGGGTGATCGGTGCCTCGGCCTACGTGGCGCTCGGGCTGGCCGGCGAGGGCCAGGACACCGACAAGCGGGAGGTGTCGACGGAGACCTTCACCGGCCGCACCGCCATCTGGGAGGTCACCCTCGAGGTCTGGCAGGAGCGGCCCCTGATCGGCCACGGCGCCGCCCTCTGGAACGATCAGATGGACCGGCGGTACCGCTACCGCGTGGGGTTCCCGCCGGGGCACGCGCACAACCAGCTGATCCAGACGCTCGGGCAGGCCGGGCTCCTCGGCGCCGTGCCGCTCGTCGTCTTCCTCGCCGCGTTCGCCGCCCTCGCCCGCCGGGCCGACGCCGTGACCCGAGGCGTCGCCGGCTCGCTGTTCCTCGTGCTCATCGTGCGGTGCTTCAGCGAGCCGCCGCTGCAGAGCGTCGTGTACGGCGTCAGCTTCTTCCTCTCCATGGCGACGTTCGGCTACGTCCTCATCGCTGCGAACGAGGCCGCCGATGACCGCTGAGCGATCGCGCGTGGAGCGGCTCGCGTACGAGGCGACCGTGGTCCTGCCCCCCGCCCTGCGCCGCCACCTCTTCTACGCGCGGCACCACCGTCGGTTCGGCCGCTTCCGCGCCCCCCGGACCTTCAACGAGAAGGTCAACTGGCGGATCCTCAACGACCGGCGCGACCTCCTCGCCTGGACGTGCGACAAGCTGGCGATGAAGGACCACGCGCGCCGGGTCGCGCCGGACCTGGCGGTGCCGGCCACGCTGTGGTCCGGAACCGACGTCGGCGAGCTCATGAATGCCGACCTCCCCGACCAGTGGGTGCTCAAGCCGAACCACCGGACCCAGCTGGTTCACTTCGGCTCCCGGGCCGCGCTCGACGTCGACCACCTGCGTCGGGTCACCAGCGGGTGGCTGCGTGACCGGCAGGGCCGGGTGTCGGCCGAGTGGGCGTACACGCGGGCCCGTCCGCTCCTGTTCGTCGAGGAGCTGATCGGCTCGACCGGTTCACCGCCCGCCGACTTCAAGGTCTTCGTGTTCGACGGCGTCCCGCGCTTCGTCCAGGTCCACCTCGATCGCTTCGGCGAGCACCGCGCCGCCTTCTTCGACCCGGCGTGGTCCAGGCTCGACTTCGCCCGACGCGACATCCCTCTTGCCCACGAGGTTCCCCGGCCCCGCCGGCTGGAGGAGATGCTCGACGCCGCGACTCGGCTCGGCGCCGGGTTCGACTTCATGCGGGTCGACCTGTACGACGTCGAGGACACCGTCTGGTTCGGCGAGCTCACGCCCTATCCGGGCGCCGGGCTGACCCCGTTCACGCCCCGGCGAGCAGACGAGCTCGTCGGCTCGCTCTGGACCCTTCCTCAGCTCGACACCGAGCCGGTCTCCCGACGGTGACGGCGTCCCCGGTGGGAGTGCGATCGGTCGCCGTGCTGGTGGCGACCTTCCGGCGGCCGGACAGCCTGGGGTTGCTGCTCGCGTCGCTGCGCGACGTGGTCGGGCGCCCCCCGGAGGGTTGGCGGGTCCGGATCGTCGTGTGCGACAACGATCCCGACGGCTCGGCCTTCGACGTGTGCGCCGCCCACGAGACCGTCGAGTACGTCCACGAGCCCCGACCCGGCATCGCCGCCGCCCGGAACGCCCTCGTCGAGGCGGCGGCCGGCGACGACGCGATCGCGTTCATCGACGACGACGAGCGCCCGGACCCCGGCTGGCTCGACGCGCTGGTCGATGCGAGCGAGCGGTTCGCCGCCGATGTGGTGACCGGACCCGTCCTCAACGACTTCGAGGTCGCGCCGCCGTCCGACCTGGCGTCGTCCTTCGAGCGCCGGCGGTGGACCACCGGTGATCGCGTGCCGTGGCCCCGAACCGGCAACGTGCTCATCCGCCGACCGGCACTCGAAGACCCGCCGTTGCGCTTCCGGGACAGCTACGGCCTGTCGGGCGGCTCGGACAGCCTCCTGTTCATCGAGCTCGAGCGGCGTGGGATCCATGCCGTGTGGGCCGACGACGCGGTCGTGCGCGAGCGCGTGCCGGCGAGCCGGACCACGCTGGGCTGGGTGCTGCGCCGCTCCTTCCGCTTGGGCAACACCCACACCCGCTTCGACCGTGACCTCGACGGCCGGATCCGCACCATGGCGGTGCGGGCGGCCAAGGCGGTCGGGTGGATCCTGACCGGCGCGGTGGCGACCGTCGCGGCGACGGC
Organism: Acidimicrobiales bacterium; assembly: GCA_035540955.1. Classification (GTDB taxonomy): domain Bacteria; phylum Actinomycetota; class Acidimicrobiia; order Acidimicrobiales; family CADCSY01; genus DATLFP01. Next base: position 31,323 of record DATLFP010000225.1, read on the forward strand.
CCGCGGCGACGGCCGGGGCCGGGTGCGGGGCATGGAGCGTCTGTGGCGCGGGGCCGGGATGCTCGCCGGCCTCGGCGGCCATCGCCATCTCGAGTACCGGCGCCGGTAGGCACGGTTGGCATCTCGCGCGCCAGAGATGGCCTCGTCCGACGTTTCACCCGACGTGCGACCGCCGGCCGCCCCCCTCGCCGTGCTCACCCCGTTCATCGGGCTGCCGTCGGAGACCTTCGTCGCCCGCCACCTCCACGGCCTGGCGCCGGGCCGGACGGTTGCGGTGTCGACCAGCCTGCCGCCGCCCGCCGAGCCGGTCTGGTCGGCGCCACCGTGCCACGTCCGCCTGGCCGACACGCGGCCGTCGCCGCTCCGGGCGCGGGCCGCGAACCTCGCGGCCGGCCTGCGGGGCCGCCCGCGAGGCCGGTGGCGGTGGGTGCCGTCCAGCGCGGATCTGGATCACCTGGCCCGGGTCATCGATCGCAGCGGGGTCGAGGTCGTCCTCGTCGAGTACCTCGACCTGTTCCTGCCGTTGGTGCCGTGGCTCGTCCGGCGCGATCTCCGGGTGTTCGCCCACGCCCACGGCTACGACGTCTCGGCCCGTCTGCGCAGCCCGTGGTGGCGGGAGCAGTACCAGGCGTACAACGACGTCGACGGCGTCGTGACCGTCTCGCAGCACGCACGGGAGCGCCTCGCCGGCATCGGGCTCGACCCCGACCGGGTGAGTGTCATCCCGTGTGGGGTCGACGTCGCCGCGACGGTCGATGTTCGTCCCCGGCGCGAGACGGTCCACCTGGCCGCGGTGGGCCGGATGGTCGAGAAGAAGGCGCCGCTCCTCACCATCGAGGCCTTCCGGCGCGCCGGCATGGAGGTCGAGGGCCTCCGGATGACGATGATCGGCGACGGGCCGCTCCTCGCCGAGGCCCGAGCGGCGGTTCGCGCCGGCGGCCTGACCGACCGGGTCCGCCTGCTCGGCGCTCGGCCCCACCACGACGTGTTGGCCCTCTACGCCGACGCCGACGTGTTCGTGCAGCACAGCGTCGTGAGCCCGCGGAACGGCGACGAGGAGGGGCTCCCGGTCGGGATCCTCGAAGCGATGGCCGCCGGCCTCCCGGTGGTGAGCACGCGCCACGCCGGGATCCCCGAGGCCGTCCTGGAAGGTGTGACCGGCACCCTCGTCCAAGAAGGCGATGTGGACGGCATGGCCGCGGCGTTGGTGACCCTCGCCCGCGACCGCCGCCGTCGGCTCGAGATGGGCGAGGCGGGTCACGCCCACGTCGTCGAGCGCTTCTCCTGGGAGCGAGAGCGGCGAGATCTGCGGGCGCTCCTCGCCCTCCCGGATGGTCGCGATGGCTGAGGCGGTGATCAACGTCCCGCCGGCCGGCTCGCCCGGCGAGGGAGGACCGACGGGGAACCTGACGCGGGCGACGGTCCGGGGCGTGGGCTGGACCGGCGGCGCGCAGGTCGTGCGGCAGGTCTTGCAGCTGGCGACGACCATCGTCGTGGCTCGCCTGCTCCTCCCCGAGGACTTCGGGCAGGTCGCGCAGGTCACCGTCCTCGCGAACTTCGCGAACATCCTGGGCGACTTCGGACTCGGGGCCGCGCTCGTGCAACGGACCGAGATCGACGAGCGTCACCCGTCGACCGTGTTCTGGGCGCAAGCGGGTCTCGGCCTGATCGTCACGGTCGCCGTCGCGCTGTCGGCGCCGCTGATCGCCGCCCTCTACAACGAGCCTGATCTACGGCTCATCACGCTGGTCCTCGCCCCGAACTTCCTGCTCTCGTCGCTGTGCACCACCCAGCGGGCGATGCTGACGAGAGCGATGCGGTTCAGGTCGACCGCGCTCGCCGACATGGCGTCACTCCTCGTCTCGGGGATCGCGTGCGTCGTCGCCGCGGCCGGAGGTCTCGGGGTCATGGCGATCGTCACCCAGCACCTCGTCGCCACTGCGACGACCCTGGTCATGCTGTGGACGCTCGCGCGGTGGCGTCCGAAGCGGATCTTCGACCGGGAGGCGCTGCGCTCGCTGCTGCCGTTCAGCTCGAACCTGCTCGGCTACACGATGATCAACTACTGGATCCGTCACGGCGACAACCTCCTGGTCGGGAGGCTGATGGGCGCCACCGCGCTCGGCCTCTACACCCGCGGCTACTCGATCCTGCTGTACCCGACGCGGCAGGTCTCGGCCGTGGTGGGGAAGGTCATGTTCGCGTCGCTGTCGCGCATCAACGACGACACTCCGCGGCTGCGCCGGGCATACCTCCGAGCGGTCGCGGTCATCGCGCTCCTCACCTTCCCGATGATGATCGGGCTGGCCCTCGTGGCTGACGAGTTCGTCCACGTCGTGCTCGGATCCAAGTGGGATGCGGCGATCCCGATCATCCGGATCTTCGCGGTGATGGGTGCATTCGAATCCGTGATCGTCACTGTCGGCTGGGTGTACCAGTCGACGGGACGGACCGACGTCCTCCTCAGGTGGAGCCTGATCGTCGGCGGCATCCCCCTCGGCGGGATCACCCTCGGCGCACTCGCCGGCTCCATCGAGGCGGTCACGCTGGCGTACGCCGCGTCGGTCGTGCTGCTCGTCTACCCGACCTTCCGCATCGCCGGCCGACTGATCGACATGCAGTTCTCGCAGGTGGTGCGGAGCGTCATGCCGGCAGCCAGCGCGACCGCGGTCATGGCGGCGGCGGTCGTGATCGTCGGCGCCGTTCTCCCCGACTCGGCCGGGACCGGTCTGCGTCTTGCCGTGCAGGTCGCGGTCGGTGCCGTCGCCTACGCCGCCCACGTCCACCTCCGGCAGGCCGAGCCGTACGTCGACGCCCGCCGCATCCTCGAGCGCCGCGCTCGCGGGAGCGGCTCGGAGCGGCTGATCTGGCACGACCCCGTGCTCCAGCTCAAGCTGTCGCAGCTCCGCGAGCGCCGGCGCCAGGGCGCCACCGGCGGTGTCCTCTTCGCGGGCACGTCGCAGGTGCTCGAGGGTGTCGACCCCAGCGTGGTCGCGCCGAGCCTGGGGCTCCGGGCCTACAACGCCGGCATCCACCGGGGCACCATGACCCTCAGCGAGATCGTGCTGCCGGAGGTGATCCTGCCCATCGCCCAGCCCCGGCTCGTCGTGCTGTCGATCTCGCCGGTGGACGTGAACCGCCACAACATGATCCGCATCGAGACCGTCGAGCGCTTCGAGCGGAGTCCGGCCCGGCGGGGCCTCCGCGGGCGGGTTCTGCGGGTCGCCCACGAGCGGTCGGCCATCGTCCGCCTGATCGCCGCCCGGCTGCCGGGGACGAAGTTCTCCGTCGACCGGTTGCGGATCGGACCCGACGGCAGCGGGCGGGAGTTCGCGGACGCGACGGAGTACCGGATGAGCGAGGCGAAGGAGCGCTACATCAGAGAGAAGCTCTTCAACGACTTCGAGTTCGGACCCGAGACGATCGGCGAGCTCGAGCGCACGATCCGCGTGATCGAGGCGACCGGCGCGCGCATCGTCCTGGTGGACATGCCGGTGACCGACGAGGCGATCGGGATGTTGCCACGGACCTGGGAGGACCAGGCCGAGTACCGCCGGATCCTCGCCGATGTCTCGGCGCGCCTCGGGGTCCGGGTGATCGAGGATCTGCGAGACATGACCGACCAGCGCTGGTACGCCGACTGCGTGCACCTCAACGGGCGGGGGATGGCCGAGGCGAGCGCCCGACTCGCTCGCTCGCTGGCCGACGAGCTGGAGGAGGTGGCAACCGGTTGAGCGCCCCGGTGATCATCCTGGTCGTCGTCACCACCGTTGCGGTGGCCGAGCTCGCGCTGCGCGTGCTCGAGCCGGCCCTGCCGACCCATCGGCTCTGGCACGACACGCTGCCGGCGGTGCGGGTGCGCCAGATGAAGGCCTTCCGCAAGCGATGGGGGCGCGCCGACGTGGTGTTCTGCGGTTCGTCGGTCGTGCACTCCGGCATCGCCCCGCGCGCGGTCGCCGAGGGGGCGGGCCTTCCCCTGCGCGGCTACAACGCCGCCCTGCACCGCGGCTTCTACGCGGTGATCGGGCCCTGGCTCACCGGCACCGTCATCCCGATGTTGCGCCCCCGGATACTCGTGCTGGGGATCTCCATCTACGACTCCAACGACAACGGCCCCCTGCTCGTCGAAGAATCCGAGAAGTACCGACGGTCACTGCTCGGCCGCGACGGTCTGGTCGGCGCCGTCGCCCGCCGGCTGGCGATGGCATCGGCGCTGTTCCGCCACCATCGCGTCCTGATCCGGCCGCGCGTGCTCCTCGCTGCCGCCCGCTGTCGAGCGGAGGGCACGGTCCTCCCCGACGCCGACGTGCGGGGCTCGAAGGTCAGCGTCGGTGACGACGGTGAGTGGGTCGGCTTCCACGGCCGCGGGTTCCACACGACCGAGGCGATGCACGATCACCTCGCCAACGGGGTGCTGGGGAACTTCTGCATGGGCGGCGAGCAGCTGGCGATCGTCGAGCGCACCGTCGCCGCGCTCCGGCCGCTCGTCGCGCAGCTCGTGCTGACCACCGTGCCGATGTCGCGAGCGATCACCGAGCTCCTCCCGAACGGTCGCGCCGACCTCGACGACGCCTTGGTCGCCATCCGCGCCATCGCCGAGCGGGCCGGCGTCCCCCTGATCGAGGTGGATCTCGACCTGGAGGACGAGGTCCACTTCGCCGATCCCGCCCACGTGAACGAGAAGGGGATGGACCGCTTCAGCCGGCGACTCGGTGTCCGGCTGGCCGAGGTGCTCAGCGGCTCGACGCCGACCGCTTCCCGGCCCAGCCGCTGATACCGGTCAGCATCGTGCTCTCGGTGAAGCGGGCGGGGCGGCGATCGAGGCGTGCGAGAGCGGCGACGACCGGCGTGAGCACGATCGACAGCGGCGCGCGCAGCCGTCGAGACATCGGACGGCGCCGCACCCAGAGCCCGAGCATCTGGGCAAGGCTCGCGTCCCACCCGCCCGTGGCCCGCAGCTCGATGGCGTCGAAGCCGGCGGCCCTGAGGATCCGTTCGAGGGCGAAGGGCGTGTACCGGTACTGGTCGTCGGGGACGTCGTGCAGCGGCCAGAGATAGGGCACCGTGAGATGGAGGCGCCCGCCGGGCCGGAGCACGCGGTGCACCTCGCGGAGGAGGGGCATCGGGTCGGGCACGTGCTCGAGGAGCTCGGTGGCGATCGCGGCATCGACCGACGCGGTGCGGAGCGGGAGCGCCGTGCCCTCCCACACGACGTCCGGCGAGCGGTAGCGGGTCGGGGGCAGATCAATCCCGACGTAGAGCTGCGTGCCACGCTGCGGCCCGGTCAGCAGCTCGCGATATGGCTGGTGGCCGCAGCCGACGTCGAGCACGACGCCGCTCAGCGTCGGGCCGATCTCCTCCAGGAAGGCGAGCACGGCGCGCCGCTGCAGCGCGCTGTCCAGCGCCCGGGGCCGGAGCGCGGGCCGCAGGTAGGCGTCGGGCGCAGGCGCAGGCTCGGGCATCGGCGCCAGTTTGGTCGCAAGAACCGGCCCCGGCCCACGTTGAGCAGGGCGTGATGACCGCCGACGACGACTACCGCCCTGCGGAGTACTGGGCTGACCGGCTCGCCGAGGTGGGTGGGCTCCGCTCGACCGGGCACGTCGCGTACGGCGAGGCCTACAACCGCTGGCTCTACCGGCGCAAGGGCGAGGTGCTCGCCCGCGCTCTCCAGCGGGTGGAAGTGCTCGATCGCGCACTCGACCTCGGCAGCGGCGTCGGATGGGTCGTCGATCGGCTCGAGCGCGCCGGCGCATCGCACGTCCACGGGGTCGACATCTCGGCGGCCGCGGTGGCCGCACTCCGGGAGCGCCACCCCTCCTTCCGCTTCGACGAGGTCCATCTCGGCGAGCAGCCGCTGCCCGTCGCCGACGCCAGCATCGACTGCGTGACGTTCCTCGATGTCGCGTACCACATCGTGGACGACGCCCTCTGGGAGCAGACCGTCGCCGAGGCCGCCCGCGTGCTGCGCCCTCGCGGATCGTTCGTCGTGATCGACGCGTTCGCACCGGCCGAGATCCGGCCGGCCGCCCACGTGCGCTTCCGGGCCGCGGATCGGTGGCACGCCGTGGCGTCGGCCGCCGGTCTCGATCTGGTGACAACGCTCCCCTGCTACCGGTGGCTCTCGCGGCCGCGCCAGGCGTCGATCCTGCGGCGACTGCCCGACTCGTGGCGGGGCGCAGTCGAGTATCTCCTCGACTCGATCGTCGCGTCGCCGAGCCATCTGGCGTGCGCTGTCTACTCGCGCCGTCTCTGAGACCCGCGACTACCGTGCCGCCGTGGATGTCGTCGACTACCTCGGAGTGCTGCGGCGCCGGTGGTTGGCGATCGTCGTCTGCATCCTCGCCGCCGTCGCGGGCGCGATGGCCATCACCCGGAGCACCACTGAGCAGTACCGGTCGTCGGCGCGCCTGTTCGTGAACGTTCCCGCGGCGCGCGGCATCCAGGAAGCACTGCAGGGCGTGCAGCTCAGCTCTGGGTTGCTCCGCAGCTACGCCGCCGTCGCCACCTCGCGCGCCGCCGCCCAGCGGATCATCGACGACCTCGAGCTCGACCAGTCGGCCGGCTCGCTGAGCCGCCAGCTGCGCGCGGTGCCGCAGGAGGACACGCTGCTGATCACGATCAGCGCCGACGACCGAGACCCGGTCCGGGCCGAGGCGCTCGCCGGGGCGGCCGCGGAGGTGTTCATCGAGCTGGTCGACGAGTTCGAGCAAGGCCGAGCCGAGCGGATCGAGGCGCGCATCATCGACGAGGCGACCACGCCGGTCGCGCCGTTCAAACCGAAGCCGGAGCGCAACCTGGCGGTGGGCCTCGTGCTCGGTCTCGGGCTCGGCCTCGCGGTCGCCTTCCTGGTCGAGGCGCTCGACCGATCGGTGAAGACACCCGACCAGGCGACGGCGTCCGTCGGCGCGCCGGTGCTCGCGGTCGTCCCACGGCGGAAGCGCCCGGACGTGCTCCTCCCCGACCTGTCCGCCGGGGACCCTGCGGCCGAGGCGTTCCGCTCGTTGCGGACGTCCATCCAGTTCCTCGGCAGCGACGTCCCGGTGCGCTCGATCATGATCACCTCGCCATCGGCGGGAGAGGGGAAGTCGAGCACCGCTGCCAACCTCGCGATCGCCTTCGCCCAGAGCGGCGCCCGCGTGGTGGCCGTCGACGGCGACCTCCGGCGCGCCCGTCTCACCGAGGCCCTCGGCGCGCAGAGGGAGGTCGGCCTCACGTCGGTCCTCTTCGGGCAGTCCACTCTCAGCGAGGCGCTCGTTCCGGTCATGCCGAACCTCCACGTGCTGCCGAGCGGACCGCTCCCGCCCAACCCCGCCGAGCTGATCGGCTCCGAGGCGATGGCGCAGGTCATGGCCGCGCTCGACGACGCTGGGCACGCCGACGTCACCATCGTCGACGTGCCGCCGATCATGCCCGTCACCGATGCCGTTGCCCTCTCGACCCAGGTGCAGGCCGTCGTGATGGTCCTCCGCGCCGGTCGGACCGAGCGTGAGGTCGCCAAGGAGAGCGCCCGCCGCCTCGCGGTCGTGGGCGCCGGCCTGATCGGGTGCGTGCTCAACGGCGTCGCTCGGTCGGGCGCGACGAGGTACCAGCAGGACTACCGGTACGCGGCGTCGGGCCGGCGCAACCGCAAGGTCGACGACTGAGCCCGGTCGGCCCTGGTCACGCGCGCGGGGGCGCGTGGGCGGCCAGCACCTCCGCCAGGGTCGGCAGCGATGCGTCCTTCGCCGAGAGGATGGGCGGGTCGATCGGCCACCGGATCCCGAGTGCGGGGTCGAGCGGGTGGACAGCGGGCCCGGGCAGGTCGGGTGCCCACTCGCGGTCGAAGCAGTAGAGGTACTGGGTCGGTCCGGTGGCCGTGGCCTGGAAGCCGTTGCACACCCCGGGCGGCGCCAGCACCTGGGTGCCCCGCTCGAGGTCCATCGTCACCACCCGCCCACACGTGGGTGACGCGGGGCGGGCGTCGACCCACGCGCCGAACGCGGCGCCGGCAGCCACCCCGACGAGCTTGGTCATGTCCTCGCCGTGCATGCCTCGGAGCGCTCCCCGCACCGTCTCGGTGAGGTTCACCTGGACCCACGGCCCGCGGTCGTGTCCGCCGAGCGACGCGTACGCCGACGCCCGGAACAGCTCGCGGATCGTGCCGCGGTCGTCGCTGATCGACTTCGCCCGCACGACGAGCAGGCCGTCGATGTCGGTCGGCTCGACCTCGAAGCCGCGCTCGTTCACAGAGATTGCGTAGCCGCGCCGCGCCTCGGATGCGAGCCAGCCGGCCTCGGAGAGGGGCGTTCGACGGGATCTCACTACGCTCCGGCCGGTGGACGGACCGGAGCTCCAGCCTGCAGCCCGCAAGCGAAGCCGGCCCGAACCGCCCCCGGCGCCGGCCGGAGCGCCCGCACCTGCCGGTTCGAGCGAGCTGGCGGCGCGCTTCGCGGCGATCGAGAGCACGGTGCGCGCCATCGACGTGCGGCTCGAGCTGGTCGAGCGGCAGACCCGGACCGCCGCCGAGCAGCTGCGCGCCGAGCTCTCCACCGGCTTCCAGGAGGCCGCCTCCCGGGCCGTGGTCCTGGCGGAGGCGACCGACGAGCTGCTCCGTCGGGTGGAGGCCCGCCTGGACGATCGGCCACCGACCGCGCCGGCGGCCGACCTGTCCGGTGTCGAGGCCGCACTCGCCGAGCTGCGGGGGAAGGTCGACGCCATCCCCACCGAAGGGCCGGTCGACCTCGAACCGGTCCAGGCGGCGCTGCGGACCGTCGACGACCGCATCGAGGCGGCCGAGCCCGGGTGGGAGGAGATCCGCCGCCGGGTTGCCGACCTCGCGGTCGCCGTCGTCGCCCTGCAGCCGACGATCGACGCCATCGTCGGGCTCCGCTCGAACATCGACCTCGTCGCCGGCCGGCTCGCCGACCTGCTCGGCGGTCCGACCCTCACCGAGCTGATGGACCGGCTCGACGAGATCGCTGACACCAGAACCGACTAGGGCGGGAAGGTCCCGCCCGGTAGCGTGTTCCCACGTGCCAGGCACGGTGGTGGTCGGGACCCAGTGGGGTGACGAGGGCAAGGGCAAGCTCATCGACATCCTCGCTGCGGACACCGACATGGTCGTCCGCTTCCACGGCGGTCACAACGCCGGCCACACGATCGTCGCCGGCGAGCAGACCTTCGCCGTCCGGCTCGTGCCGAGCGGGATCCTGCACCCGACGGTGAAGAACGTCATCGGCAACGGCGTCGTCGTCGATCCCCGCGTGCTGTTCCAGGAGATCGACATGCTCGAGTCGCGGGGGATCGACACGAGCAACCTGGTGGTGAGCGGCAACGCCCACCTGATCCTGCCGTACCACCAGGAGATGGACGTCCTCTACGAGCGGCATCTCGGTGAGAACAAGCTGGGTACCACCAAGAGCGGCATCGGCCCCGCCTACGCCGACAAGGCGTTCCGGGTGGGGCTGCGGGTGCAGGACCTGCTCGACGCCAAGATCTTCCGGCAGAAGCTCGACGTGGTCCTCAAGGAGAAGCTGGCGGTGATGGCCAAGGTGTACAACCGCCTCGGCCCCACGGCCGAGTCGATCTGCGACGAGTACCTCGGGGTCATCGCGCCCCGCCTCGAGCCTCGGATCGTGGACTCCGTCGATCTCATCCACTCGTACCTCGATGCCGGCAGGAGCGTCATGTTCGAGGGCGCGCAGGCGACGTTCCTCGATCTCGACCACGGCACATATCCCTTCGTGACCTCGTCGAACACGGTGGCCGGCAACGTGTGCGCCGGCGCCGGCGTCGGGCCGAGGAACCTCGAGCGGATCATCGGCGTCACGAAGGCCTACCTCACCCGGGTCGGATCGGGACCGTTCCCCACCGAGCTGTTCGGGGAGGCGGCCGACGACATCGTGCTCCGGGGCAAGGAGTACGGGGTCAACACCAAGCGCCGCCGGCGTCCCGGCTGGTTCGACGCGGTCATGATGCGCCAGTCGGCCCGGCTGAACGGTCTCACCGACATCTTCCTCACGAAGCTCGACATCCTCGACCCGCTACCGGAGATCAAGGTCTGCGTCGCCTACGACGTCGACGGCACCCGCTTCGAGCACATGCCGTACCACCAGAGCGACCTCCACAAGGCGGTGCCGGTCTATGAGACGTTGCCCGGTTGGCAGGAGGACATCTCCAAGGCGACCACGCTCGAGGAGCTGCCGGCGAAGGCCCGCGACTACGTGCTCTTCCTCGCCGACCAGGCCAAGGTGCCGGTGTCGCACATCTCCGTCGGACCCGAGCGGCGCCAGACCGTCTTCGTGGCCTGATCGGGTCTCGCACCCCGCGGGCCGTCTGCGAGAATCGACCGGTGAAGGTGTGTGTGCTGGGCGGCGGCGGCCGGGAGCATGCCCTCGGATGGGCGGCCGCAAGGTTCGGGCACGACGTGACCGTCGTGCCCGGGAACGCCGGCAACCCCTTCTCGGCGGCCGAGGAGCCGGTCGACGCCGATCTCTACATCCTCGGGAGTGACGACATCGTCGTCGGTGGCACCGGTGACCGCCTCCGGGCGGCCGGCAAGCTCGTCTTCGGCCCCAACGCCGACGGGGGCCGGCTCGAAGGGTCCAAGCAGTGGATGAAGGACCTGCTGGTCGAGGCCGGCGTGCCCACCGCCCGCCACGGCTCCTTCGCCGAGGCCGGCCCCGCCGAGGCGTTCCTCCGGTCGCTGCCGGGCCCCTACGTGGTCAAGACCGACTACCTGGCCCTGGGCAAGGGGGTCCTCGTCACGCCCGACCTCGACGAGGCCATCGCCGACGCCCGGGCCAAGCTCGAGGGCGGGGGCATCGTCGTCGAGGAGTGCATGGAAGGGCCCGAGATCTCGGTGTTCGCGGTGTGCGACGGCGAGCGGGCGGTGCTGGTCCCGCCGGCCCAGGACTACAAGCGCATCGGCGAGGGTGACGTCGGGCCCAACACCGGCGGCATGGGGTCGGTGGCGCCGGTGCCGGTGGCCACCAAGGCGGTGATCGACGAGGTGCTCGAGCGGTGCATCCAGCCGACGCTCGCCGCCCTCCGGTCTCGCGGCATCGACTACCGGGGCGTCCTCTACTCGAACCCGATGCTCACCGCCGAGGGCCCCAAGATCGTCGAGTACAACGTGCGGTGGGGTGACCCCGAGGCCCAGTGCCTGCTGCCGCTGTTCGAGTCCGACCCGGTGGAGCTGATGGCCGAGGCCGCGGCCGGCGCCATCCGGAGCGAGCCCCGGTTCGTCGACCGGGCCTGCCTCACCGTGGCCCTCGCGGCCGAGGGGTACCCGGGCGCGGTGCGCAAGGGCGACCGCATCGAGGGCGTCGACGACGCCGGCGATCTGCCCGACGTCACCGTGTTCAGCGCCGGCGTGGGTCCGGGCATGACCACCAACGGCGGCCGGGTGCTCAACGTCACCGCCCTCGGCCGCGACCTTCCCGACGCCCGGGCTCGCGCCTACACCGCGGTGGGCATGATCTCCTGGCCAGGAATGACCTACCGGCGTGACATCGGAGCGAGGTATGCATGAAGAGGTACGCATGAAGGTGCTGGTGTTGATGGGCTCGGCCAACGACGCCCAGAAGCTGCAGCCGGCGATCGACACGCTGGCGCAGTTCGGGGTCGAGCACGAGTGGTGGGCGGCCAGCGCCCACCGGAACCCCGCGAAGGTGGCCGAGCTCGTGAGCGGCGCACGCGACAACGGGTTCGGAGTGGTCATCGCCGCCGCTGGGATGGCGGCCCACCTGGCCGGGGTGTGCGCGTCAAAGACGACCTTGCCGGTGATCGGCGTCCCGGTCGCGAGCGGCGCCCTCAACGGCGCCGACGCGCTGCACTCGACGGTGCAGATGCCGCCCGGTATGCCGGTCGCCACCGTCGCCATCGACGGGGCGAAGAACGCGGCCCTGCTGGCGATCCAGATCCTCGCCGTCACCGACGACGACCTGCGGAAGAAGCTGGAGGCCGACCGCGCCAGCTGGGAGCCGAAGAAGCTCGCGTGAGCAATCCCAACGTCCTCGCCGGCCGCTACGCCAGCGCCGAGATGAAGCAGCTCTGGTCGCCCGAGCACAAGGTCGTGCTCGAGCGTCGGCTGTGGGTGGCGGTGCTGCGGGCTCAGCACGACCTCGGCGTGGAGGTGCCGGCCGGCGTGATCGCCGACTACGAGCGGGTGATCGACCAGGTCGACCTGGCGTCGATCGAGGCGCGGGAGCGGGTGACCAAGCACGACGTGAAGGCGCGCATCGAGGAGTTCTGCGCCCTCGCCGGCCACGAGCACGTGCACAAGGGCATGACGTCGCGCGATGCCACCGAGAACACCGAACAGCTCCAGCTCCGGCAGTCACTCATGCTCCTGCGCGACCGCACCGTGGCCGTGCTCGCCCGGCTGGCGGGCCTCGCCGCCGAGCACTCGGCGCTCGTCATCGCCGGGCGCTCGCACAACGTGGCGGCCCAGGCGACCACGCTCGGCAAGCGGTTCGCGTCGGCGGCCGAAGAGCTGCTCTTCGCCTTCGACCAG
>DATLFP010000226.1:0-4342 GCA_035540955.1 Acidimicrobiales bacterium
CATCGAGACCCGCCATGCGGTCGAGCTGCTCACCGGTGGGCGGGCTGGGGTGGGCTACATGTTGAAGGAGCGCATCGCCCGCCCGGCGGAGCTCGTTGATGCCATCCGGCGAGTCGTCGCCGGGGGGACGGCCATCGATCCCGAGGTGGTTCGCACCGTCTTCCAGACACCCCGCCGTGCCGACCCCATGGCCGCGCTGACCGCCAAGGAGCGCGACGTGCTCGGGCTCGTGGCCGAGGGGTACTCCAACGACCGGATCGCCGAGCAGCTCATGGTGACGACCCGTACCGTGGAGACCCACACCAGCCGCATCTTCGCCAAGCTCGGCCTCGATGCCGACCCGGCGACCCACCGTCGGGTCCTCGCCGTGCTCGCCCACCTTCGCGTGAGGACGTCGCCGTCGAGCGAAAGAGCGTGAGAACCGGGACGGTGCGTCATGACGGGCCGGCGAGCTCAACGATGGCGGTAAGCGAGAGCTCTTCTTTGCGCAGGTAGCCAGCGGCCAGCCCTTCGGCCACCCGGCGCCCGTAGGCCGCGTCACGGGACGACATGAGGATCACGACGGGACCACCGCCTTTCGCCCGCAGTTGCCGTGCCACTTCGAGGCCGTCGATGCCCGGCAGCCCGATGTCGAGCAGTAGGACGTCCGGCTGCCATGTGGCCACCGCGTCCTGAACCTCTTCGCCGCATTCCACGTCGGCCACGACGTCGATGCCCTCGGCTACCAGCGCCCGCCGGGCCACAGCGCGAAACCGTTCGTCGTCATCCACCAGGACGACACGCAGTGGCATGGGCCCATCGTCGTCCTTTCCGACGGGTACTGCATCCGTGCTGGCACTGACACGTTCTGCGGACGGCCCAGCCTCGGCGCAGCGCGCACGACGGCTCACACGGTGGTCCCCGTCTTGTGTCGCTGGCTCCATGCGGTTCTCCGCCCGAGCGGCCAGAATGGGTCCATGCCGCTCGGGACGGTCGCAAACTGGATCACGGCGAGCGCCTACCGCGGCCCGCGCCGTTCGTCGTGAGCCTCGGGACACGTAGCGCCGGCGAAAGGTGCGTGACACGCTCAGGCGGGCGCTTGGCGACCCGGAGCTCGATATCGTCTACTCCCGAGTCGGGACCGGTGGCTGGATCGACGAGCTCGGCGAGGCTGCGGCGACCACCGCAATCGACGGCCGAGCGTTCACCCCCATCGCCCGTGGCGGGAAGCCGGTCGCCGGCCTGATCCACGATCGCGCCCTGCTGGATGACCCCGAGCGGCTCAAGGCTGTCACCGAGGCGGCGTCGCTGGCGATCGACAATGAGCGACTCAAGGCCCAGCTCCACGCGCAGCTCGCCGAGGTCCACGCATCGCGGGCCCGAATCGTCGACGCAGGTGACCGGGAGCTTCGGCGGGTGGAGCGCAACCTCCACGACGGCGCCCAACAGCGCCTGGTCGGACTGGCCCTGATGCTCCGCCTGGCCAGCCGCCAGGTCGCAGGGGACGCGGTCATGACCGAGCTCATCGCCGACGCGACGAGAGAGCTCGACGATGCGCTGACCGAGCTCCGTGAACTGGCCCGGGGCATCCACCCTGCGATCGTCGACGAGGCCGGCCTCGCGGGTGCGCTGGAAACCCTTGCCGAGCGGCCGGGCGTCCCGGTCGAGCTTCACCTCGAGGTTCGGCAGCGACTGCCGCAACCGGTCGAGGTCGCCGCCTACTACCTCGTCGCCGAGGCCCTCACCAACGTCAACAAGCACGCTGGCGCCCGCCAAGCCACGGTACGGGCGACCGTCGCCGACGGAGCCCTGCATGTGGCCGTGTCCGACGACGGCTCGGGCGGCGCCGGTGCATCGCCCGGGTCGGGACTTGAAGGTCTCGCCGACCGTGTCACCGCACTCGGGGGTGAGCTGGTGATCGACAGTCAACCGGGACGGGGGACGACCGTGTCCGCCGACATCCCCCTCGCCGTGCCGGCGGACGTCGACATCGAACGACGGCGGCTGACCGCCCTGAAGTGGATCGGTTGGGAGAACTGGGAAGCGCCCGGTGAGCTGTACGAGCAGATCACCGAGGAAGACAACGCTTTGGATGCAAGAGCGATTCTCCTCTGCGCCGGTGGGAACGCCCACCTCACGCCGCGACAGCGGGACTGGCTCGTCGGCTATCACACCGCGGCCGGTAGTTCAGAGCGCGTCATCGAGATGATCAAGACCTACGACGACGCTGACACGCTCGAAGGCCTTATGGAGCTTCCCGGCATGTCGATGATCTGCCGAGGGACGGTGTACGAGACCCTTCGGGCCTGCTCGTCCGATGGTCCTCTGACGCCCGAGGAGCTCGATCGGGTGCAGCGGGGAGCCGAAGCGATGGGCGTTCCCTACGGGACGTTCGCCGAGCTGCGCGACATCGTCATTGCCGAGCACGCCCTTCGGAATCGCAGGTATCAGCTCATCGTCGCCCCCGTGCTGGCCGGCAACATCGACGCCACGTCGCAGCCGTAAGCGCGTGGGCCAGGGCCCGCCGGGGCGAGGGCGGGATCGTCCCCGCCGGACCCCTCGAGCTCAGACGCTCGCCGGTGGGGCCGGGTAGCCGGATCGTCGTCGGCCACCTCGCCTCATGGACGCGCTTCGCCAAGGGCGTGAACGGCCATGGTGTAGGTGTTCCCATCTCGCCCTGCTCGGTTCATCCGCGGCAGCAGGTGTGTCACGTCAGCCTGACAGACAGGGGTACTGGCATCCGTGCTGGCACGGACGACAGTGGCGCGGTGATGCACGACGATGCAGATCCGCTGCGAGCAGCTGGCAGGAGGGCAAGCCGGATGACGATATTCGCACCCATCGCACCGACGATCGCGGTACCGCCGCGGTGATTGTGCAGGACACCTTCGTGATCCACCAGGTGGTCATCCTGGGAGCCGAGCCCATGATCGTCGACACCGGCACGCCGGCCAACCGCCAACAGCCGTCGACCGGCGCACCGACGCTGTATCGCACCGGAGCTGGGGCCGAGGGACGATGAGCGTGGCTGTGTTGGGTCAGGTCCCGATGGCACCAGTGCTGGGGCGCGGGCGATGGGGTCGAGCGGCCGTGCTGGTGGTGGTCGCCCTCGCGGCCGTGGCCAGCCAGGCGCTGGTGACGCCGTTGGTGTCGGCCGATCGCGGCCCCGCCTCGGCGGCGCCCACTGCCACCCTGGGCACTTGGCCGGCGGGGCTGCGCGACGCCGCCGATGCCGCCATCGCAGCCGACGCCTACCGCTTCGCGCCCGGTGCCGACGGCACCTGGGCCACGACCACTCCGGCCCAGGGCCTGCACACCACCTTCGGGCCCACCGGGCCCACCGTCGCCGACACGATACGGGGCGGAGCCCTGAGCCTGGACCTGGCCCGCCTCGGGCGCCCCGGCGCCCTGGCCCCGGTGGAGGCGGCGGAGGTGGTCGGCACGGCCGACAGCGTCGAGTACCGGAGGAGTCCGTCCCTCGTCGAGTGGTACCGCAACGAGGCTCGGGGACTGGAGCAGGGCTTCACCCTGGTCAGCGCACCGTCGAGCGGTCCCGGTCCCCTCATCCTGGAGATGGACGCCACCGGGCTGGCCGTCGCCCTCAGCGCCGACGGCAGCGAGGTCGTGGCCAGCGCGCCCGACACCGGCGCCGTGCTGCGCTACAGCGGCCTGGAGGTCCTCGACGCCACCGGTCGGCGCCTGCCGGCGAGGCTGGCCGTCGAGGGCCAAGCCGTGCAGCTCCGTATCGACGACGACGGCGCCGCCTACCCCCTCGCCATCGACCCCTGGTTCCAGCAGGCCAAGCTCACCGCCGCCGACGCCGCCGGCGGTGACCGGTTCGGGGTCGCGGTTGCGGTCTCGGGCGACACCGCAGTGGTGGGGGCGAACGCCGCCGACACCCCCGCCGGCAGCAACGTTGGCTCGGCCTATGTGTTCGTGCGCTCGGCCGGCACATGGGCCCTGCAGGCCAAGCTCACCGCAACCGACGCCGCCGCCGTGGACAACTTCGGGATCTCGGTGGCGATCTCGGGCGACACCGCGGTGGTGGGTGCGTACCTCGACAGCACCCTCGCCGGCAGCAACGCGGGCTCGGCCTATGTGTTCGTGCGCTCGGCCGGCACCTGGGCCCAGCAGCAGAAGCTCACCGCCGCCGACGCCGCCGCCGGCGACCGCTTCGGGATCTCGGTGGCGGTCTCGGGCGACACCGCGGTGGTCGGGGCGTACCTCGACGACGCCCCCGCTGGCATGGACTCGGGCTCGGCCTACGTGTTCGTGCGCTCGGCCGGCACCTGGGCCCAGCAGCAGAAGCTCGCCGCCTCCGACGCCGACGCCGGCGACCGCTTCGGGATCGCGGTGGCGGTCT
>DATLFP010000227.1:0-2138 GCA_035540955.1 Acidimicrobiales bacterium
TTCACCGCCGCCGACGTGGCCACCCGCCTGGCGCGGACGGCGCGTCCGCTGGCCGGCACCAACGGGCTGCTCGACGCCGCCGCAGCGGTGACCGACCTCCCCGGCGGCTTCGTCATGGTGGCCGCCGACGGGGGCGCGTTCACGTTCGGCGACGCCGCCTTCCGCGGATCGGCCGGTGCCATCCGCCTCAACCAGCCGATCGTGGCGGCCGCCACCGCCGGGCCTCGGGGCTACTGGTTCGCCGCCGCCGACGGCGGCGTCTTCTCCTACGGTGTGCCCTTCCACGGCTCGATGGGCGCCGTCCGCCTCAACCAGCCCGTGGTGGGGATGGCGGCGACGACGTCGGGACGGGGCTACTGGTTGGTGGCGCGCGACGGCGGGATCTTCAGCTTCGGGGACGCCGGCTTCTTCGGCTCGACGGGCGCCATCCGCCTCAACCAACCGGTGGTGGGGATGGCGGCCAGCCCGACCGGCGGGGGGTACTGGTTGGTCGCGGCCGACGGCGGGATCTTCGCGTTCGGCGACGCCGTGTTCGCCGGCTCGACGGGGGGTACCCGGCTGGCGGCGCCGATCGTGGGCATGGCCGCCGCCTCGCGGTCGTCGTACTGGCTGGCGGCTGCCGACGGCGCCGTCTTCGCGTTCGGCGGGGCTCCGTACTTCGGCGGCGGCGGCGGCCAGTCCGGACCGGGCGTCGTGGGCATCGCGCCCGCGCCCGAGGCGCGGGGCTACTGGCTGGCCCGCGCCGACGGGGTGTCGCTCGCCTTCGGTCGGGCCGTCGATGCCGGCCGCACGCCCCCGCTGAACAGCCCCATCGTGGCGTTGGGGTCCACCTGACGTGACAGGATCCAGCCCGTGAAGGCCCTCGTCACCGGCGCCCACGGGTTCGTCGGTCCCTACCTGACCGCGCATCTGGAGGCGATGGGCGACGAGGTGGTCGGGGTCGATCAGGACATGGACATCGCCGATGCCGAGGCGGTGCGGGCCCGGCTGGCCGCCGAGATGCCCGACGTCGTGTACCACCTCGCGGCGGCCAGCCACGTGGGCGACTCCTGGCACGCGCCCGCCGAGGTCCTGCGCATCAACACCGAGGGCACCCTCAACGTCATGCTCGCCGCCCACGAGGCGGGCGCCGAGCGGGTCGTCATCATCGGCAGCGCCGAGCAGTACGGGCAGGTCCCCGAGAAGCTCCTGCCGATCACCGAGGACACGCCGTTGCAGCCGGTGAGCCCCTACGGCGCCAGCAAGGCGGCGGCCGAGATGCTCGGCTCCTACATGGTCCGCGGCCGCGACTTCCCCGTCGTGCTGGTGCGGGCGTTCAACCACCTCGGACCGGGGCAGTCCGACCGGTTGGTCGCGTCGGCGATCGCCCGCCAGGTGGCGGAGAACGAGCGGAGCGGCGGGCTGGAGATCCTCGCCGGGGACCTGTCGCCCCGGCGCGACTTCACCGACGTGCGCGACGTCGTGCGCGCCTACCGGCTGCTGGCCGACAAGGGCGTGCCCGGTGAGGCGTACAACGTGTGCAGCGGCCGGGCCGTCGCCATCCGTGAGCTCGCCGACACGCTGATCGCCCTGTCCGGCGCGCCGATGAAGGTCGTGCTCGACCCCGAGCGGCTGCGGCCGGTCGATGTGCCCGTCGTGCTCGGCGACAACGCCAAGATCGTGGGCGACACCGGGTGGAAGCCCGAGATCCCCCTCGAGCAGACCCTCGCCGACATCCTCACCTGGTGGCGCAACGAGCTCTGACCAGTTCTCGGAGCACCCAGGCCGGTACAGCCGGTCTCGGTGCTCCGAGAACTTGGCGGGCCGAGGTGGTCAGCGCTCGTCGGGGGTGATCACGGCCTCGCCGGTCGGTCGCATCGACGCGAGGCGGTCGAGGAGACGGTCGGGGTCGTGGTCGAGCACGAGGAGGTCGCGACGGCGCTCGCTGATCACGCCGACGTCGACGGCGTGGTGGAGCCAGTCGATGAGCGGCCCCCAGAAGCCGTCGACCTCGAGGAAGCCGACGGGCTTTGCGTGGATGCCGAGGGCCGACCACGTGATGGCCTCGAACGTCTCGTCGAGGGTGCCGAACCCGCCGGGGAAGGCCACGAGGGTGTCGGCCAGGTCGTACATGAGCGCCTTGCGCTCGTGCATCGTCG